>JAZQUX010000252.1:0-3906 GCA_045631585.1 Eubacteriales bacterium | reverse complement strand
ATGGCTACGATCCGACTTGTACACCTCTGTCTTTGACGATGAAAACTATAAGTCCGCCCTCAGATATGCCGATCCCGAGCAACGCAAGTTGTACGAGCAGGATGCGGAAACCATCAACAACATCCAAAAGGGTATCCTTGCCATTTCTCAGAATGAAGAGCCGTTTGACGTCTTCATTTGCTACAAGGAAACGGACGATGCCACCAAAACAAGAACACGCGATAGCGTATTTGCCGATCAGATATATTCCGAATTGGTGCAGGAAAACTTCAAGGTTTTCTTTGCCCCCGTTACCTTAGAGGATAAGCTCGGCCAGGAATATGAGCCTTATATCTTCGCCGCACTGCAATCCGCCAAGGTCATGATCGTTTTGGGAACCAAACCCGAATACTTCCGTGCTCCTTGGGTAAAAAACGAATGGAGCCGATACTTAAATCTGATCCGCGGCGGCGCAAAGAAAACATTGATTCCCGCTTACAAGGACATGGATCCCTATTTGATGCCTGAGGAATTCTCGCACCTTCAGGCGCAGGATATGTCGAAATTGGGCTTTATGCAGGATTTGATCCGCGGCATCAAAAAGCTGACGGGCGGCGGTTCTGCCCAGGCCGCTCACGACGCCATCGTGATTTCTGCGTCAGTTACATCGGAAATCGCGCCTCTGCTCAAGCGCACCTTCCTGTTGCTGGAGGACGGAGAATTTACGCACGCAGACGAGATTTGCGAGGACGTACTGAACAAGGACCCCGAAAACGCACAGGCGTATTTGGCTAAACTGATGATCGAATTGGGCGTCAAAAAGAAGTCCGGCTTGGCTCTTCTGAGCACCCCTTTCACAGAAAGCCACAACTATCAAAAAATTCTCCGCTTTGGCGATCCTGCCATCAAACAGGAGCTGGATAAGTGCAATCAAAACATCATTCAGCGAGCAGAGGAACGTCGGGTTCGCGGCATTTACACCGAGTCGATCAGCCGTCTGCAAAACGCCACCGATGCCGAGACCATTCAAAACATTCGGGCGACGCTTATGCCCATTCAAGCCTATAAGGACACCGAAGCATACATCCGTCTTTGCGACGAAAAGCTGGCATTTTTGGCCAAGGCTCCCATTTACGTTGCCGCCTGCACCGTTTTGAGTGATTCCAACGTATGGCAGGGCAAGCACAAGGACATTCACTCCTATGAACAGGCCATCGACATGCTGCGCTCGTTGAATGGATGGAGAGATTCCGAAGATAAGATCAGACAGTGCCAAGAGCACATCGATCAGATCCACCTCAAAGAAGAATATGCCAAAATGGAAGTGGTCTATCAGGAGGCCAAACACCTGATGCACAACCTTGGAACGCCTGCCGCTCTGAAAAAGGCCGCCGAAAAATTCACGTCCATCAAGTCCTACATGGATTCTTCGGCGCTGGCAAAACAGTGCACGGATCAAATCGAGTACATCAAGAAAAATCCCACCTATATGTCCGCCTGCGAGATCTTTGACAATTCCAACACCTTCCAGAACGGCCCCAAAAACATCAAGGCCTACGAAAAGGCCATTGAGATGTTCAAGTCTCTGGACGGATTTATGGATTCGGAACAGCGCATTGAGCAGTGCCAAGCAAAAATTGTTCAGCTCAAAGAGCAGGAAGAATTGGCGCGCAAGAAAGAAGAACAGCGCCGCGCAGAAAAACAGCAGCGCAAGGAACATCGACGCGAAGTCGCCGGTAAGGTATCAAAGAAGAGCCTGAAGGCGGCTGTCATCGTCGTTCCCATCGTAGCTCTTTCCATTTTCCTGACCGTTTTGTTCACTGTTATTATCCCCGGAAACAAGTATGACTCCGCCATGGCGCTCAAGGCCGAAGGAAAGTACGAAGAAGCCATCGCCGCATTTGAGGCACTGGGCGATTTCCGCGACAGCGCGGAACAAATAGCGCTTTGCCAAACCGCCATCAAGGACGGTCAGTACCAAAGCGCGATCGACCTGATGTCCCAAGGGCAGTATGAACAGGCCATTGCGATCTTGGAGTCGTTGGGCGGTCACAAGGACAGCGCCGAGCAGATCAATCTGTGCCGTGTTGCGATTCTGGACAGAGAGTATGCCATCGCGCTCAATCTTCTGCGACAGGGCAAGTACGACGAAGCCATTGCCGCCTTTGAAGCCTTGAACGGTCACAAGGACAGCCAAGCCAAAATCAATGAGTGCTACGCCGCCAAGGACCGTGCTTATGAAGCGGCCATCGCATTGATTCAGCAGAGCAAATATGACGAAGCCATCGCCGCCTTGGAAGCGCTCAAGACCGGAGATGCGTTCTACAAGGACAGCGAAAAGATCATTCGTCTGATCAATTACATCAAGAGCATCACCCTTGGTGCAAGCATTGAGTTCGGCTCGTACGAGCAGGACGGCGACGCCGCCAACGGCAAGGAAAGCATCGAGTGGATCGTTTTGGATAAGCAGGGCTCCCAGCTGTTGCTGATCAGCAAGTACGCGCTGGATTGCCAGTCTTACCACACCTCCAACACCGACGCCACTTGGGAAACCTCTTCCCTGCGCACTTGGCTCAACGAAACGTTCATGAATGCCGCGTTTGGCGCCGACATCCTTTCCGCGATTGTCAAGAGCCAAGTAGCTGCCGATCCGCATCCTTCGTTCACAACCCCTGCCGGCAACGCCACAAAGGACCATCTGTTCCTTTTGAGCTATGCCGAGGCTGAACAATATTTCAAAACGAACGCCGACCGACTGTGCGTCGCTACGCCCTACGCTCTGTCTATGGGTGCCCGCGAAGAATGCCGCTGGTGGTTGCGTACGCCCACCTATAATCAGCGCGTCGTTTCTTACATCAGCGGAGACGGTTCCGTCAACAAGTACGGCGATGAAATCCATAACGCAGAGGCCGTTCGTCCCGCGATGTGGATCGATTTGAGCCAACTGCCCGAATATCGCTGATATTTCCCTGTTGTCCCCCGGCACGATGTGTCGGGGGACAACGCTTACGGCCTACAAAATTCGAAAAATCTCTTGACAGTACTCACCGAATATGTTATAATACCGCCAATGGCAATGACAAGAAAGAGTAGTTTGCGGCAAACCGAACAGAGAGCAACCGGTGGCTGAGAGGGGCGCGGACTCCGCAGACGAATACATCTTTGAGCTTCGCACCGAGCCGCCTTTGGCGGGGTAGACTGCGACGGGGGCGCCCGTTATGGCGCAAGGGTATACGATATACCCACAGAGCGAGATGCGCGCAAGCGGTCTCGGAACAAAGGTGGTATCACGGGGTTCCCCGTCCTTTTCGGACGCGGGGATTTTTTTATTGCCATCGCTCGGATCGATTATTATTTGGAGGTAAATACAATGCAAATCTACGAAGAGCTGGTTGCACGCGGACTGATCGCGCAGGTGACCAACGAAGAAGAAATCAAGAATCTCATTAACAACGGAAAGGCAACCTTTTACATCGGATTTGACCCCACGGCGGACTCTTTGCACGTCGGTCACTTTATGGCGCTGTGCCTGATGAAGAGATTGCAGATGGCCGGCAACCGTCCCATCGCTTTGATCGGCGGCGGTACGGCGATGGTCGGCGACCCCTCGGGCAGAACGGATATGCGTTCGATGATGACCAAGGAGACCATCGCTCACAACTGCGATTGCTTCAAAAAGCAGATGGAAAGATTCATCGAATTTGGCGAAGGCAAGGCTGAGATGGTCAACAACGCCGTCTGGCTGCTGGATCTAAACTACGTCGAGGTTTTGCGCGAGGTTGGCGCTTGCTTCTCGGTCAACAATATGCTCCGCGCCGAGTGCTACAAGCAGAGAATGGAAAAGGGTCTTTCCTTCCTTGAATTTAACTACATGATTATGCAATCCTACGACTTCTACCACCTTTTCAAAACCTACGGCTGCAATAT
>JAZQUX010000251.1:0-4020 GCA_045631585.1 Eubacteriales bacterium | reverse complement strand
ACTTAGGAGCTGGTCGCTTTGGTCACGCAGGTGTTAGAAGGTAATATGCGTGAGATCGTTGGTTCGGTCGGTCTGAAAGAAATGGTCCAAGACCGTCAGGGCGTTGCCAAGAAGATCACTGAAAATGTTGTTCCCGACATGGAAAAGTTGGGTATTGAGGTAGTAAACTTCAACATTCAAAACTTTAAGGACGCTGCCGGAACCATTGAGAACATGGGTATTGATAACGTCGAGCAGATTCGCAAGAATGCTCAGATTGCCAAGGCAAACGCGCAAAGAGACATTGCGATTGCTACGGCCAACGCGCAGCAAGAAGCCAACGCTGTCAAGGTTGAGGCAGAGAAGAAGATCGCCGAGCAGGATGCAGAGCTGGCTGTTCAGCAGGCGGACATGAAGGTGCGCTCGGATACCAAGCGCGCAGATGCAGACGCGGCGTATTCCATTCAGGAAGAAAATCAGCGTAAGATCATTGAGATCGCTAAGACCAACGCTGACATCGCCCGCCGCGAAAAAGAAGCCGAGCTAAAGGAAAAGGAAATTGCTATTAAGGAGCGTGAGCTGGAAGCGCAAATTAAAAAGCAGGCTGATGCGATGAAGTATCAGACGGAGAAGGAAGCTGAGGCAGAGCTGATCCGCCGTCAGAGAGAAGCCGATGCTCGTCAGTACGAAGCTATGCGCGCCGCAGAGGCAAGAAAGGCAGAAGCTGAGGCGCTCCGTTATGCGATGGAGCAGGAGGCTGAGGGTATCCGTGCCAAGGGTATGGCAGAAGCGGAGGCCATTGAAAAGAAGGCAGAGGCTCAAAAGAAGATGGGCGAGGCTTCCGTACTCGAAATGTATCTTACTGCGTTGCCTGAAGTGGTTAAGAATGCCGCAACGCCTTTGGCAAAGACGGATAAGATTGTTATGTACGGCGATGGAAATTCGACTAAGCTGGTACGCGACGTCATGAACAGCACGGATCAGGTCATCCAGGGCGTCAAAGAAACGACCGGCATTGATTTGATGAGTATGCTGGCAGGCTTTGTCGGCGGCAAGGCTGCTACCACTTCTGAAGCGGAATAAAAGTGCTATATCTAACGTAAGGGGGCTGATATCAGCCCCCAAGCGTAATTTTTTTTGAAAAAAATCAAAAAATGGTGTTGCATTTTCTCTTCGTTGTTCGTATATCTTCGTGAAGCTTTCTGCTGAACGATACGTCGCAAATGATTCAAAGGAGTTACTGTGCTGTTATTTTTAATGACCATCGAGGATGAGCGTGAGCGAAGTTATCTTGCGCACATCTATGAAGCAAACAAATTAAAATTGTACCGCATTGCCTATGGCATCGTGAAAAACCACCACGATGCGGAGGACTGCGTCCAAGATGTCATGATTGCATTGATCGATCACCTGGACACGTTTCGCATGGCGGATGAGGTTCATCAAAAGAATATGCTCTTCCGTATCTGTCGTAATATTGCGATCGATCATTACAGGGGCAGTATGCGTCGTCGAGGGCGAGAGGTCCATCCTGAACCGGACGAGATGTGGAATATTGCTGATGATGAAGAACAGGTCGCAGAATGGTTTGCTCATCGTCAGGCAAGCCAACAGCTGGCAGATATGATCAATTCCCTGGAGGATATTTACAGCGACGTATTGTATTACTTCTACTATATGAATCTGAGTACGGCGGAAATCTCCAAAATGTTGCATATTTCCGAAGGAAATGTACGGGTGCGACTGACGCGCGCTCGCCGTATGCTACTGTTTCGATGGAAGGAGGAGTTATATGAACTGCGAAGCGAATAAGAATTTGGACCGATACATTTCCCGCGCTTTTTACGAAGGCTGTGGTGAGATTGCTCGGGCGTATGATGCCATTGATACGCAAGACGTTTATATCCATCCCCGCTTGGATCGCCGCGTATACCGCTTGATTCGAAGAGGGGAAGCGAGGGAGGTAAGGCGCGGGAATTTTCATGTGGTTAAGCGTGCCTTGATTGGCGTATTGTTGATTTCTTTCATCTTCTTTGCGGCCATTCTGACCATTGCCGCTGCTCGTGGAGAGTTGGTTAGTTCGATTGTCACCTGGTATGATGATCACTTGTCCATTGACTTCGGCGCGATCGAGGATCTTCCGGAAGACGGTATGCAATCCTCCGCTCCGACGTATCTGAAAGAACTGTACGAGCCGCAGATTTTCGGCTATACGCGAAAATGTGAGCGCTTGGATGACATCAATTACGAGACCTTCGTTCTCGGCTATTACGATGACGTTCAAGTGCGAGTATGCAGATACCAGCAGGCTGTCTGGCGTCTGTCATTGGCACCGCAGGATGAGGATGCTTACCATATTACAGAGGTAGACGTTGGAGCGCATCGTGGGACGTTGTACGAAGAAAAGAATGGCGTAAATTTGATCCTTGTATGGGATGACGGCAGATACCATTATAAACTGGAGAGCGACACGTTCTTGGAAGATGAATTGATCGGTTGGGCGAAACATTTGCGAACGGCGTATGATGTTATGCCGTCGCCCATTGTTGATATCCGCAGACCCGTGATCAGATCATCCGTGATTACGTCGCAGGTTTTGATCAACGAGCCGGACTACATCTCCACGGACTATTACCGTGACGGATCCTATGTTTGCCGATTCGTTCAAACCACCACTCACCGAAACGAGGGGGGCGTACTTTATGGTATTTACGGTACTCCTCAAAGGGTAGCGGATGTTGTCATTGGCCGTCAGATCGGCGTCGCTTATATCTATTCGGGAATGATTCAGGTCATCTGGGAAGATGACGAATATCAGTACCGGATGCAAAGCCCTTGCATGACATTAAAGGAAATGGTTCGTTGGTGCCAGACGACGGAGAGCGTAGATGCGCGGTTTGTAAGCATTCGACAGATCCTATCTCCCCGTGGATTTTCTCCCGATATCGAAGAGCGCGTGTTTGAAAAAAGCCGCCGTCGAGTGGAGATTGACTATTATCGAGATGGGGAGAAAATCTGTACCTATGCTCAGATGACGTTGGATGCCGGCGTGCCAAGCCGAGGCACGGGATATGTGGAGCAACCCGTTTTGATTCACCACGCTCAAGGAATTTTCCGGCAGTATGACAGTGGGAAATTGGTGATGATATGGAACGATGATTGTTACCGTTATCGTCTGGAGAGCGAACATTTATCACGGCAGGAATTGCTCGATTGGGCTTTGAGTGTCGCTCCTCCCGTCGAATTGGAAGAGCTGCGCAAGCCCATTATACGCGGCGAAATTGAAGAAACCCTGACAGAACTGACAGATCGGAAGGCACAGTATTCTTACCTCAAAGAAGGGAAAGAACTGGCCGTGTTCAGACAGTTGGTCATGAACGAAAGAGCCAAGGATTATGATAGTGAATGCGTCCCCAGAGATATTTTTGTAGGCGAACATCACGGTGTCGCTTTGATGTATAATAGCGGAAAAATCATGTTGGTTTGGACGGACCAAACGTATTCCTATGAATTGGAAAGCAGCGTGATAACTTTGGAGCAGATGTTGATCATGGGCGCGAGTGTTACGCCTGTTGTCTCAAATGAAGAAAACGGAGAGTCCTCGGATGATCTTCCTTTGCCGGAACGTCTGGAAGAAATTTTCCTTCCGGACTATGCCTCCATTGGCGGCAAGGCAAAGGAAGTGGCGAGAACGGACGAGGAGATAACAACGGAGCTTTATTTGGATTATCGTTTAATTGGAACGCTGACACAAAGCATTCTTCGAGAGGATATGATGGAATATACTGACGGAATCGCCACCGTAAAGCGTGGCATTGATCAAGGCCGTTTCTGCTATACCATATATACCTGGGACGATGGAAAAATCATTCGTGTGTGGACAGACGGGCAGTATCGATATCGATTGGAAATCGAGCAAAGATACATAAGTTTCTTGCCTGTACTCTCCAATGTTCCGCAAACGTAAAAAAAGAGTGTCAGGTGCCGCTGGGGGGCGGGGGCCTTTTTGTTTTTTTTTTTTTTTTTTGGGAAGAGGCCCCC
>JAZQUX010000250.1:0-3773 GCA_045631585.1 Eubacteriales bacterium | reverse complement strand
CCAGCAGATCGGCGCCATGCTTGCCAACGGCGAGCTGGGTCTGATCATCTTTTTGCGCGACCCTCTGACCGCACAGCCCCACGAGCCTGATGTTTCCGCCCTGCTCCGTTTGTGCGACGTTCAGAAGATCCCGCTGGCCACCAACGCCAGCAGCGCAACCGTCATGCTGGAGGCGCTCAAGAACGGCACGTTCTTTTTGCACCGCAGCTAAGAAAAAAGGAAGCTTCGTCCAACCGTCGAAGCTTCTTTTTTCTTCGCCCGATTCTCTTGATTTCTCTCGGCGCGTATGCTATAATACAAACAAATCCTCGAAGAAAGGAGACGCCATGCAATATCTCAAGTCATTCACCCTTGCCTCCGAACAACAGGAGTTGGAGTTTTTGCTCCACAGTCCGCTGTTTGATATGTCCTGTCACAATCAAATGACGGCATATCCGTTCAAGCTGTTCCCTTTCAAGAAGCTTCACCGCCTGGAGTTTGCCCCCGTGACCATCATTTACGGCGGCAACGGCTCGGGAAAATCGACACTGCTCAATATCATCGCGGAAAAGCTGAAGCTCCACCGCTCCGCCCCCTTCAATGAATCTCACTTGATGGAGCATTATCTGAGATTTTGCAAATTCGAGATGTACGACGGAACCGCCACTCCGCCGCCCGAAAGTGAGATCATCACCAGCGACGGCGTGTTTGACTTTATGCTGGACGTGCGAGCCATCAACCGAGGCGTTGACCGCCGACGTGAGGACTTGTTTGACGAGTACCGCGAGACCATCGATGATTGCCGCTACAACGGCTACCAAATGCGATCTTTGGACGACTACGACGAGCTCAAACGCCGCAATGAGGCACGGCGCTCCTCCAAATCGCAGTACGTCACCCGACGACTGGGCGTGGTCGAGCAAGAAACGAAATCCAACGGCGAGAATGCGTTTGGCTACTTTACGAGTAAGATCAAGGAAAACGCGCTGTATCTCTTGGACGAGCCTGAAAACAGCTTGTCGGCGACGCTCCAGGCCCGCTTGGCGGAATTTCTCGCCGACTCGGCTCGCTTTTACAACTGCCAATTTATCATCTCCACCCATTCGCCGTTTTTGCTGTCAATGAAGGGAGCAAAAATCTACGACCTTGACGCCGCCCCCGCCGCTGTCAGAAGGTGGTCGGAGCTGGAGAACGTAAGGGCGTATTTTGAGCTGTTTGCCGAGAGGCGTGGGGAGTTTGAATAAAATTTCCCAAAATCCGTGACGCACCCGCTCCTTTTCCCGATATAGTGAGTGAGGGCAAGGGAAAACCGCCCTCCAACGACAGACAAGGTGGTAAAAAGATGCAAGACAAACAAATTGTTGAATTGTACTGGTCGAGAAACGAAGCAGCCATTACCGAATCGCAAAAGAAGTACGGACGCTATTGCCGCTATATTGCCTATCAGATCCTGCACGACGAGGAAGACGCCAAGGAGATCGAAAACGACACCTATCTCGCCGCGTGGAACACCATTCCGCCCCAAAAACCCGATCCGCTCAAGCCCTATCTCGGCACGCTGTGCCGCCGCGGGGCCTTGGATCGCTACGACCAAAAGCAGGCCGAAAAGCGCGGCGGCGGGCACCTTCCCATTCCCTTGGAGGAGCTTGCCGAGTGCATCCCCGCCGACGACAGCGGAGAGGATATCGTCGAGCTGATCGCCCTGCGGGACGCCATGAACGCGTTTCTCTCCCGCCTGCGCCGACGCGAGCGCAACGTGTTCGTCCGCCGCTATTTTTACATGAGTACCATCGCCGACATCGCCGACGAATATTTTATGACGCAAAGCGGCGTCAAAATGATGCTGTCCCGCCTGCGCCAAAAGCTCAAAGCACATTTGGAAAAGGAGGGCATCGACGTATGAAGGAACGAAATCTTCTTAACGCCATGAGTGGCATCGACTACCGCTATATCGCCGACGCCGCGCCCTCGGGCCATAAACACAAGCGGCGTAATTTTGCTATGGCGGCGAGCGTGTGTTTGATTTTGGCAGGTGTCCTGCTTTTCCTGACCATTCCCGCCTCCGTGCCGGGAACCGTCCCGACCTCGATCACGGGAACCGTTCCCATCATCAACGGGGCAAGCACGACTCTTTCCTACTCGCCTCTCTTTTCATCCGCCGGAAGCAGCAGCGACTCTCCCTCTCCTCCCCGTTCTGATTTCGAGTTGCCAGGCACGCATGTCGTGGTAGAGGGCCGCATCCTTGACATATCACCGGATGTTTACATGGATTTACCCTCCTACACTCCTTACGGTTATGCCGCCCGTCGCCTCGGAGAATATTATCTGCTGAAGGTACAGGTGATCGACGTTGTCATCGGCGAAGGAGTCCCTCAGGAATTTTATTTTCAAATCCCTGCCGATTGCGCTCACCCGGAGCTGTTGGAATACGATTCCTTTATCTTCTCCCTGTACCAAATCGGCATGGAGGACCACGTTTTTTTGAACACCCGCACCAATACGTATGAAACCTTTTCCATGGTGTTTGAGATTCGTTCCGACCTTGTCATGCGAGGAGGCCTGTTGGCCTTTACCGACGGGAAATTAGACCTTTCTCTATGGACAGAGGTGTGGGGCAGGAGTTATTCGTCTATCTCTAAATATTTGAGTGATGAAAGCAATTTTCCGGTCAAGAGCCGACACACTGCAGAGCAAGCCAAGCAAGCGATCCGCACGTATTACGATACGTACCGCACGGACGTAAAATTTCACGCCGTGATGAGCAAAAGCGACTTTGAAGGCGAGCAAGCAAAAGCCGCTTTGGAATATATCCAACCATTCACAAACGGCGTCTTTTCTTTTGGTTTGGGCTATGCCATGAGAATCATAAACGGATACCGAACGACTGAGGTCTTGCGCGTTTACTCTGACAGAGTAGAGTATATCGGAGAGCCTTTTACGAAGCAGGATCTTATGAATCTGCCGGACATCAGCAAAATTCTTGAACAAATCGATTTTTCTGCGTTGGCACCTCCCCACACGCCGCATTATAAGGAACTGGAACAAACCTCATGCGGCACAGACGCTTGGTATACCAAGGTCAACGGCAAGGTTTACGGTATTGTTAAGGTTTATTGGGATTTCCGTGTTCCCGACGATGTGACGAAAACGTATTACGACGATATGTATATCATCGCCTATCCCGACGGATCGTACAGTGAGATCGACCGCGAAAAATTGCGGGCCTTGATCGTCACCGAGGACGGCCTGAACAAAGGACAAATCAGCACGCTCTCCTATAACACCGTCATAGAAAGGGATTACGATCAGCCGTAAAATTATGGCGCACCGAACGCTCGTTCGGTGCGCCTTATTTTTATCCGTAAAAATCCGTGTTATCGTATCCGTAGCAATAGGAACGGCAGGTGATATGCTCTTCGGTGCTCTCGGTGATGGTCACCCAGATGGACGCCACGCCGACGTTGAGGTATCCCTTGATGACATCGGTTTCAAAGACGTAAGCGCCATCCTGCTTGGTTGCGGTGGCGGTGATCACGTCCTCGTACAAAAGTTCACTGTCGGCCAGGTTGCCGGTCTCATGATATTTATACTTGACATATTCGACTGAGAAGGTGATGCTCTCGCCCTCGACCTTCAAAATTTTCAAGCCCTCATGGACACCCGTCAGACCGTAGATCTTCCCCTCATACCGGTCCGTAACAGGCGCCTCCCCAAACAGCGGATGAAATTCCAGACCGCCGCGGGTACGGGTGTAGCCCTCTACCTCCCAGGCGCCGGGGCAGAGATTGAAGCGG
>JAZQUX010000249.1:0-11329 GCA_045631585.1 Eubacteriales bacterium | reverse complement strand
CCTTGCTTTGCCGAAAGATGCAGCCACAAAAGACCGCCTTCTTCATCGTGCAACCGTTTCCCAAGCTCATATTGCGCATACGGATAACCTTGTTCTGCCGCCTTGCGATACCATATCAGAGCCAGCTCCTCGCTTTGCTCTACGTCACATCCAAGGCTGTAAGCATTTGCAAGGATGGTTTGAGCATAGGCATTACCACCTTCCGCCGCCATTTCAAGATACACCATAGACTTGTCCGGGTCTTCACCCAAAAAATCATAAAGCGTGGCGATCTGCATAGGGCTGAGTCTATCAAGCACCTCTTCTGCCTTACGATATTCTTTCTTTGTACGCTTCATGTCACCACTCCCAATCATCCACCTCGTCAAGTGTTGCCTTGACCTGTTGCTTAACCATGCTGTGCGAGGTTTGCTTCTGTACCGGAGGTTGCTTTGTGCCTTTTTTAATATTAGCCTTCGCCGTGTGATTCGCCCTGACCGCACTACTTTGCGATTTAACTTTAGAGGCTGTCAGGACGATGATCTGAATGATCTTGGCAAGTGTCTGTGCGTCAATACATTCAACCACGCAATCCTTATCCTCGGTAAAGTCTGTCAGCACTCGCATCGTACGCTCGTCGTTGAGCTCGATAGCGATTCCGTATCGTAAAGATGCCCTGAACCAAGGAAGTTTTTTGAGCTCCGCTAACTGCTTCTCCGTAGCTTTTGTGGGGTGTCCGTCTGTAAGCAAAAGAATGATAGGCGCGATACCGCCGAAATCGGGCATCATCCCGCCGTTTGACTCCTTGTGGAGGACGGGCGCTAATTCCTCGTAGGCACAGTGGAGATTAGAATATCCAATAGCTTTAAGCTTTGGCGGTGTCATATCGTTTACGTTTACGCCCTTGTAACCGGGAAGGAACTCCGCCTTGTTAGCAAAGGTCATAATGGAAATATAGAAATCCACGTTTGTGTTCTCGCTCTGAAGATCAACGAGATATTTGTGTATGTCGGCAATCGCCGAATTGACCTGTCCGATACGCTCTCCCTGCATGGAACGAGAGGTATCGACGATCATCATGACGTGCAGCTTCTGCTTGGCAATGCCGTCGGCGGTAAGCGCCGCTAAAACCTTGCTATCACCACTCAACGTCAGCCACCTCCTCAAGATTCTTTGCGATTTCTGCCTGGGCGACTTGATTATTGTTACCGACACCGCTACCGATGGAAGCAGAGCTTGACTTGACCTTAGATGCGGTAATGGCAATGACCTTGATAACACGGCGCAGAGCCTCAGCGGTATAGACAGTCAGCACGGTCTCGGGGTTGCCCGTGAACTTGGAGAGAACGTCACGCGCCTCATCGGTATTTACCTCGATAGCAATGGCATATTTAAGAGCTACCTTGAACCACCCCTTCTTTTTGAGGTCGGCCAGATGCTTTTGCCAATCATAACTTGTAGGCATACCGTCGGTCATCAAAATAATGATGGGGGCAACACCACCAAGGTCGGGCATCTTACCGCCACTCTCACGCTTGCAAAGGTAACGAGATAATTCATCGTATGCGGCAGAGAGGTTGGTCGCGCCCTCCGTGCCGATATCACGCCATTTGAATTCCTCGATGGTCTTCGGCTCGCTGTGAATCCACTTGGCATCGTCCGAGAAGGTAAGCGCTGAAATCTTGATGGTAGCATCTCCCGTATCGTCCTGAATGTCGGGCATGATGCTCATCACGTCGCGGATCGCGTTGTTGACTGCGCCGATCTTCTCGCCCTCCATACTGCCCGAGTTGTCGATGACGAAAATGACGTTCAGCTCCTGTCTGGCGATACCCTCGCCAAGATCAAATCTTTCGTTAGTTCTTTCAGTGTTGCTCATTTTTTAATCCTCCCCAAAATCATTTGTTTGTATTTCATTTGATCGTATTTCGTCGATCAGCGGTGTGCTCTCGTGTAAAAATCTGCAGGTTTTCTCAAACCAATCTAATGTAAGATCGCTTTTGAAAATTTTTCCTCGTAGAATGACAAGACACCCGTCGTATTCTATTTCTTCAAAGATGTGAGTGGAATGAGAATGATGGAGCCTCGCCTCCCATTCCTTGACTTTTTCTTCACAACACTCATACCCCACATCAAGTATCGTATAAAAATCAAGAATGTAAGGTGACTCTATGTTGTCCACAAAAACAAGCGGCAAAATATCCTCGCCGTCAACAGAGAGATCTACTCGGTATTTGGGATATAGAGTATCTTCTGCAACAAACACGGTATCCGAGGAAAAGACCTTGTATATCGCATCTCTGATTTCCATATTGTTCATCTTATTTCTCCTATCGTTGTATCATTAAATTTAATTTTGAGTCCTTTGACTATCGGGATAACACCCCCGGCGGCAATCGTCCTTTCGTTGCCGTTTGCATCCTTGATGAGTATATCACCGCCAACCTTTACGCGCAGTCCCCACAGGGCAGGATTCTTCTTGTTGGCAATCACCGCCCCCACTACATCATTGTAGAGGGAAGAATATTTATCAAGGTGATGGCTGTAAAGCTTTTTGCCGGGTTCAAGTAGGATACGGTTCTTGCCCACGGCTAAAATACAGTATTCGCCTTGGTTTTTGGTCTTGCAGAGAGGGCAAGCATCTTGTGTGGTGCGCTCGGCAAGCCCGTATGCGTACTGATATCCACAGCCGCAGGACACAAGCTCGTCGCGGTAGCGTGTCAAGAGGCGCAACCATTCAAGCTCGGTGGTGCGCTCGTTTTCACGGTCGGTAAGTCCGTCCACAAATGTGCGGTGGAATGCTTCTTTGATATAAATGGGAATCAGGGGCCAACGGCGAAGCACGCCCGCGTGGTATCCGCGAATGGGACGGTTGGAGGAGTCGTTCTTGTGGTAAATGAAGATTGGCTTCTCTCCGTACATTTCATACTCTGCCTGCTCGTCCATAATGGGATAATCCTTGAGCCTCTCGCCCTCGTAGGGGTTACCAAGACAAAGCGCCATGAAGAGAATGACGGCAAGGGAGAAACGGTCGGAGTGAACGTCCGGCATCTGCCTCTCTTTTGTGCGCGGATCCACGTCGCCGCGTACGATCTCGGGAGCCATATAGCGCATCTTGCCGAGAATGCCAAGGTTCTTCTTGTCGGCGGTCACGTTGTCGTTGTCGCATATAAGCAAATCGCCCGTGTCGGTATCAAGAAAGAAGCTGCCGTCATTGAGGTCTTGGTAGGAATATCCCTTTTCGTGGAGTTTCTTGAAGGATAGGCACAGTTCAATGCACCAGCGCAGAAGCGTGGACTGATCGCGGAACTTGTTCTTGCCCGTAAGATAGGACACGAAGGACACATAGCTCTGCGGGCGCAGATCCATCACGTAGCCGAAATAGTCCTCGCCCTCCAACAGTGCCTGCGGCCAAAGGAAACATTCCGACGGACTACCTTTTTCAATGTTGTTTTTGAGATTGAAGCGAAAATCGGAGGACGGCTCTTCGATGTAAATCTTAATAGCGTAGTTCAGTTCCTCACACGAGGCAAGATAGACCTCTCCCTGACCGCCCACTCCGAGAAGATCCAGGATTTGATATTCCCGATCTCCTGAGGTGATCACTTGATTCTTTTTGAATTTCAAAGCCCGCTCCTTTCCCACACGCAAAGCTTTGTCGCGCGGTTCTCGTTTTTCGACGGATCCGACGTGATGTATCCGTCCGCCTCAAGCTGCTCAAGCAGATGGAAGGCGCGCATATAGCCCACACTGAACTTTCGTTGCAGAACAAACACGCTGATCCGCTCATTCTTTTGGGCAAATTCCCTGATTTGGTGATATAAGGGGTCACTCATACGATATTCCTTTCTTGCAAATGAATTTTGCTCTGTCAAAGATCCTTTTCATAATACACCTTGTATTCGGTGTCTTGGGTATTTGAAATGACGATGGGATAATCGACGTAAATATCGTGCGCCGCGCTTGCCTTGATCGCCATTTTGATGCGTTCTACTGGGTCTTCAATTTTGGAGGAAGACAAAAGACTTCCCAAGGCCTCGCACGAACCCGACCCCACGGCGCAGAAATCATCGACCTCGATCACACTGCCGTAAGCATCGATACTGTAAAGCCTGTCGTGATAAGCAAGAAGGAAGGAGGCCGCCATATTGGGAGCATCGTCTTTGGCTTTACCCAACACTTTGTATTCGTCAAGCTCGTCCATCAATCGCGGAACAAAACGGCGAACAACAAAGCGAAAATCCACCTTGCCCTTCAGGTCTACGATCTCGGGGATGAGGTCGCTTGTCACCTTAATGATATTATTGGCACGAAGCGTTCCAACCGAACCCATCAGGCAATGGTCAACGTCGCTCATTGCCCAAATCTTATAATTGTTGGGGTTGGAAAGTGTCGACCTGGTTCCTCCGCAGGACACCTGACTGTCCGCGCCCATGTAAATAATTCCGTCCTTTTTAATAGCTACTACTACGCTCATAAGTAATTCTCCTTTTTATCAAATTCGGTCAAGGGGAGGCTTATCTTCTGTATCTTTTATAGTAGGATCTCTGTCTTTCGGCTTCTTTGGCGCTACCCCAATCGGATCTTCCTCCGAGGCAAGAAATCAATTTAGAAATTAAGTAAAACATATTTTTTCTCCTTTCAATTATCTGTAATGTCTATTTTTTCGGTTTCTTCTGTATGCAAAATAGCTGCGGTGACTTTTCGCAAAAGAAATTACCACTCCAATTACTGCACCTGCTATGATCAAGGAGGCGATCAATATCGCCAGCCAAGTGTAATCAAACTCAAACAGCTGCCATACCCAAAGGTAACTAAATGATATCGAGAAGAAAAAGGAGTAAATGCAGAAGAATACGTTCCTTACGGGATGTTCGGGATGGTGTTCGTTGTTGTAGTTCTGATTGTAATTCATGTTAGCCTCCTTAAAGCTCAGTTACGAGTAGCATAATAAATGTGATCAGATTCATGATCATCGACGAGTAAATGACAAAGCGGAAATGCTTTTTTTCTTTTCCCGCCTTGTGCCGCTGTACCTTCATCGTGATCCAAGCACCAAGTCCGCCACCGAGTGCGGCGAGTATCAGTAATATGTATTCGGGAATCCGCGGACGGTGAAGATGTGCCCATTGACCTACGGCTACAGAAAAATCGTAGCTGTAGACGATGGATGTTATGAAGGTCATTAAAAGCAGGGTGATAACGTAGGGTGTCAGCATATTTTTCTCCTCTTGCAGATTTATTGTTTACACCAAAAGTATATCAATTTTGAGCACGAAAGAAAAGGGCGCGATATGTCCTATTCAGTATGTATAACACCGCTCGCTTTTACCACGATATGCAAAAGGATTGATTGAACGACTGGGTTCTTCGTTTGCACTAATAAAATAAGGACTAAGCTTTAATTCTTCTTCGGATTGGATTTTTGCAAACAGTCGTGCGGTATTTCGCGCGTCTATCAATGCATCATGAGCACCATCATCATAGCAAATATCGGCAATTGATAGTGCCTCGGATAATTTGTATTTTTTATTAGTATTCAGCTTGTTCCCGAACATTTGCTGGCAATCCGTCCAAGTTCCGAACGTTTCTCTCAGCTCCGGAATATCAAAATTCTTACGCTGTAATTCATTTTTAATTTGCTTTTCATCATTTCTACTCCAAGTAACGATTTTTGCATCCTCTGGAAGCCAAGAAACAAAGGATTCTAATGCATCCTTGGAGGAAGGTGCATTTTTCGTATCTTCCTTTGAGATTCCCGTCAGTTGCTTAATGTAACCGTCAACCGTTCCAAATTCCGGAGATACATACGTTACAAACGAGTCGATGACGTCGTAATTCTCATCCAAAGACACCGCACCAATCTGAATCAACTCCTGCTTGTAATTCATTTTGCTGTTCATAATAGATTTGTAAGTGTTACACATTTCAAGATCAATAACTACATAGTTGTTCATAATAATTAAATCCTTTTCTTTTTTGTTTTTGGATGTGCTTCATCCTTGACTTAATTATATAACTAATGCAATGATAACAAAAGGGCAGGATGTGTCCTATGCGAAGAGCGGCGCTCTCATAACGAGAACGCCGCTAAAATATTAGCTACTTATTTAGCTTTATTTATTGGATACACACAGTAACTTAGTATAAGCCGTAGGCATAATCTTCCGTAGTTCGCCGAGATGCTTTGCAATCGCTTCGTCGCAGATCTGTTCGACCATTTGAACATCATTTTTCAAAATACCAAGCATAATCAACTTCCAATAGCCTTCAATGCTGCCGTCCTTAATCTCTTTCTCGAAGGCACGTTCCGCATCCACAAAGGATGCGCCTTCGTCAATATTTAAGAGCTCATTCATCTTACTTCTGTCAAAGGGCTTTCTAAAATACAACTCAAGATAGATACTTTTTGCTTTTTGGGGATCTGCCTCACATCCAATTCCACGAAGCAAACAGATTCCCAAGTGGTCCGAAATCTTCCCCCATTTGTCATAGAAGTAAGACTCCACAAGAAAGTTCACAGTTTTCCAGAAAACTGTTTCGTCATCGAAAATATACTGATTGGAAACTGGGTCTTTGGGACAATTATTCTTGACACAAAGATGCGCGAGTGAATGATATTCACCGTTCAAAACAAACTTCAAAGCCAGGTCATCGGCAAGTTTCTTATAGTGTTCACGCTCATCCGATGTCTGTCCTATTCGAGCGAGCATACAATAGCAATCGTAAAGATTCTTTTTGTCCTTCTCATTCACATCTCCGAGAGAATAGAACTTCAACGCCTCGTCGAGAAGATCATAAGCCTTCGCTTCATCATTTCGGCAGAACCAGCTTGCGTAACAGATTCGAGCCTCATACGAGCCCATTTTCATAGCGCGCTCAATCATTGCCTTATGCTTTTCGGATCGATGAGCAACATCGGGATGGAAGATGCAAAGATAGAGCATCGCATTCGAATCTCCTGCTTCGCTTCTGCAAATAATCTCCGGCATGATCTCCGTCGTCAATTCCTCTATGCTTCTTCCGTTCCTGAACAAAGGATGATAAATACCGTTGTGATGTGCGACATATTGGCACTTATCCTCGAAAGACAGTGTGTCAAAATCGATAGAAAGATATCTTTCCTCCTTCTCGATGATCTTATTGGCGATGTCATGTGCGTTAAGTCCGTTGTAATTGTAGTTAGTCATAAGTAAAATCTCCTTTTTAATAAATATTATAAATTAGTCTTCAAAGTAGTGAATAAATGAGCGAAGCTTGTCGGCTACCTCAGCACCGCAAAGCTCTGCAAAGCATTTGCTGATCATAGCGAAAATATCTGCTTCATTATTAGGCTCAAAACAGAACTCTCTTACAAGATGAAGTCCGGTTTCCTCTTCAAACTCATCCGCCACATGCCAACAGTTCGAGGCATCTCTGTCAAGAAAATCACCTGCTGCAGACTTTGCCTCATCAACGTCAGAGCAAGAGGAGCCAAAGAATGCAGATACTGCGCCCAAGTTTTGATTATTGAAAACAGTTACGTAAAAGGTCACGCCCGAAGAAAAGTACTTCAGCGGCGAGATCTCGGAATCAAAGCAGATCTCGACAGTTGTTCCGAGATCAAAGCCCTCATTCGCTAAAATTTCATCGGGATTACAGGCTTCGAGCCATTGAGCAAGATTATCCGACCTTGCTCCAAGCGTGTTGCATACCGCGCTTATTGCCATGTGTTCAAGAGTATTGTAAGTCATGGTAATATACCTCCTTTTTATTAAGCGATAAACGAGAAAACAATAAGTGCGATTCCGCCGATCAATCCGGTCAGCGAAATAAGTGAATAGAAGAATCCGTAAAAGCCGCGAAGGTTTTCGGGCGTTTTACTGATGGATCCAATAAACGATCCAATCGTTCCGAGAATAAGTGCGATACCTGCGATCAACATAATAATTTTTGTCATGATAATAAATCCTTTCGTTTTTGAAAATTTGTTTTGAATCCTTGCCGGATCCTTGATTAAATTATACGATTATTGCTTTTGAATTTAAAGGACGCGTTTTGTCCTATTGCCCGTTTCTGTTATTTTACGGCTCCTTTCTTCCGCCTGCAAACATATTTTAACATTGTTTCATTCGATTGAAAAGGACAGATAGTGTCCTATAAAAAACGGAAAGACCGCAAGCCATAAAGGTTGCGGTCTTTTCATTCATTAGTTGTATATTATACCAAATATACATCCCTTTTATTGTTAAATAAACCATATAGTCAAATCGAAGCTTTGCGCTCTTGACAGTAATTCGGAGATATAAAGGCAGACTAAATAAACGTCAGAAAAATATAAATTTAAAGGAGCTGACGATTTTTTCGTCAGTTCCTTGGTTTATTCAGTTAATGTTTCAATGGCTATTTACATCCCAAGTTTATCCTAAAAGTTCATCAACGGTAACGCCGAATATCTCCGCAAGTGGAAACAACATCGTAATATCGGGATAGGTGTTTTTGGCTTCCCATTTACTTACTGCTGCCGTTGAGATCGTCAAAAGCTCCGCAAGTTGCTCCTGCGTCAATCCTTTAGCAAGGCGCAAACGTTTAATATTCATTCCCTTGTTCAGTTCCATTATGATTCTCCTTGTAAGTAAAGTAAACAGGCCCGTTTCTGATTATATTATATCATAAATCCGAGCATTTACAAGCGAAGCATAGGCAATAACGGTTTAACCAACAGTTAAATATTTTGAACAATAGACATAAATTCAGCCTCGGCAAGGAAACTCCCTGCCGAGGCGTTCAACTATTAGAAACTATCCTTTAGAACCCAACGCATAACCGTCACGCCTTATTGACAAGTCGTCAGACCAATCATCTACAATGCGAATGCGCCCGAAGATGATCACGCTTCTGATATTGAGCAACCAATGTCCGTCCTTGTGATATTCCTTTTCGCAAACGCAGAAGGAAACCTTTTCACTGTTTGCTATAGCATCGAGCTTATGCCCGATCTTTTCGCTGTGAAAATAGATTTTATGATTGCTCTCGTCAATGGACAACGGTGACGGCTCTTCTGCGTGTTTGTCATCCAAACTGTATGAACTATCAGAAAACGAATCGTCCGGACCGTCCCAAATAAACAGTGATTATTGCCGAGACAATCGCAAACAGTAAATTTTGTATCAAGCAAAAGGTGAGAAGAGGGGAAATAATACCGGTAATTGCATAGGTCACAAGCGGATAGGCAACGCCCCACGCCAACAGGCAGACATGCGTGACAATCATAAGAACAAAGCCTCTTCGGCGCGCCTGATTCATCCAATAGCGCGCCATCACAGATGACACAGAAAAAGCCACCAAGAGAATACCGAAGGCAATATCTACGGTGCGCAACGAGGGATAGAGGTAATACATACCTTGTTGAACAAACCAAAGACCGTTGCTTAAATCCACAGCATAATGCGCCGCAGTCACCAGTAAGTAGGCATTGATCAAAATCATAGCTGTCGCCAGTATATCAGTGGCTAAAATGGAGTGGCGAAGCAAACGAATCCTCCAACTTACCTTGGGCGCCATACGCATACCGCACACAGGGCAAATATGGGTACCGGCAGGGAGTTCATTTTGGCATTTCCTACAAATCATATAAACCTCCAAACAAAACTGTATTTTAGATATCCGTCAGACCTAGAGTATTGATTGCGCGGATAAGCTTACCGAATCCGGCGCATTAGATGCCAACGCCACCAAAAACATTCGGTCTTGCAATGTGACCGTTTGAATAGTCACATTCTCTGATGCAGCATTCAAATGGTTGGGGCAAAACGTCCCCTGCCCCGTCCGCTTATATAGGCTTTCCTTTGCCACCCACGCGCGAAGAAGATAGTCATTCCGCTCGGCTTCAGAAAGAGCGTCATAGACCTGTTTTTCATCGGGCGACAGCACCTTTTCGGCCAGGGCCGGCGTTAGGTGGCGGTCACACGGCTCGATGTCCACCCCCACGGGAGTGCGAGAAAGCGCCACGGCCACAGCACCCTCACAATGAGAAAGCGAAAAGAAGATGGGCGGTTCCTCGCCCGTGATCTCCCAGCGACCGCCGGGTTGCTTTTGAAACGTCAACCGATCAGGCGAGATGCCACAGCATTGCTCGATCGCCCTTTCCAGCAGCCGCCAAACATAATATTTCTGCGCTTTGGCGACCGGATGGCGAGTGTTCTCGATCTCACGATTGCGAGCTTGGCAAGACAGGGGAGCGATCGAAGGATGCTCCGGAATTCGAGAAAGAAACAGAGAAACGGATGCAGAAAAATACGCGTTGGATTCCATGGCACGTCCCTCTCATCCAAGGAGGAAGTCCATGGCCAGCATCAAAACGAATCCGGCGAGCAAAGCGTAGGTTGCGCCCCGTTCACTTCCGTGGGCGTGCGTTTCCGGAATCATCTCGTCACTGATGACATACAGCATCGTACCACCTGCAAATGCCAAAGCGAAGGGCAGAATAAACGCCGACACTTGCACGGCAAAATAGCCGATCAGAGTGCCGATGACTTCCACCACGCCCGTCATCATGGCAATTACGAAGGTACGGCGACGGCTCATACCGGCCGCAATCATAGGGGCAATGATCACCATGCCCTCCGGGATATTTTGCAGGGCGATACCGCCGGCCACCGTCAGAGCCTGCGTGGTATTCCCCGTACCAAAGCTGACGCCCGCTGCGATACCCTCAGGCAGATTGTGGATCGCAATCGCCATGACAAACAACAGCACTTTATTCAGTCGTTCCGTTTGCTCCGGATGCGCTTCCCCATCCATGCCGGTCATCTTATGGAGGTGAGGAACCAGTTTATCAATCAAATTGAGGCAAACCGCTCCCGCGAACAAACCCACTGCAGTGACAAGAATTGCCCATTTCCCGCCGTATTCCAATGACGGCAAAATCAGACCGACCACAGCGGCGGCCAGCATGACACCTGCGGCCAAAGAAAGAATGATATCATTAAATTTATGAGATGGCTTTTTGAAGGCGAAACCGAACAGCGCGCCGATGATGGTCGCGCCACCGACGCCCAATGCCGTCAGCAATACTTCACGCATAACAAGCTCCTCCTTATAGGATCTTCTGTTATCATTATAGCATAAAATCCGCATCGAGGCAAGCCTTGATGCGGATTTTTTTATATTACAAATATTCCTCAGCAAAATGCGCGGCGATCGCGCCATCGGCCGCGGCGGTCACCACTTGGCGCAGGGCTTTGGTGCGAACATCACCGGCCGCAAACACACCCGGGATGGAGGTTTTCGTCGTTTCATCCGCGATAATGTAACCGTAGTCATCCAGCGGCAGAGCTCCGCCCAAGAAATCCGTCACGGGCACACGACT
>JAZQUX010000248.1:0-2644 GCA_045631585.1 Eubacteriales bacterium | reverse complement strand
ACCGCGAATGATGTGGTAACGAACACCGGGCAGGTCACGTACACGGCCGCCGCGAATCAAAACGACGGAGTGCTCCTGCAGGTTGTGTCCGATGCCGGGGATATAGGTCGTAGCCTCGATACCGTTGGTCAGTCTGACTCTCGCGATCTTACGAAGAGCGGAGTTAGGCTTCTTAGGCGTCGTGGTGGAAACCTTCGTGCAAACGCCTCTCTTCTGAGGGCTGTGCTGATCGGTTGCCTTGTTGGACAGCGTGTTGAATCCGTGCTGCAGAACGGGAGCTTTGGACTTGTACTGCTTATCCTGACGACCCTGCTTGACAAGCTGGTTGAAAGTTGGCATGTTTCTCTTTTTTCCTCCTTCTTTCAAATTTAATGTTTATATACAGACGCCCTTGTGTCACCATCGGGCGTTACTGCCGCTGTTAATGTCTGAAATCTACACACAGACACATGATATTATATCATTTTCCCTTGGTTTTGTCAAGGGAAAGCTAAATTTCTGCATTTCACACAAACAGAGAAGTTTTGCATAGGATTATTGGCGTATTTTGGGCAAAATATACAAAAATGGAGCATGGAAGTTTAGCTAAATGTTTTTTCAACTGCGTAGCCGGACGCGCGGTGAGATCTAATTTTTTTCACAACTTCGTAGCCGGACGCTCACACTGCTGCGCGCGTTCGCGGTTTGCGCTTATGTCCTTTCTTTGTCGCTGAACAAAGAAAGGACGAAAGAAAGTCAGACAAAGGCTGCGCCTTTGGAAACTGCTCCTTTGCCGCTCTGCAAAGAAGGCTGGGGAGAAAAACATATACGCTTTCACTGCATCTCCCGCCGCATGGACACCACGAGCGGCAGGCGTAAAAAGCAAAACATTTTGCTGAAATGGGGCGCGGAGAACGAGAGCGAAAAGTTTTACAAAGGTGCGTTGCGTGACACTTCCGTGTCGGTGTTTTTCTTTAAAACACCGACGCAAAAGCTGAAGTTGCTTACTTTCGCGAAAAAATGAGTGAAGCGATAGCGGAACGGTTTTCGCGCTCGGGGGGTTCTAAGGGGCTTGCCCCTTAGTGCCTTTTCTTCGCCTATTCTTTGCGGCAAGGCAAAGAATAGGCATAAACCTCAACAGCGAGCGCGTGCCGCAGGCACAGTGTGAGCGTGGTTAGGAGAAGTTGTGTGAAATTTAGCTAAACTTTCTGCTCCTCACATCAAAACCGCGCCCTTGTCGGCAGAGGTTACCAGTTTCGCATAGCGAGCGAGGTAGCCGGTCTTGACCTTGGGTTCAGGACAGATCCAAGCGGCACGGCGGGCGGTCAGCTCGTCATCCGAGACCTTGAGTTCCACCGAGCAGTTGGTAATATCGATGGCAATGATATCGCCCTCTTGCACCAGCGCAATGTTGCCGCCGGCCGCAGCCTCGGGGCTGACGTGACCGATCGCGGCACCGCGAGTCGCGCCGGAGAAGCGTCCGTCGGTGATGAGCGCAACGCTCTCGCCCAAGCCCATACCGCAAATAGCCGAGGTGGGATTGAGCATCTCACGCATACCGGGGCCTCCCTTGGGTCCCTCATAGCGAATGACGACCACGTCGCCCGCTACGATCTTTCCGCGATAGATGGCCTCGATGGCTTCCTCTTCCGAGTTGAACACGCGGGCAGGGCCCTCATGCTTCATCATCTCGGGAGCAACCGCCGACTGCTTGACAACGCATCCGTCGGGAGCCAGGTTGCCCTTGAGCACAGCAATACCGCCGCTCTGAGAATAGGGATTTTCGATCGGACGGATCACGGACGGATCGCGATTGATCACGTTCTCCAAATTCTCGCCCATGGTCTTGCCCGTGACGGTCATGACGGACAGATCCAACAGATTCTTCTTGGTCAGCTCCTTCATGACGGCATACACGCCGCCCGCGCGATCGAGATCCTCCATAAACGTGTCGCCTGCGGGAGCGAGGTGGCACAGATTGGGCGTGCGCGCGCTGATCGCATTGGAATAATCCAAGTCGATCTCATAGCCCGCCTCGTGCGCAATGGCAGGCAGGTGCAGCATGGTGTTGGTCGAGCAACCCAGCGCCATATCCACCGTCTCGGCGTTTTCAAATGCCGCGTGGGTCATGATATCGCGGGGGCGAATGTTCTTTTCTATCAGCTCCATGATCTTCATACCGGCGTGCTTGGCCAGGCGAATGCGCGCGGACAGAGGCGCGGGGACAGTGCCGTTGCCGGGCAGAGCCATACCGATGGCCTCGGTCAGGCAGTTCATAGAGTTGGCGGTATACATACCCGAGCAGGAGCCGCAGGAGGGACAAGCGTTGTTCTCGTACTCCTCCACGCCCGCTTCGTCCATCTTGCCCGCGTGGTAAGCGCCTACTGCCTCGAACATGTGGGACAGGCAGGTGCGGCGGCCGTCGTTGAGGTGTCCGGCCAGCATGGGGCCACCGGAGCAGAAGATGGTGGGAATATTCAGACGCGCGGCGGCCATGAGAAGACCCGGCACGTTTTTGTCACAGTTGGGGATCATGACCAGACCGTCGAAGCGGTGCGCCATGACCATAGCCTCGGTCGAGTCCGCGATGAGGTCGCGGGTGACGAGGGAATATTTCATACCGATATGTCCCATGGCGATACCGTCGCAGACGGCGATGGCGGGG
>JAZQUX010000247.1:0-10936 GCA_045631585.1 Eubacteriales bacterium | reverse complement strand
ACTTTAGCACATCCCCCCGCACATCCGGCTACGAAGTTGTTAAAAACTTAGAACCTCAAAACCTTACCTCAACCCCAACGCCAAGCACAGAGGATTCAAACGTCAACAACGTCGTGCGGCTCTCCTCGTCGTACTTCGCCTCGTACGCCATATCCTTGCCTTCACACTTGACCGAAATGCCCTCCGGCTTTCCGGGCGTTTGTACCCGCACGGACGCCTTCATCTCAGACGGTCCGGTCAGCGTAAAGCGAAGCGCGCACTCCGAACGAACAATATGCTCTACACGCCCCGAAGCAGCCAAAATGTCGGCTTCAACCGCTTGAGGGTCAATCGTCAGCCACAAACCAACGTCATCGGGAAGCTGAACGGGGTCTCGCACAATGGCAAGATGATCGTCCAAAAGATTCATATACAACCCCTCGACTGTCATCGGAGAGGTATCCACACTCTCATTGATCACGGCCGACACCACATACGGACCGCGGCGCATCAGCAGGTGAGACGACGGCGCAAAGTCCAAGTCGGCCGCGCGCAACAGTTCGTGCATTCCCGAAAGATACTTGTCACACAGCTCGCCGCTCTCGGCAATGTTCATGGGGTGCAGGCGGCAAACGCCCACCTGCCCCTTGCCCACCGCATAGGTTCCCTCGGCCGGCGCACGGCCAAGGCCAAGTGCTTCGAACAAATGCTCTGCAGGATCGTGGTAGTCCGCGCCCGATTGATTCCACCATTCGCGCACACCGTGGAACGCGTCACTACCGTCACCAACCACCATCAACGCACCGCCCTCGTGTACCCAGCGAGCAATGGCATTGTGAAGATCGGGACCGTCGGGCTTCATGTATTCGTACGACAGCACCAACACGCGGTAGTCGTTCAGATAGCCTGCATAACGGCGGACGTTATCCAACTGCACGGGGCGAACACAAGCGCCGCTCTTAAACAGCGGTAAGCTCAGCCCGTAAAACGGATTCCAGCGCACCGTCGAAGCCTCCAGACGGTAGGGCACGCCCTCGGGATATGCTCTTTGATACATGGCCGAATCTGCCAACAAAATGCCGATGCTTCGGGTGTCAGTCAGCCAACGGCACTCCTGTCCTTCCATGTCGCGCAACGTGTGCATAATGGTCAACAGGTTGGTCTTATATTCGGGAGGGATGCCCTCGTCGCGCGTGCCGTCCTCACTCTTATGCTTGCCCGTCATGACGCGAGCCGGCCAGGGCGCAACCTCGTACGATGAGATCTCCGGTTGGAACAACGATGCAACCAGCGTACGGTAGTAGTTATAACGATAGTCTCGCCAAGTGTGGTTGGGATCATCCTCGATGGGATCGTGTAAATACCACATTCTGCGTCCCGAACCGCGCACCAATTCCTGCATGATACCATACTCGAAAAAGGCGGTGTCAAACGTACGCTCTCGCAATTCTCCCCGATAGCGGTTGGCTGTACGAGAGGTTCCTGTCCAAATTTGTGCAATATAGCCATCGATGGTAGGCAAATCCACCAAAGCAGACTCGGGGGAGACAATTCTCCACTGGCTGTAGTTCACCAGCGAGTGGGTAGGGACGTAAAAGCGCAATAGGCGGCCGTAATTGACCAGCGCATATTCTTTCAGTTCAGCGCACAGGTGATCCAACGTGCGCGTGTACAGATACCGTTTGAGCTTGGAGGCGCGATATTGTGCGTCTGCGCTCGAATCGGGAGCCTGCCATGGCTCTTTATAGTAGATCTGCCATTCGCGCTGAAACGCCTCAGAATACCCGGCGGCCACCCAAAATTCCGGCTCCTCCAAGTGAATGGCATCGATGCCGGCATCTACCGCCTTTTTCAGATTGACGGCCAGATAATGCGCGTAAGAGATGGAGGGCACCATATAGGGAACGTCCTTACCGTGGTTGATTTCGTTGCCATCCCCCTTGACCTGTCCTTCGTCGTGGTGGTCGCGGCCGTCAAATTCACCATACAAATAGTCTTTGTAGTGACCCCAAGACACGCCCGTCATCAGATGTACGACGTATCCGTGTTCCTTCCAGTGTGCAATGCGGTTTTCCAAATCGTGGAACCCGTATACCATGACAAAATCGGACTGCACATCGTACTCCGGTGCCCAATCTCGGCTTTCCTGCACGCCTGTGCGTTCTTGTGTGCGATCATATTCGCGCATAACGTTCTCCTTTCCGGCGCAAGACCCGGTTGTTTTATCTTTTTTATATCACAGAACAGCCGAAATTTCAATCCAAAGAATTCGATTTTGGCAATGTGTTCAATAATTTTGGCACATTGGACAAGCACGCGCCAAGCATTTGCTGCATAGAATAGAGCATCACACCACAAGGAGTATGCCATGAACCTTCAGCCCTTGTTTTCTTTGTGCCGAGAATGCGTTGCCGCTCTTTCCCTTCTGTCCTCCATGGCGGATCGGGGACACGCCGACACGCTCTCTGAGCTTTCGGAATGCCAGCGCCGCGCCTGTTCTGCCTTGGCGGATTTGCACGCCGAGCTGTTTCGCGTCTTTATCCCTCCGCTCCCCAGAGCCGAGATGGGGCATTTGGGAGAGACTTTGCGCGACGTCACCGGCGCCGTCTTTGCGGCCGCCCCCTTGATCCGCCGCGCCCCCGCTTGTCTGTCACAACGAAAAGAAGAACTGCTGGGATTGTGCCGCATGGGGGACCTCTTGGAGGAAGCTATGTCCACGCTCCCCCGCTTCGCCCGTGGCAAGCAACCTCCCGCGCCGGACACGTTTCGCTTTTATGCCGAGCAGAACAAAGTGCGCGCCAATCACAACATCAGCGTTCTGCACGCCGAGCGAAGCCTGTCCGACCGCGCTCTGAACGAACGCTTGTGCGACGTAGATCACACGTTGTCGCGCGCGTATCAATCCCTTCTGTCTTTGATGCTTCAAAGCGTATAAGCTTTGGCAAAAATCACACATTTTTTTCGACTTTTTATGATATTTTCCACAGAAGTTTTCAGAAAATGCAAAAATTTTTATTGTTTTTGTGAAAAAGTTATTGACAAAGGTAGGATCGCGTGTTACAATAAATTACTTGCACAGGAAATGTGCCAAAAAGAAAAAGAGGGTTAACGATGTACAGCGACAAAACATTGGTCTGCAAAGATTGCGGACAAGAATTCACCTTTACTGCCGGCGAGCAGGAATTTTACGCAGAGAAGGGTTTTACCAACGAGCCTCAGAGATGTAAGGCTTGCCGTGCCAACCGCAAGGCTGAGCGCGGTGAGGGCGGCGCACGTCAGATGTTTGACGCCGTTTGCTCCGAGTGCGGCAACCCCTGCAAGGTTCCTTTCGAGCCCCGCGAGGATCGTCCTGTTTATTGCAGCGATTGCTTCCGCAATAAGACCGGCCGCTAATTTGGCAAAGGATGAGCGAAAAACCCGACGGATGATATCCGTCGGGTTTTTCTCTTTTCATATCATGTTACGGTTCGGCTTAGTCCTGTAAGTACTCCTGCGCGGCGGCGCGGCGATAATGGAGGGGCGTGGTGCCCGTGGCTTTTTTGAAGACAAAATTGAAATAGGATTGGGAACAAAAGCCCATATTCTGAGCAATCTCTGCCGGGTCGTCGTCTGTCAGAAGCAGAGCTTGCTTGGCGGCTTCCACACGAAGCTGTGCAATATATTCGTAAGGCGTCATGCCCATGGTCTCGCGGAAGACATCGTGGAAATAGATGGGCGAGCGTCCCGCATGAGCGGCAATCTCCTTGAGCGTGCATTTTTCACGATAATGCTGCTGCATATATTCTACGCCGACGCGAATGGCCTCCTGCATTTTGGTATGTGTCCCCCGGGATATGCGAGCCTCCAGCTTGTTTTCTCTCTGAAGCAACGACAACAGCGAAAGCACCTGCGCTGTCACATCCAGCGCGTTGTTCTCGCGGCACGAAACCGTAATCCGGCGCATCAGGTCTTGTACCTGTCCCGACGCATCGACAGTCAAAAGACGGCCGTACTGTTCCAACAACCCCGTCATCTCGCTCGGCGCATCATCCAGACGGAAATAATACCACCGGCAAGGCAGAGTCACCTGCCACGTCTCTCCATGGCGCAAACAGATCACGCTTCCGGGCACAACAGGATATTCTCCCTCCTGAGTCTGGACGGCTCCCTCCTTGTCGAAGCAGACAATCTCCCAGTCATGGCCAACGGTCAGCGTAGCCGTGCGACGGCGGGTAAAGGCGTATATACTATTGAAATATCCGGCGGAGCAACGGGCGCCGGCAAGATCCATGACGTTCACGTATCTTTCCTCCTCATCTGAGTCACCCTATCTTTGCGTCAAGGGGCGCAACATAAAGTATTTTACCACTTTTTTGCGTTTTGTAAAGATGTTTGTATATCTTTTATCAAAGAATTCACAATTTGTTCTAAACCTCAAAAAAGTGACAACCTTCTTGCAAAACCGCTCTAAAAAATCACCGAGACTGACGGCATTCGTCAGCCTCGGCTTGTTTTATTCGGCGGTTTCAATCAAGGGCAACTCAAACGTCACAGCAAACGTTTGTTTCTGCTCCAAGGCAAAGAAGGTACCGCCATGAAACTCTATGATGCGGCGGCAGGTGTTCAGACCGATCTGAGTACTGTCCTTTTTTTGTCGGTCGGCCACGATGCCGTTTTCGATTGTCAGGTGCAATTTGTTTTCGTTTCTTCGATAGGAAAGCTTAACGGGCCGCTCGGGATCCGCATATTTCAGGAGATTGGAATATAGATTGTCAAGTGCTCGTTGCAACAAATCCGGGTTGACGTTGATCTTGGCCAACACCTCGGAGAAAGAGCGCTCGACTTGAATTCCCTTGCTTTCCAGCGAGCCTGCATAATCGTCCAAAATTTGCAAAAACAGCATATCGGCGTCCAACTCTTCCGTTTCAGCGCTTTCCCACTCGGTGGCATACACCAAAAAATACTGGAACAGCTTGTCAGCCATGTCACGAATTCGCATGGTCTGGCCCACGCTCTTGTGCAGCAGATTCTGCATTTGCTCTTCATCGGTATATTTTTTGCGCTCCAGAATTTCCAAGTAAGCCAAAAGTGACGTCAGCGGCGTCCGCAGATCGTGCGACATGGCCGTGATCAGCTCGGTATTGGCCGAGCGCATCTGCCCTTCCATCTCTTGGTGCCTGAGGATGGAACGGCGCATTTGGTCAATCCCCACCGCAAGCTCGGCCAGCTCGTCATCTCCGTTGACCGTAATCGGGTATTCCAACTGTCCGCCCGACAAAATCTCCAACTCCTCCCGCAGTTTTCTGATGTAGAACACCTTTTTCCTGACCAACAAAATTAAGCAGAGCGAAAACGCAAGGAAGGCAAGGAATCCGGAGGCAATCGTCATCCACAAATAAAGAATATCGCCGGCGTAATAGTACAGAAACGCGCGAATGGTTGTGCCGTCCGACAGCGTCAAAATATATTCATTTTCCGGGTCCTCTTTACCGGGATCATTTTCCACTTTGAAGGGAAAGTTTTTCTGGTTTTGAGAGTTAAACACCAAATTGTCCTTGTAGTAAATCCTCAGATACACCTTATACCAGCTGTCGCACCACTCATCCAAAATCTGGATGTTTTCCAGAGTAACCGTCTCCTCCTCAATAAACTCTTGCAGGTCCTCGGATTGGGAGGCTACCATATCTTTGGCGAACGATTGTCCATAGACCGTATGGTCCAGCAGAAAGCGGCTAAGAAAGAAGAATCCGGTAAAAACGAGCGCCGCCACCAGAACGGACATCAAAGCCGCAAGCAAAAGCTTCCATCGCAAGCTTTTCCATTGACGCTTATTCAATTCGATACCCCTTTCCCCATACGGTACGGATCGTATGGCTGTTTTGAGGATCGTCTCCCAGTTTACGGCGGATGTTCCGAATATGAACCATGACGTTATTGTTCGAGGAGTATGTATACGGCTCGTTCCACACGGTCTCATAGATGCTTTGGGTGGAATAAATCCGCTTGGGATTGGAGGCAAGCAGGAGCAAAATCCGATATTCAAGGTCGGTTAAGATGACTTCCTCGCCATCCACCTTGACCATACACTGCCGTGTATGAATCTCAACGTTTCCACAGCAACGAATCACGGACGTTGTGTCCTCGTTTTTTGAGCCGTACACGTAATATCTGCGAAGAATGGCTTTGATTCGATTGAGTAGCTCGTTGTAAGAAAACGGCTTGACCAGATAATCGTCGCCGCCCGCGGAAAAGCCGGTCGCCTTGTCATGGTCGCTCGCCTTGGCCGTCAAAAAGAGAATCGGCACGGTATAGCGTCTTCTCAGCTCCTCGCACACCTCAAACCCGTTCATCCCGGGCATCATAACATCGAGGATAACAAGGTCGAAGGTAGGATCGATCTGCTCCAGCACCTCCTTCCCACAGCTTGCCTCCACCGTTTCGTATCCCTCGCTGTTCAACAGCAAGCAGAGCGCCTCTCTGATTTCGGGGTCATCATCGGCAAATAAAATTCGTTTTTTCTCCAAAATAAGCACCTCCTTGGTCACTTGATGGAATCTTGTTAAAAGATATTGACAAAATAATACAAAAAATCTTCAGTTTTCTTCATAATTTTTGGATAGCGTTTTTTGGCTTTTTATGATATAATGTAGCAGTATATGGAGGAACGTATGAAATCAAAAGAATCATTTATTAAGATAACATCTCTCGTCTGCTTGTGCTTGCTTCTTGCTCTGTCGCTGGTCTTTATGATCTACGGTTGGGTTCAAGGGCACTTTTCATCCGTCGATGCTCTCCGCGCTTACGTTGAATCCTTTGGTTTTTGGGCTCCCGTCATTTTGACACTGATCCAGTTTTTCCAGGTGATTGTTCCTGTCATCCCCGGATGGTTCGGTTGCATTGTCGGTTCTGCCTTGTTTGGCGTGTTCGGCGGATATATGGTCAATTATATCGGAATCGGTGGCGGTTCCATTGCAGCCTATTTTTTGGCAAGAAAATACGGTATTCCCCTGGTCGAAAAAATGGTAAATATGAAAAAATACCAAAAATACATCGACAAGATCAATCAAAGCAAAAGCTATACCTTGGTTTTATTTTTAGCCATTCTTCTTCCGCTGGCGCCCGATGATTTTCTGTGCTATTTTTCAGGATTGATTGATATGAAGCCCAAAAAATTCATTTGGATTATTATCACAGCAAAACCGTGGTGCATTTTGTTCTACAGCATCGTTTTTGCCAATATTTTCTAATAAAGGGGTCTCACAATGATAGGATATTATAACTACACAGTCATTCTTACATACATCGGAATGTTCTCCGGTTTTACGGGCATCGTCTTTTCGTGGCACGGAAACCTGAAAGCAGCCTTGCTGTGCCTGATTTTCGCAGGCATTTGCGATATGTTTGACGGAAAAATCGCGTCCACAATGAAAAGAACCAAGCAGGAAAAGCGCTTTGGTGTACAAATTGACTCGCTCAGCGACCTGATTTGCTTTGGTGCGCTGCCTGCGCTGATCGTATTCGCCATCAACAGAACGTCTTACCTGTACGCCATGGTTTCGGCAACGTATCTTTTGTGCGCGCTGATTCGTCTGGCTTGGTTTAACGTAGACGAAGAAGAACGTCAGACCAAAGAAGACGGCGCCCGCAAGACGTTTCTCGGAATGCCCGTCACCACGTCGGCCATCGGTATTCCGCTGTTCATCGGCGTCGGAAGCTTGACAAATCTCCCCCTGAATCATGTATATCCCTGGTTGATGCTGGCTCTGGGGATCGCTTTCTTGACCCCGTTCCGCATGAAGAAGCCCCGCCTGGTCGGTAAGCTCATCCTCATTACGATCGGTTTGGGATTGATCCCGCTTGTGCTGATTGGAGTGCCCGCATGAAAAATTCATCCGGAGCTGTTCATTTCATGTATGGCACGATGGTCGGCAGAGGGATTTTGAAGGTTATTATGAAATTGCACCTCGATCGCATTGCCACCCGTTTTCTGTGGTCGAGAGCATCCAAAATCCTGATCGGCCGTTATGCCAGAAAGCATCAAATTCCGTTAACAAAGGAAGAAAAAGACTCGTTCGGCACGTTCCGAGATTTCTTTGTCCGCACAAGAGAGGACGTCCCGATGGATATGGCGGAAAATCATCTGATCAGCCCGTGCGACGGGTGGTTGTCCGTGTTCCCCATCGACAAGGACAGTTGCTTTGAAATCAAGCATTCGCATTATGGCATTGACGATTTTCTGAAAGACAAAGAGCTGGCGAAGAATTATCAAAACGGCCTTTGCCTTGTGTTCCGCCTGTGCGCGTCGGATTACCATCATTACTGTTACATTGACAACGGGTATCAAGGAAAAAATCACCCGATCCCCGGTATTTTGCACAGCGTTCAGCCGATCGCTTGCGAAAAATACCCGGTCTACGTACTCAACAGACGCTCCTGGTGCCTGTTGACCACGGAACATTTCGGACCTGTCGTACAGTGCGAAATCGGTGCGCTGGTCGTAGGCGGCATTTATAATGAAAAGGAAAATTCCCGTTTTATCAAAGGCCAGGAAAAGGGACATTTTGAACTGGCAGGCTCAACGATTGTTATGCTGTTCGAGTCGGATAAAATCGAGCTGAACGCGTCGGTTTTGGAAGGCCTTTCGCACAACGAAGAGGTCAGAGTTCTGCAGGGCGAATGGATCGGCATACAAAAAGAGTCGTGACGCACGCCGCAAAAGCTGCTTGAATCATCAAACATATCACCCACGCGCTGTGAGTTTCTTATGTGAGAACATAGAAACTTGCGGCGCGTTTTGCTCTGCCTTCCTCTTATTTTATCACATATTTACGATAAAATCAAGGATGTATATCAGGAAAAAGCCAAAACCGGTGCTCCCACCGTCGCAGGAGCACCGGTTTTTACAATTACTTCGGATTCTTTCTCTTTCTGATTCGATTGAGCTGTTTGTTGAGGCGGAGCAATTCATCCTTGGTAAAGGAGATGTTCATCATGCCCATCATGGAGGACAGGCGAAGAACGGTAAAGCCGCCCATCATATCCATCAGTCCGCTGCCGGCGGCATCTTTCATATTGAACTCAAAGCCGCCCTTCTTTTCGCCCTTTTTGTTTTCGTCCATCTTCTTCTTGAGCTTGAGGCCCATGCGAATCAACCACAGTTTTCCCATAGGAACCGAAACGATGTCCGCAATCTTATCGTTGAGCGAGAAGCGACCCTCGACCTCGACCACGTCAAACCAGTTGAGCACCGCGCCAACCTCGCGCAATACGTAGTCCATATTCATGGTATCGACCTTGCGGATCTTACCCTCGTCGGAAAGATCGCCCGCCTTGGCTACGATGGTTGTTTCGCCCTCGTTCTTGACGTCAAAGTAGAAGAAGTGATCCTCGGCTGTCTTTTTGCCGATGCTCTCGCCGTTGACGAACAGTTCAACCTCGGGCAGGTTAGAATATACCGTCACCTTGGTAACGTCCTCAACGCGATCGACGTAGCGTTTGCCGCACAGATGCACAAAGGGATCGTCCTCGGGGGAAACCAACCATGCCTTGTAGGCATAGAAGGCGTCCTTCTTATATTTACGGTCCATGGTGATCAGTCCCTTGTGGTTCTGACCGTTTTCGCCGCCCTCGGCTCTGGCATCCGCGCCAAAGTCAAACATATTCCAGACGTGGGTCGCCCAGATATACTTGCGGGAGAACAGCTGCTTGATCAGCTCCTCGTGATAGTAGGCCTGATATTCTTCGGTATAGTCGCCCTGCTTGGGATTGGAGGTATGCCAGTTCAGCGCCTCACAGCCGTACTCGGAGCAACCAATCGGGATGTTGGGATGCATGGCATGGAATTTGTCGAACCAAGGGCCGTTCATATCCGTGTTTCCGCCGTACCAACCGAAATAATGGTTATAGGAAACAACATCGGGAATCTGCAGATAGGGATCATCCATCTTACACATAGAAACAGCCGCGATGGTGGTGAGTCTGGTTTTGTCCATCTCGTGCACCATGTCATTGAGGATGCGGTGGTTTTCGAGCAAATCCTCGTCCGCGCCGCCGATGCCAATCTCATTGGACAGACCCCAAACGACGATGGATGCGTGGTTATAGTTTTGGGTGACCAGCTCCTTCATCTGCGAGATGGTGTTCTCGCGGCCGGTCGGCATGTGTTTGGAAATGTAGGGGATTTCCGCCCAAATCACCAGACCCTTTTCGTCGCACAAATCGTAGAAATACTGATCGTGCTGGTAGTGCGCCAGACGAATGGTGGTCGCGCCCACTTCCATAATCAGGTCAATGTCTTCGGCGTGATGCTCGGGCAAGAGCGCGTTACCGACACCCCATCTGTCCTGATGGCGGGAAACGCCGCGCAGAGGATATTCTTCGCCGTTTAAGATGAAGCCGTTTTCGGGATCAATCTTGAAGGTGCGGCAACCGAAGCGAGAGTAGTCGTTATCGAGGACATGTCCCTCCTCTACAATCTCAACCATGCAGGTGTAAAGGTAGGGATCCTTGCGACCGTTCCAAAGGTGAACGTTTTTAAGGGTGAACTCAATCTTGTGTTCGGTGGACTCGAGCTTTGCGACCGCCTGTCCTTCCTTGTCGCTGATGGTATAGACCAGCTTTTGAGCATCCGTAAGCTCCGTGGTGTAGACCTCGACGGTGACCTTGGCATCTTCGCCCTCCACCGCGGGGGTGATCACAAGACCCGTGCCGCCGAAATAGTCGAGGTCGAAGTGGGTCTGGTTGACGCAGATGAGGTTTACGTCGCGGTAGATACCGCCGTAGAAGGTAAAGTCGGCCATCTGGGGGTAGACCGTGTCATTGGGAGCGTTGTCGACGATAACGGCGATCTCGGTCGTATCCGTGATGTGCTCGGTGATATTGACGCGCCAGGTGGAATAACCGCCGTCATGGTGAGCGAGCTTATTACCGCCTACGTACACGTCCGCCGACGAGTTGGTGCCGCGGAACTCGATATAAT
>JAZQUX010000246.1:0-2175 GCA_045631585.1 Eubacteriales bacterium | reverse complement strand
AACGCAGAGTACGATGAGGCTAGAAACGAGCAGGCTAAAACTGAAGCTCGCATCAAAGAACTTGAGGACTTGATCGAGAACGCTGTTATCGTAAACGAAAACGAAATTGACACTTCTGTTGTTAGTTTGGGTTCTACCGTTCTTGTTCGAGATGAAAGCGACGGAGAAGAGATCGAGTACTCCCTTGTTGGTTCCAACGAGGCCAATCCCTTGCTGGGTAAGATTTCCGACCAGTCTCCCGTTGGTAAGCGTCTGATGGGTACCCGCGAAGGCGCCGTAATCCAGGTAGATGCTCCTATCGGCACCGTAACCTTGACGGTTCTGAGCGTTACTCGCTCCAAATAAAAAACAGCAGGCGAAGTGTGGTATGCAAACTAGTTGCTGACACTTCGCCTGCTTTTCTACACAAGGAGGTTTTATATGTCGCAGGATGTTCAAAAGCCCAAGGGCGATCATATAGAAATTCGTCCCGATGGAAATAACATCGACTTCACTTCAGAATCCAAAGTACTTCGATGGTGGGATAACTACTGGTATCATTATAAATGGCACACGATCATCGGCTTATTCTGCATATTTATTGTTGTCTTTTGCGTGGTTCAAACCATCAACGATCCCAAGGACGATATTATTGTCGCATATTGCGGACCAACCGGTTTTCAGGCAGAGGAAATGGAAGACCTCCGAGAGGCAATGAATCGCATCATGCCCGAGGATTTTGACGGGAATGGTGAAAAATACACCGAGGTAGTGCGATATCAAGTTTTTTCCGAACAAGAACTGTTGTTGGATAAAGAGGCCAACGACGGCAAGGGAACGGTTAACTTGGCCTATAATGCCAAACAGTTGTCCGATTTTAACAGCTTTCTGTCATTTGGAGAAGCCTCGGTATATTTTGTCAGCGAATATATCTATGGCTTGATTAAGGATCGTGGGGTTCTCAGACCTCTTGCGAATGCGCTTGGTGAGATACCCAATAACGCCTACGACGAGTATGCTGTGCGACTGAAGGATACGCCTTACTATGCCATGGAACCGGCGTTGCGTAAGTTGCCCGAAGACACCTTGGTTTGTATAGCAGCGCCTTATCAATTGGGCAGCAGTTCCGATCCTGAAATCTATGATAGATCATTAAAAATGTTCAAAGCCATTGTTATTGGTAAATAAGATTACGTCCCGAGATGCCAATCGTATCTCGGGACGTTTTTGACTTTGTCGAAAGTCGGCACCAAAAATTCATATTGCATCGACAAAATAAGCAAAATTTTCTTTTCGATAAATGATAAGATAGGAACAGGCAAGTAATCCAGCTTGCGAAGAAAAGAAAGGAGAAGAAAAAATGGCTGTTGAAAATCAATGGAAGCAAAAAATTATTGGAGGAGTATTGGCCGGTATTTTTTTGATTGTCGGGATTGGGATGTGCTTATCATCCTGTCAGTTAACAGCGGCACTTACAGAAAATACGGAACATCAACAATCCGTCGAAAAAGACTCTTATGAAACAAAAATTTTGTATTATGAAACACAATTAAAAAGTATGACCACCCAACTCAGCGAAATGGAGCAACAACTGCATATAATTCGTTCGGACTATACGGATCAATTGGAGCAATTAAAAGAATGGATCCATCAATATCAAGAGGAACAACCGGGGAATTCAACCGAAGGGGAGGGCGACAACATTGTCCCTCCGTCAGACGAAACAGCGAACCAAACACCTAATCAAGACCCTGATCACGCCCCCGAGCAAGACACGTCAACGTCAACTCCGCCTGAGATGGCGCTGAACGACTATACGTATCGTTTGGAAAATGGCTGTGCGATTCTTACGTCTTACTTAGGAAACGAAAAAGAAATCATCATTCCGGCCGCGGTCAACGGTTATCTGGTTGTTGGTTTGGGAGACAATATGTTCGCCGAGACGGATATCGTTAGTGTTGTCCTGCCGCAAACCATTGAAACGATTGGTTGGTTTTCCTTCTATCAGTGCAAAAATCTCAAACGAGTCGTATTGCCCTCTAAAATTTCAAACATTGGATACGCTTCATTTGATGGTTGTCCGTCCACGCTTTGCCTCTATGTGGCAGAGGGATCCTATGCGGAACAATACGCCGTCAGCTTTGGATTGAACTATCAAAATAAAACATAAAATCATAACCACCCGTCAAACGGGTG
>JAZQUX010000245.1:0-3341 GCA_045631585.1 Eubacteriales bacterium | reverse complement strand
GCGCCAGGAACAGCTACAACATACACAAACGGTTTTCTCACAAACGGAGTGAACTTCCCGGTCGAAGGAAGGTTGCTTGACATGGGGCTAAGACAAGGAAAATCCACGGTCGTAGAATCAAACCGGACGACGAGCTCTGGCTGCGGAACATGCTTAGCCGCAAACTTTCCAAGGTCGAAAACCTCACGATTGTCACCACATTCGACAGCCAGCTTGCCCGATAGCTTCCCGCCGATTCCAATTCCCCTCTGAGCTTCGAACGCGCAAACCTTTCTTCCCTTATCAAGCTTCACGGTACAGCGCTCGAACGTCAAACCACCAAAATCCCCAAGATAGCGGTTATTGGAGAAGAGCATGGCACTTTCAGCCTTTGAACCTCTTGCATCAAATATGCAGTCCGCAAAACTGATGTCCATGCCGTTAGTCGAAAGGTTGAATACCTTCAGCACCTCCGCGCCATTATTGGCGAATGTACAGTCCTCAAACCTGACACTCCCCTTCACCTGACCACGCTTTTCGATGTATACCGGATTACCAGTCATGAACGACAATCCTGAGCTCCCATTGCCAAGCGCCTTACAATGGCGGAAAATGATAGATACCGGCTGAGTACGGGCGGTAAAATGTCCAAAGTAAAGGTCTATTCCATGAGCATTGTTACCATTGAACTCGCAATCCTCATATACAACATTTACGAACTTATTGTATTCCTTGTTGGGCTCCATATCGATTCCGCACTGCGGAGGCGCACCATGCGTATCGTTGAACGAACAACACCGAACCGTCATATCCGTTACGCTAATTGGGCTCATACCCTGCCTGTAATGGTCGCGCAGCACAAGGTTCTCCAACGTGACGCCCTTCGGACCATTCACATATATGCCATCGCCGCCAGACGAAAGAATCGTAAGATCCTTCACCGTAACATTCTGCGCAGAGAGAATGGATACCGCATGACGCCATTCACTGAAGGAATAGTTGTATTTCGGGTCTTGATAATCCGCCTTGTTCATCGCCAGCACGGCGTTGCCTTCGCCCCGCAATACAATGTTGGAGGCCTTACCAGTGATTCGAATAAGGCAGTCGGTCCTTTTGTGGTATTCGCCGCGCTTCGCCTTCAACTTAACACCATCCGCAACCACCACCTCAATATTGGAATTGGTGATGAAGAGTGGACGCGTAATCCAATCCCCCGCCTGACGGTCAATAACCACCTTGCGCGCGCCCGAATCAAATGCCGCCTGCAAAGCCGCTGTAGAATCCTCTGCGTTCCAGCCGAACGACGAAGCATTCACCACCGTATCAGCACGCAACGCGCCTACCATTAACGCACACGCAACAGTCCCAAATAAAGCTACTTCCTTTTTCACTGTTACCAACTTTCTCAATTTATCTGATCCATCCAGCCTTTACCGCACAATGATCTGCGCACCAACAAACTTATACTGCGCCGAATAGGTGGTCAATCCGGTGTCTGAATCATCCTCTCGCACCAACCGGACGTTTGGACAACCCGACGCAAACGGCTTCTTAAACCTGACAAGACTATCCATTCCCAAATCATTCTCCGCCGCCGTCTTTACAGTGATAAGCCCTTGCTTGTACTCTCTCAACCCCTTCACCGTATCAGCGTCCATATTGTCGATGCGGATATTTATGGGATTGCCTGCTTCAAACGGAGTATCGGTCTTAACGTTGTAGAAGCCATGTCGCTTCAGATCGCAGTCAGTCTCGGCGAAATCAACAGCGAGAGACGTATCACGATCCTTTGCAAGCGCAACGGTAAGTCCGTTCACGCAATCGTGCGAAAGAGCCTTTATGGTACCGTTCGTCACCACAAGCAAACGCTTTGATGAATCCTCGGGAAGCGCATCCGTAATGTTCGTAATACCTTCGCTCACTTCGTAGAACTTCACTCCTCCTCCAAGAGCAAGCGTACCGGGCAACGTCTTGTAGAGGGGACCATTCATTGTTATAGGCCAATTGCATTTCAGCGTTACATTTTCATCAACCGTTATCCTTGCGCCCTTTTCATGGCTGAGGAAAATGCCACGGTTTACTGAAGCATCCAATGTTGCGTCATTGTGTGCATACAACTCACAATAGCGCCCAAGAGAAAGAGCCTTATAGTTGAATTCAGGCAAAGCACCACCAAGATTGCGTCCATCGTAAAGGCGCAGCGTGAGATAATCTTTGTCCCAATCATCAGCACTACTGTTTTCAGGCGACACCATCGAAATGGTTCCAAGCCAGTTTACGTTTAATCCCTTGAACGCGAAACAGCCGTGCGGACTGCTTGTTCCTGTTTCACCTATAAGACGCGCATCCGCATTGCCATATATCTCAGACTCAATAGCGAGTGTCCTGAAATCGTATGATCGCATTGTTACATAATCACCACAAAGTCGCGCCTTGCCTCCATAGATTGCAACCTCTGCACCTTGTCCTTGCCTAATAATACTTGCAATCTGCAAATCTGGTATATATAGGCGATGCCCCTTTCCAAACACACCAAACCCGCCCACATAAAAGAGCAGTGACTTCCCCTTGAACTCATATTCCGAATTATCTTCAACTGGCGACAACAGGCGATAATTGATCACATAATGCGCATTTGGATGAGGAACACGTCCATCACTCCAGAATGTCGCATTTGTAAGCGCAGACCCCTGCGCAATAGCGTCATTTTTATTACGCACATCGGACTGAGCCTTCACCATCGTAACAATTGGTTCAAGGACAGCATACACCGTATCCCGCCCCGTAGCCGAATCGGTCACAGTCTCAAAATGCACTCTTTGCGGACGTAGATTGTTGTTCTGCTGAGGCTCGCATGCAGGATCTGGCACGAACTCGAAGATATCCGAATCAATGCGCACTCCAACAGGTCCAACAAGGAAAGGATGGCGCACTTCCTCGCCGGTCGTCGAAATCGGCGGCACCCATTTGCTGTCAGACTTACCAGATAACGCATGCACAGCAACTTTCCTTGGAAGCGTCAGCGCGCTTTCCACGCGGATTGTACCGCCAGTCATTGCAGTTGAATCATATACGAACCACATTCCCGTACCTTCATCCATCTGCAGAGTGCCAATATCTGCAATAGACGTAGGACTATGGGGCTTAATGATGGAACCGCCCTTGATGCGAACAGTTCCCGGCATTGAACCTTCAACACCCAAGCCAGAACCAAAGGCTCTTCCGGCATTGACAAATTTCGATGTCACCACAATGTCGCCATAGTATGCGGCGGCATCAATGATTGATACCAGCAGATTGGTACGGCTACCACCAGTAGAACCTATAGATAAACCCGAGTTTTCATTTCCTATCAATTTCCC
>JAZQUX010000244.1:0-2730 GCA_045631585.1 Eubacteriales bacterium | reverse complement strand
ACAAGCTCGCTTGTCAGGCGGAGAGCGAGTGAATATTCGCCAACGGCGAAATTCCGGGAATTCATTAAAAACACCTCTTGCAATCCGCAGGGGAGTGTGCTATAATAAACTCAGAAAGGCGCTGGAGATAAGAGTCGCTTCTTTCACAACCGACCGAACTTGCGCAAGAGGAAATTAAAGATGTTTTTTAACAAATATGAGCTTATTATAGGGGAGAAAACAGATTCTCCGTTTATGAATAAATACGGCGTTTACCAAGACGGAACGACGCCTATGTACCGCGATGTGGATGGCAGACTTTGGGCAATGAGCGGTCATTCTCACATGGGGCATATCGCAATGTTCTCGGGAACCTGTCTTGACGATATGAAGTATATGTGGGAGATCAAGACTGATTTTCGCATCGGACATGCAGACGTTGCCTTTTCCGGTATCAAATATCCCGATGGGGTGCTTCCGCGAGGCAGTATTTGGCCGTTTGGACTTTATATTTGTCCAAACACGCACCGCTTCTTTTGTTGGTTTCACAACGAAGCCGGATGGAACGGTCAGGGCAGCGCCTATGACGCATTTGGCCCTTGTGAAACGCCAAGGTATGATTCAGACTTTCGCCACGTTGGCTTGATGCACTCCGACGACGACGGAAAAACGTGGTTTTTTGACAGATGGGTTTTGTCAGCCGAGGAGGTTTCTTTTACGGAGCGTTACATTCCGGACGGACAAAACGCAATTGGGCAGGAAGGAAACATCATTCGCTTTGGCAGCGGAGATTTCTGTATGTATATCGAGCCGGCGGGCGACTATATCTACCTGTTTTATAATATCCTTACTATGGATATTTCGCAAAAAAGCACAGCGGACGCGTGGCAAAAATGTGATGTGTACATTGCCAGATGTCGCAAGCGTACAGACGGCGCTATGGGCGATTTTGTAAAGTATTATAACGGTACGTTTTGCGAGGCGGGTAATCTGGGTAAAGAAAGCGCTATACTTGAAGACACATGGCATCCGCGCGTTGTTTACAGTATTCCCGAAAAGATGTTTATAATGACGAGCAAACCGATCGTTTCTGCTATGAAAGGCAAAGTCGAGTGTCTGGATGAACAGGCACGTGTGATGCAGATCTCTGCCTCGGAGGATATGATCCACTGGTCAACACCCGAGATCGTTTATCAGAACGGAAAGCCTTGGGGCAATCACTACAACGCGATAGTACCCGACGACAAAATAAATCAGCCGAATATTTTGGCATCCAATGAGTTCTCAATACTCAACAACCACAACGGAACCGACGTGGTACGGTATCGCGTAAAGCTGAACCGAAGAGAGAAATAAGTGTGCTTATGACGGCATTTTTTTGTCAACACGCCTCAAAACGGACCGCGCTCGGCGTATCTGACTGAATCGGGCGCACTTCCCTTCACTTTTTAATCTTACTAAATCAGGAACCGCAATGTAGCCGAATCCAGTCCGTATTCGCCAACGACGAAATTCCGGGGATTGTTATTGACTTTGCCGAATTTTTATGCTATAATGAATTCAAAAGCATAGCTCTAATTAGTCTAAAGTGAGGAACACACAATGAAGCTCAAATTCGACGTAACCGGAAAGCATCAGCCCGATCCCTACATTCTTGAAGACAACGGCAAGCTCTACCTCTACGTGACCGCGCACGACGGCGTTGAGGCATATTCCGCGGACGATCTTTTCGGCGTTTGGCACTACGAGGGAATCGTATTCTCTGTCGAGGGTCGCGTAGAATACTGGGCACCTTCGGTAACCAAGATCGGCGGCAAATATTACGTTTACGTTTCCTCCTCTACCGAGGATGAATTCGAATATATGCACGCGGCTGTCGCGGATTCTCCCCTCGGTCCTTTTAAGGATGCAAAATGCTTTTACAAGCGCTTTTCGATCGACTCTCACGTTGTTGAAACCGCAGACGGGCTCTTCCTTTGGTATTCCGAGGACAACACCGACTGCGACCGCATCGGTACTCGCATTTACGTCGACCGCCTGCTTGATCCAATGACGCCCGCAAACGAGCCCGTTGAAATGATCCTTCCCACAATGGATGAGGAGATCTTCAAGCGCAATCGCTTCGGCGATGGCAGAGATTGGCACACGATCGAGGGTGCTTTCTGGTTCCGCGAGGGCGATTGGCAGTACGTTATGTACAGCGGCGGATGTTACGATAATGACTCCTACCACATCGGCTACGCCGCGGCACGTTCCGACGAAAATGATCTGACCAAGGTGAAGTTCATCAAGCATACAAACGCCGGCGCATTTGATCCCGTTTTGATAAAGAATGACTTTGAGGAAGGCACGGGTCACCACAGCGTTATCAAGTACAAGGGGCAATACTACGCGATCTATCACGGCAGAGATCCTATCAGCGAAAAACGTGAGGAATTTGCAGAGGCAAGAACCGCAAGAGTCTGCAAACTGCACGTAAATGACGGCGTGATAACGGCTGAAAGATATGCGGATCGAGTATAAACCGAAAAAACATCAAAAAAATATTTCATTTTTTCAAAAATATTTTCAAAAACCTATTGACAAACCGTTTTCTTTGTGATATAATATTATCCGTTGTTGAAACGGTTTGTCGGATCAACGATCATCATGGGAGCATAGCTCAGCTGGGAGAGCATCTGCCTTACAAGCAGAGGGTCATAGGTTCGAGCCCTATTGTTCCCACCATGATGGCCCGGTAGCTCAGTTGGT
>JAZQUX010000243.1:0-21909 GCA_045631585.1 Eubacteriales bacterium | reverse complement strand
CGTTCCCGCGGACGACCTGACCGACCCTGCCCCCGCAACCACTTTTGCGCACCTGGATGCGACCACGGTTTTGTCGCGTAGCATTGCGTCGCAGGGTATTTATCCCGCGGTAGACCCGCTGGAATCCACCAGCCGTATTCTTTCGCCTGATATTTTAGGCGAGGAGCACTACCACGTTGCCCGCGAGGTTCAGCGCATTTTGCAGCGCTATGCCGAGTTGATGGACATCATTGCCATCATGGGTATGGATGAGTTGTCCGACGAGGACAAGGCGCTGGTCGGCAGAGCGAGAAAGATTCAGAGATTTTTGTCTCAGCCCTTTGACGTATCCGAGAAATTCACCGGTATCCCCGGCACCTACGTTCCCTTGTCCGAGACCATTCGCGGCTTCCGCGAGATCATCGAGGGCAAGCACGACCATCTGCCCGAGTCGGCCTTTTTGTACGTTGGCACCATTGACGAAGCGGTAGCCAAAGCGCAGGCAAACAAGGCATAAAAGGCGGTGGGCGAATGAACACCTTTCGTTTGATCATTGCCTCCCCCGACGGCAATATGTTTGAGGGGCAGGCGTATATGCTGACTGTCCGAGGGACGGAGGGCGAGCTGGCTGTGATGGCCGGTCACGTGCCGTTTATCACGACGGTGGTGGCGTGTAAGGTTAAAATTGAATTACCCGAGGAGGAGGCTGACGATCGTGTTGGCTTTACTGAGGGTGGGTTATTGTCGGTATCCCGAGACACGGTGACGCTGCTTTCGAGCAGTTTTCGGTGGGGAGAAGAGTAAGATAATGACAAAAACGGAGAATTTTGAATTCTCCGTTTTTTTTGTTTTTGGGAGGGGGGCTAAAGTTTTTACAACTGCGTAGCCGGACGATCATACTGCGAGCCTTCGGCTCGCGCTGATCTGGGCCGGTTTTTAGATGTTACTTCTTGTCGCTCGACAAGAAGTAACCAAGAAACGAGCCAAAGGCTGCCGCCTTTGGAAACCGCTCCTTTGCCGCTCTGCAAAGAAGGCTGGGGAGAAAAAAATAAAAGTTTTAAGTGCAACGCTCGCCGCAAAGATAACACGAGCGGCAGATATGCCAAAGTGAAAAGTTTTGCGGGTTTCTTAAGGGCATTAGACCCTTAAGTTCACTTTCTTGGTTCATTCTTTCTTGAATGAGAAAGAATGAACATAAACGCTGAACAGATCAGCGCGAGCCGAAGGCTCGCAGTATGATCGTCTGTAGGAGAAGACGTGTAAAATTTAGTTTCTCTTCATCTCCCGCCATTTTGCCACCACGAGCGGCAGGCGTAATGTGTACAAAATTTTGCTAAAATAGGGCGCGAAAAACGAGAGTGAAAAAATTTACAAAAAGTGCATTGCGTGACACTCAAGTGAGCGCGGCTTTCTTTAAGCCGTGCTCGCAAACGCTGAAGATGCTTACTTTCGCGAAAAAATGAGTGAAGCGATAGCGGAACGGTTTTCGCGCTCCGGGTTTCCAAAGGGTATTAAACCCTTTGGCGTCCTTCTTCCGTCACTTCTTGGGACGCGCCAAGAAGTGACATCACGCAAACAGCGAGCGCGTTGTGCGAGCCTGTAGGAGAAGATGCGAAAATTTCAGCCTCCTCCCCGTCACCCCATTTTCACTAAAAAATCAATCGAAAAAACGCCATAAATTTTACCCCGTTCATTCTTTGTTCATAATAATATGATATAATTTATTCTGTATTGATATGTAAACGGAGCATTTTTCCCGTTTTTCACACCTTTTTGGTAAAACATAGAAAGGACACCCAAAAATCATGATCAAAATTGAACATCTGGTCAAAAATTACGGCTCCTTCTGCGCCGTCGACGACATCAGCTTTTCCGTAGAAAGCGGCGAGATCGTAGGACTTCTCGGCCCCAACGGCGCCGGTAAATCCACCACCATGAACATTCTCACAGGTTACCTGTCCTCCACCGCAGGCAAGGCCTCCATCGCCGGCATCGACATCCTCGCCGACCCGCTGGGCGCAAAAAAGCTGATCGGCTATCTTCCCGAGCAGCCTCCCCTGTATCTGGACATGACCGTTAAGGAATATCTCAACTTCAACTATGAGCTCAAGGGCTGCACCTTGGACCGCGAACAGCACTTGGCTGAGGTTTGCGACGTCGTCAAGATCAAGGACGTCTACCACCGCGTCATTCGCAATCTGTCCAAGGGCTACCGTCAAAGAGTCGGCATCGCGCAGGCCCTGATCGGCAATCCCAAGGTCATCATTTTCGACGAGCCGACCGTTGGTCTTGACCCCAAGCAGATCATCGAAATCCGTAACCTGATCCGCAACCTCGGCCGCGATCACACCGTGATTTTGTCTACCCACATCCTTCAGGAGGTGCAGGCCGTTTGCGATCGCATTGTCATCATCAACAAGGGTAAAATCGTCGCGGACGAAAAGACGGAAAATATCAGCCGCGCCGTGGAAAACAACCGCCGCTTTAACGTCAAGATCTGCGGTCCCTCCCGCGAGGTACTGGCCATGCTCAAGAGCAAGCCCGGTATCGCATACGCTGAGGTATTGGCCGAGCGCGACGGTGACGCTTACACCTACACCATCGAGAGCGAGTACGGCGTGGATATCCGCAAAAACCTGTTCTTCTCGCTGGCAGAAAAAGGCTGGGCGATGATCGGTATGGAAGCACTGGGCATGAGCCTGGAGGACATCTTCATCACCGTTGTGGACAAGTCCGAGGGAAGCGGCAAGGACACTCGCCGCGATGCGCGCCGCTCGTCTGCCCGCAAGGTCAGAAGCAGCCTGGAGAACGACGTGGCCGGCAACCTCTACCGTGACGCCGAAGCGCGCCGCAAGGAAGCCGAGCAGAAGGCGCTTCAGAGCAACCGCGACACCGAAGACGACGAGGATTGACGTCGATCGACCGTAAATAACAAGAAAGAAGGACTTGTACCATGTTTGCTATCTATAAAAAGGAGATGCGCTCCTATTTCATCAACCCCATCGGATATATCTATGTGGGTGTCTTCCTCGTCTTCTCGGCGCTGTTGGCTTGCTACACCACACTGGTGGCCGAAAGCTATGACACCACCAAATATTTCACCACCATGATCTATTCCTTTATCATCCTCATTCCGCTTCTGACCATGCGTCTGTTTGCCGAGGAGAGAAAGGGAAGAACGGAACAGCTGCTTCTGACCGCTCCCGTCACCATTACGGGTATGGTCATGGGTAAGTATCTGGCCGCGCTGACGCTGTACGTCTCCACCATGCTGGCTTCCTGCATCAACTTCATTCCGATCTACATCATTGCCGACGCCGAGAGAGCAGGTAACTCCACCTCCTTCACTCACATCGGCCCCATCACCGCTCAGGTGGTCGGTAGCTTGATCGCCATCGTGCTGCTCGGCGCCGCGTTCATTGCCATCGGCACCTTCATTTCGTCCCTGACCGAGAACCAGCTTTCCGCGGCTGTCGTCACCATCGGCGTTTTGTGCGTCATGGTACTTCTCAACATGGTCAACAACATCACCGATTCCGAGGGCAACCAGATCATCGGCTCCTACGCCATCCGCGCTGTCATCAACTGGCTGTCGGTTCTCAATCGTTACGCCAACTTCGGCTACGGCATCTTTGACTTTGCCGCCCTCTTATATTACGTTTCCCTGATCGCCGTGTTCATCTTCTTGACCATCCGCGTCTACGAAAAGAGACGTTGGGGCTGATCCGAACGAGACACCGGTACTGTAAACAAGAGAAAGGGAACACCAAACGATGAAACATCCAATGATACGCAGTCGGCGTATGCGTTACGGAAGTATGACCGTCTATCTGACGATCGCTCTGATCGCGGCGCTGGTACTGTTCAACGCGATTTTCTCCGCGCTTGCCAAATACTACCTTTGGTACATCGACATGACGCCCGATCAGCTGTACTCCATCACGGAATTGTGTCAGGAGCAGCTGCAGGACGCGCTGGACAAGGCCGAAGAAGAATCGGGCAAGCCGGTCAAGGCCACCATCTACTTCTGCGAGGACTACAATAAGTACGAGCAGGGTTCGGTCGGCTACTATATTTACAACACAGCCAATCAGCTAAAGGAGCTGTACCCCGACAACATCGAGGTCGAATGGTTTGACTGTTGGATCGAGAAAAAACGCGCCGAGGAGCTGGGCGTCAAGTCCTCCACCAACGTCGTTCTTGTCCTTGAGGACGGCGGCAAGCGCGTCTTTACTCAGAAAGAATTTTTCGTGTTTGAAAACGGTGACACCACCTCTCCCGTCGGCTATGACGGTGAGCGCGTGTTTGCGACAACGCTGGCCTCGTTGATCAAAAACGATCGCCCCTTGGCCATGTTCACCACCAACCACGAGGAGTTGTTCTTTGATACGACGCTGATGCTCGCTCTGCGCGATGCCGGCTACAACATCGATTGGCTCGATTTGTACTACCAGGACATCCCAAAGGAGTGTGAGCTGCTCATCACCTTCAACCCCAACAACGACTTTATCGTATCCGACGGCATTTCCGAGACGGACGAAATCCAAAAGCTCAACGATTTTATGGCCCGCGGCGGCAACATGATGGTCTTTCTATCGGCCTCCTCGCCCGAGCTGCCCTCGTTCGAAGCCTTCTTGGCAGAGTGGGGTGTGGATATCGGCCGCACCTATGACAAGGAAACAGGCCATCCCTACAACGCCATGGTCAAGGACACCTCGGTCTCTTTGACAGCCGACGGCTACACCATCTACGGTCAGTACGTCACCACCGGCAAGGGTGCTGAGATCACCTCGGATTTGCAATCGAAGGAATATACCCCCAACGTGGTCTTTAGCGATGCGACGGTGCTGTTACCCGCCGAAGGCTTTGCCGCTACGGGAGATGCCACCTACCAAAAGGGCCATCGAACCCGCTCGGATCTGTTTGTCGGATCGAACAGAGCGGAGGCTTGGGCCTGCGGTGCGGAGCTGGACGGCTTTGGTACTCTGCCTCTGATGACCCTGATTGAGGATTCCTCCACCGGCGGACAGATGATGGTTTGCTCCTCCATTGCGTTCGGCGGCGAGAAGTATTTGCAATCGGCCGTCTTTGGCAACTATGACGCGCTTCTGGCCATCTCCCGCGAGATGGGCCTGGAGGACGTTCTCTACGGTCTGCGCTACAAGCCGTTTGCCACCAACACCATTTCCAGCATTACGACCTCCCAGATGCTGTCCTGGACGCTTTGGCTGTCCATCACCCCCGCCGTTCTGATTGCCGGCGTAGCTACCTTTGTTCTCGTAAGGAGGAAACATTCCTGATGAAACCTGATTATTCCGGACGCAGACGCCGCCTCGGTCGCGCGTCGTTGTCCGTTTCCATGTCCGTGATCGTCATTGCCGCGGTACTGGTGATCAACGTGCTGTTCTCCGTCTTTGCCTCGCGCGGGCTGTGGTTTATCGATTTGACCACCTACACCCGTGACAAGACGCAATACGATGCCGCCGGCAACAAGGTCACCGTGGGCGAAGATTACGAGCTGTACTCCCTGACCCCCGGCTCCGTGGAGCTGCTGGGCGACACGCTGGACGAATTGAATGCCACCCGCCAAAACAAGGGTGAGGAGGCGGTCAAAATTGAGATCACCTTCTGTGACGACCCCGACAATCTGATGTCGAATATGTACCGCCGTTTGATTTACATGACCGCGCTGTGTCTGCAAAAGCAATTCCCCGACAGCATTGAGGTCAAGACCGTCAACGTCACCCGCGATCCTTCGCAGGTGCAGAAATACAAGACCACCAGCTACACCACCATTTATCCCACCAGTGTCATCGTATCCAGCGGAACCGAGTACAGACATCTGCGCATCAACTCGTTCTATATGCAGGACTCGACCACCAATGAATTGTGGGCTTACAGCGGCGAGCGCCGATTCCTCGCCACCATCTTTGAAGTCACCAAGGCCGCCTCTCCGAAGTGCGTGCTGCTGTCCAACCACGGTGAGTCGGGCTACAGCGACACCTTTATCGCGCTCTTGGAGGACGCGGGTTATGAAATCATCCGCGATTTCGACTTGGAGCATAACGAGCTTCCCGCGGATTGCCGTCTGGTCGTTTGTGTCGATCCCGTTAAGGATTTCAAGGGCTACACCGACACGCTCCTTGACAGCTCCGTGACTTCCGAAATCGAAAAGCTGGACAAGTTCTTGGACGATGAAAATTCCATGATGGTATTTTTCAACGCCGACACGCCTCACCTTCCCACCTTTGAGGAATATCTCGAAAAATGGGGTATTTCCATCATGAGAGCCGAGGACGATGCGGGCGACAAGCAGAACGTCCTGCTCAAGGACACCGTTACCTCGCTCTCCTCCAACGGACTGACGCTGGTCGGTGACTATGCCACCGAGGGCGGCGGTGCCTCCATCACCGCAGATATGCAATCCATGGCCTATCCTCCCAAGGTGGTCTTCCGCAACGCGACCGCCTTCAAGCTCTCCCCCATCTACACCCGTACCTTTGTAGCGGAGGATGCCGAAACCGGCACGGCCGCGTTCTCCTACGGCTCCTATTCGGCCAACGCTGTGTACCGTAAGTGCTTTGACGTGTTTACGGGCGGTGAAAATGCCGTGGGTCTTGTGGGAGATACCATCCTACAGGCGGGCGAATATCCTTACAGCCTGATGACCATTGCGTCCGAGACCGTGACCTCGGCCGGTGACCGCAACGGTTACACCACCGTTTCGCACGATTCGTACGTCATCGCTTGCGCGTCGAGCGAATTCTTGTGCGACGAACTGTTGGCCTCCAACTCGTACGGCAACGCCGATATGCTGGCCGGCACGTTGCGCGCGCTCGGTAAGGACTCCATGTCCGCGATCATTGATCAGTACCTCAAGCCCTTTGTCGAGACGGACGTACAGGCTGAGTTGATCACGGCAACCCAGAAAAAATCGTACACCACGCTCTTGGCTCTGATTCCCGCTCTCGTTTTGTTCGGCACGGGCATTGTGATCATCACCAAGAGAAAGCACGCCTAATCCAACGATCGGGGAGGTAGTTTCCTCCCTCTGCCCTCGGTGAAGAATTTTGATGTTAACATTCTTCACCGAGCAAAAAAATTCGGTGTCCTCCGAAAAACAGACGGGCGCTGAGCAGATTCCCCCATATTCTCCCAACAAGAAAGGGACCCATCCAATCATGGAACAAAAGAAAAATATTATCAACGTCATTCTTGACGCCGGCCGAGGCGAGTGTAAAACCCCCTCGATCGAAAAAACCACCGGAGAACCCTACGGCTCTCTCCCCACGCCCAAGCGCGCGGGCTATCGCTTTGTCGGTTGGTCCATCCAGTCGGGCAAAAAAGGCGCGTTGGTCTCGGGCGACGACCTTGTAGAGGCAGAGGATGATATCGTCCTCTTTGCACAATACGAAAAGGCCAAGGCGAGTGATTCGGATTCCTCCAAATCCAAAAAGAAAAAGTCCTCTTATCGCACCCAGAAAAAGGTTCTGTTTGTCCTTTTGGGTATCATTGCCGTGCTGATTGCGGCATATTTCGTAGTCAACTACATCGTCAGCATCATTCCCTTTACCGATGTGGACGGTTCGACGTATAAAGTCAAAAAGGTGGACGGTGTCTACTCCATTTTTGATGCCGACGGTTACGAATTGGAAACCAACGAGGACGGCTACTATCTGACCAAGGTCGGAACGCAGCTCAAGCTGAATCAAGAGACGGGTGAGATCAAGATTTACGCCGTCGTTGACGTCGAGGGCATCGAGGTCGCGGGCGCGGCCCAGAGAATTCTGATGTTCGCTCAGATCAAGCAGGCCAACGTCGTCAGCATCGAGGTTCACAATCACAACGGAAGCTTCAAGATTTACAATCAGGACATCACCGCCGACAAAAAGCAGATCGTCATCGAGGGCTACGAGTCGGGCGATTATCTCGTCTCGCACGATCCCGAGCTGTACGCTTACCTTTGCGTCGCGGCCGGCTATCCGCTGACCGTCAACAAGCTGCCTCATGACCGCGTGGCGGAATTGGGTCTGGACGAATACGGTCTTGTACCCGAAACCCGCACCAAGACGGACGAAGAGGGCAACGAAGTCACCTATGAATACAAACCCATCGAATACACCATCACGGGCGCGATCAAAAACGCCGACGGCTCCTGGAAAAAGGATGCTGAGGGCAAGGTTGTGACCGTCACCCACACCATTCTGATCGGTGACCCCGTTGTCGGTGGCGGCGGCTACTACTGTAAGCTGGCAGGCGACGAAAACAAGTCGGTTTACATTATGAACAACGACAACTACGAAAAGGCGCTGTTCCAGCCCATCGAAAACCTGATCACCCCTCGCATCACCTATCCCGTTTCGCTCAACGGCAGCTACAACGCAGAAAACTTCCTCTTGGCAACCTACGACAAGATGGATCCTCTGCATCCTTCCGTGGACGTTGCGTTTGACTACATCGATCTGACGCTCCGCTCGCAGACCATGTACTCCTCCGAGCCCTATCGCACGGGCAGCGGCTATCGCTACAAGTACGGCGGCTACCGCCTCAACAGCGACCTGCTCAGCGCGGTGCTTCAGGCCATGTATGAGCCCTCCATTGTTCGAATTTGCAAGCTGGGCGTTCATTTGGACGAGAGCGTATTGGCAGAGTACGGCTTGGACGAGCCTTACAAGATTTTGTCCTACGATATGCAGATCGACCAGGACAACGACGTCAAGTTTGACGCCTTTGTCACCAACGAGCTGCTCGTCAGCAAAAAGACCGAGCGCGGCACCTATTACGTCTACTCCAAGCTGTGCGACGTCATTGCGGAGGTTGCTCAGCACACGATGGCCTTCGTGGAAAACGACACGCTGGCGTGGATCAACCCCAACGTCATCTGGCACAATTTGGCGTATCTGAAGACCATGGAGATTTCCGCTCCCGGCTATCATGCCAACATCGTTCTGGACAACTCCAAGTCCAGCCAGGCAGAGAACGTCAACTCGACCAATCTGGAATTTACCCTGAACGGCGAAAAGCTGGATTACGTGGTCAAGAAGGTCAATTATGCGACCGGAAAAACAACCAATGAGACTCCCGTTTATAACCTGCGTCAGTTCTACAAGACGTTGCTTTCCCTGACCATCGGCGGCGATGCCCGCGTGGGTGAGCACTTCAAACTGACGGAGGAGGAGATGGCGGCGTTCCGCGCGCTGGACGACAGCCAGTGTCAGCTCATCATCAAGATTGACGTTGAGGACTACGCCAAGATCACCAACACCTCCTACTACCCCGAAAACAACACCAAATATTATGAATTCCGATTCTATCGCTACTCGGAAGGACGTTCGTATATGACCATCAACGGAGAGGGCGAATTTTTCGTTGATTCCTCCTTTGTTCAAAAGATGCTCGCCGACGCCAAGCGTCTGGAAGAGGGTATTTTGGTTGATTCGAGCGCCAAAAATTGACGTTTTTCAGAGGCGGGCCGCGATATGGGTGGCCTGCCTCTTTTTCCACCGATTGAAAGGAACACACGATGAAGTTTATATTAGCCTCCGCTTCTCCCAGACGCAGGGAGATTTTATCCCATCTCGGCTTGGAGTTTTCCGTTCTTTGTGCTGATGCGGATGAATCCAGCAAAGAAACCGACGGTGCCGTTTTGGTAGAGCAATTATCCTTGCGAAAGGCACACGCTGTCCGAGATCGTCTGTTGAAAGAAGGAACGGACACGCGCGACACGGTTATTTTGGCATCTGACACGGTGGTTGTCAGCCCGGACGGGGAGATTTTAGGCAAGCCGAAAGACAGAGACGATGCCATTCGTATGTTGAAATCGCTGTCGGGTCGGGCGCACCGCGTCATCAGCGGTCTTGCGGTTTGGACGCATGGCAAGGAGGTTTGCGCGCACGAGGTGACCGAGGTAACGTTTATGCCGCTGACAGAGGATGTCATTGAGAGATACGTGGACAGCGGCGAACCGATGGACAAGGCCGGCGCGTATGGAATTCAGGACACGGCGTCGCTTTGGATTGAGGGAATTTGCGGAGATTATTTCAACGTGGTTGGACTTCCGGTGCATCGGTTGGAGTGCGTGTTGGGAGAAGAGTTTGGTTTGTCGTTGTGGGGAAGGAATGGGTAAGCAGAGGGATTGGATCATCTTTCTGCCGTTGCGTAGCCGGACGATCATAACGCGGGCTTATTATTTGGTGCTTATCTAAAGTTTCGTTACCCGCGCCCTATTTTAGCAAAATGTTTTGCTTTTTTACGCCTGCCGCTCGTGGTGGATATGCGGCGGGAGATGTAGAGAAACTAAATTTTACACATCTTCTCCTGCCCACGCGCGTACAGCTCCGCGCCGCGCTGTGCGGTTTATGTTCATTCTTTGCCTCGTGGCAAAGAACGAACCAAGAAAACACGCCAAAGGGTTTAATACCCTTTGGAAACCCGTATCGCGAAAACCGTTCCGCTACCGCTTCACTCATTTTTTCGCGAAGATGAGCAGTTTCAGCTTTTGCGAGCACGGCTTAAAGAAAGCCGCGCTCACTTGAGTGTCACGCAACGCGCTTTTGTAAAAACTTTTTGCCCTTGTTATACGCGCCCCATTTCAGCAAAATGTTTGACTTTTTACGCCTGCCGCTCGTGGTGGCTTTGCGGCGAGCGATGCACTTAAAACTTATATGTTTTTCTCCTCTATTTTCTTTGCAGAGCGGCAAAGAGAGGGAGATCCAAGAGGGAACGTCTTGGTTCCTTTTCTTGGTTACTTCTTTGCGGAACGGCAAAGAAGTAACATCCAAAACCGGCACACCGAGCGCGCGAAGCTGGGCGAGGCCGTAGAAAAAGTTGTAAAAACATTAGCCACCAAAAAAATTCCCCTCCGAAGGAGCCAACCCCATGGACATTAGCCTTCTCTCTCAACAAATGAATCTCATCCTCTCCGTCGCAGGTGCCGAATACACCCGCTCTCTGCGCGACAACGATCTGCGTGGCAGCCAACTGCCCTATTTGCTCGCCGTTTGCCGCCTCCCCGGCGCAACGCAAGACACCATTGCAGGTGATCTCGGCGTGGACAAAAGCAACGTCGCCCGTCAGATGTCCGAGTTAGAATCGTTGGGCTATGTGACCCGCCGCCGTGACGAAAACGACCGCCGCCGTATCTTCGTCGAGCCAACCGATCGCGCCTACGATTCCCTTCCTGCCTTAGTCGAGGCGGTCTCGGATTGCCAACGCGAACTCATGCGCGGAATGTCGGTCGAAGAGCAGGAGCTACTCGGCGAATTGATGACCCGCGTGGCCAAAAACGCCGCTCGATTGACGGCTCAGCGCCGCGCTCACGGCGAGCTCGACTGATGCGTGGATTTCGACATTAGATAGTCGGGCAACTGTGCCGTTGCTAAGTCAAGCGCCTTGTTTTTCAGCCGAAACGCCCCACGGCGGGAGATATCCAGCTCCTCCGCCGTTCGCTCCACTGTCATGCCTGCAACGTAATGATAGTATAAAAACAGCTTGACGGATTCGTTGGGCAACGATTCGATGAAGTTTCGGACGTCGGCCAGCTGTTCTCTCCAGTAGGCTTCCGTTCCGCCGATGCCTCCGATAAAGGTCGTTTCCCCGGGCGCGTCCGGACGCTCCCGCTGCTCAATGCGGCACAATCGGAGCATCCGAATGGCCACCGCGTACTTTTCCAGAAACAGTTTCGTATCGTAATGGTTGTTTCTTTTCGTCAAATCCAGCCGCCGAAATTTCGGCGGCTGATTTCGTCTTTGCATCATGCTACTCCTCCTCTCGTCGCCCCATTCGTTCGCATATTCGAATCAGAAGATCGGCGTGCGACGGTCTTCTGCGAATACGATCTCACCCGTGCGTACGGGTGTTTTCTTTTGATGTTCATGTTCATAGTTTCCCCCTTTTGCACAAGTCAGTTTTGAATCGGTTGCGCCGGGAGTTCAAGTTTTTTCATGAAATTTCTCAAAACGGTTGACAAATCCTCCGCAACACTTTATAATGTCCTTGTTGATTGATATTATATCGTATTTCCGAATGTTTGTCAATAGATTAGTTATGATTTCATAAATATCGGAACTTTCACCAAAAGGAGATAGCTATGGACTATTTCGCATTTGAACGTTTGCTCAAAGCGCGCGGCGCGACGGTCTACCGTGTGTCCAAGGAGACGGGGATTGCCGCCTCCACCTTTACCGACTGGAAGAACGGTCGTTCCTCGCCCAAAGCCGAGAAATTGTTACGCATCGCCGCCTTTTTCGGGGTATCGCTGGACGACATGTTGGGCGACGGGCGAACGGTCGGCTCTGCCGGTGGTCGAACCTGGCACAAGCTGCCCATCATCGGCGAGATTCGGGCGGGCAGTCCCATCATTACCGAGGAGACTTTGCTTGGCTACGAGAGCGCGGATGTGGACGACCCGGAGGAATATTTTTATTTGAGGGTTTGCGGCGACAGTATGAAGGACTGCGGCATGATTGACGGTTCTCTTGTTCTGTTCCGCAAGCAGCAGCACGCCGAAAACGGCGACATTGTCGCTTGTCTGGTCGGCGGCGACAGTGCGACGGTCAAGCGCTTTTTCAAGCGCGATCGGCGCATCATTCTGCAGCCGGAAAACGAGGATTACTCGCCCATTGAGCTCTCGCCCATTGATTTTGAAACGGGAGATGCGCGCATTCTTGGTGTGGCGCAGGAAGTGAAGATTAAGTTGTGAGAGTGGGGAGGATGTGTAGAAAAGCTGAATTTTACACATCTTCTTCTTTTGACGCGCGCGCGGGCAATTTCATGTGTTGCTTTCCGGAATGTTTGGTTTACCCGCGCCCTATTTCAGCAAAATGTTTTGATTTCCACGCCTGCCGCTCGTGGTGTCCACGCGGCGGGAGATGAAGAAAACTCAAATTTCACACATCTTCTTCTTTTGACGATCATACTGCGAGCCTTCGGCTCGCGCTGATCTGTTCAGCGTTTATGTTCATTCTTTCTCATTCAAGAAAGAATGAACCAAGAAAGTGAACTTAAGGGCCTAATGCCCTTAAGAAACCCGCAAAACTTTTCACTTTGGCATATCTGCCGCTCGTGTTAGCTTTGCGGCGAGCGATGCAGTGAAAGCGTATATGTTTTTATCCCCAGCCTTCTTTGCAGAGCGGCAAAGGAGCAGTTTCCAAAGGCCGCAGGCCTTTGGCTGATTTTCTTTCGTCCTTTCTTTGTTCAGCGACAAAGAAAGGACATCAAATGCCGAACAGCGAGCGCGCACGCAGTGCAGTGTGAGCGTGGTTAGGAGAAGTTGTAAAAACTTTAGCACATCCCCCGCGCCTATCCGTCCACGCAGTTGCAAAAAGTTTAGCTATCCCCCCCTAAATCCCCTCCGAAGGAGCCCCACCCAATGACCATCCTTAACGTCAAAAACATGACCCTGCGCTTCGGCGTAACTACCATATTACAAAACATCGACTTTGCCCTCGACGAGTGCGACAAGCTTGGCATCATCGGCGTCAACGGCTCGGGAAAATCCTCCCTGTTCCGTGTCATCACCGGCGTGTATGAGCCGGAAGAAGGCAGCGTTACCATCGCGCCCGGCAAAACGGTCGGTATTCTGACCCAGGACGGCGCGTTCTCCTCTCTGTGCGGTTCGGAAGACTCCCCCAACGAGGAGGCAGAGAGCGACGCAAGTGTGCTGGATCTGATGCTGCGCTCCAAACCGGAGATGCTCCGCATGGAAGCAAGACTTTCCGAGCTGGAATCGCAAATGAATCAAGACGGTGCTTTGCATCTGTCCTCTCTGAGCGCGGAGTACACGGCCCTCAACGATCGTTTTCTTCGTGAAGGCGGTCTGGAGTACCGCTCGCGTTGCGCCTCCATGCTCCAGCGATTGGGCTTCGATGCCGAAGCGCAACAGAGAAGCGTCAGCACTCTGAGCGGCGGTCAACGTACCCGCTTGGCTCTCGCCATTCAGCTCTCGCGCGAGCCGGACATTCTCATGCTGGACGAGCCAACCAACCATCTGGACATCGAAACAACGGCATGGCTGGAAAATTTCCTGATCAATTATAAAAAATGCGTGCTGGTAATCTCGCACGACCGTTATTTTCTCGACCGCGTGACCACCAAAACGCTGGCGATCGAGCATCACCGTGCCGCGCTGTATCAGGGCGGCTACACCAAGAGCATGGAACAGCGCCGCATCGACCGTGAGATTGCCGAAAAGCACTGGCGCGAACAGCAAAAAGAGATCGCTCGTCAAGAGGCCTACATTGCACAACAGCGCGCCTGGAACCGCGAGCGCAACATCATCGCGGCCGAGAGCCGACAAAAGCTTTTGGACAAAATGGTCAAGCTGGAAAAGCCGCAAAACGCCCCCCGCCCTGTCCGCATGAAATTCACCAAATCGGCCGAAAGCGGCAACGACGTGCTTTGGATCCGCGATCTTTCGATGCGATTTGGCGACAAGGTGCTGTTTGAGGATCTCAACTTCCTCATCAAAAAGAAACAGCGCGTATTGCTCATCGGCCCCAACGGTTGCGGCAAATCCACCCTGATCAAGCTTATTTTGAATATGCTGGAGCCCACCGCCGGCGTCATCGAGGCGGGGTACAACGTCACCGTCGGCTATTACGATCAGGAAAATCAAAATCTAACCGATGAAAACACGGTACTGGAGGAGCTTTGGAGCGCCTATCCCCACCTCAACGAGGTGGATATCCGCAACGCACTCGCGCAATTCCGCTTTGTCGGAGAGGACGTATTCAAGACGGTCTCCGTTTTGTCGGGCGGCGAGCGCGCGCGGCTGACGCTGTGCAAGCTCATTCTCTCGCACATGAATTTGTTGGTGCTCGACGAGCCAACCAACCACTTAGACATCGACTCTCGCGAGGCCTTGGAGGCGGCGCTGGAGCAGTTTGACGGCACCATTTTGACCGTCAGCCACGACCGTTATCTGATTGACAAGCTGGCCACCCGCATTCTCATGATGCACCCCGGCGAGGCGTTTTCGGGCGATCTGCTCGACTACACCGTCGAGCATCCGGGTGAGGGTTTTTCCGAGCTGTGCCGCTACCGCGCCGCCCGCGAGGCTGAGCGCTTGTGCGGCGATGCAACGGTAACAACCGCCCAGACGGTCATCAGCGACGCCAAGGCGGACTATCTGAAAAACAAGCAAAACGCGGCGGAGGATCGCAAAAAGCGCAACCGCCTGAGCAAACTGAGAGAAGAGTGTCCCCGTCTGGAGCAGGACATTGCCCTCATCGAGGAGAAAATGTCCACGGACGCCGCCACGGATTACGTTCTTCTGTCCGAGCTGGAAGCCAAAAAAGCGGAGCTGGAAGAACAGCTTTTTGATGTATACGAACAACTGGAAGAACTGGAGGCGTGGGCAGCCGAGCAAGGTTGAGCTACCCGAACAAGATCAAATGAAACCGATAAAAACCAAAACAGGCGACAGCTTGACCCTGATTTCCGTCCTGTTTTGCCTTCTCTATTTTACCAGCTACATGACGCGCAAAAGCTTTGGTGCCGTCAAGCTGGGCATTCCCGACTCACTGCTGACCGACCAACAGATCGGGTACATCGGCAGTGCGCTGTTCTTCACCTACGGTGCAGGACAAATCATCAGCGGTCTTTTGGGAGATCGCACAGATCCCCGCAAGCTCATTTTCTGCGGGCTTGGCGTGACCACGCTGTGCAACGCGGCCTTTCCGTTTATCACCTCTGTTCCGGCGCTGATCGTACTTTGGGGTGTCAACGGCTTTGCGCAAGCGTTGTTTTGGCCGCCCATTGTCAAGCTGATGACCATTTATCTGTCGGGCAACTCATACACCAAGGCCGTCATGTCGGTCTCTATGTCCGCGCAGGCCGCGCTGTTGGCTGTGTTTGCCTCGGCTGCGCTGTTTGTCAATCTCGACGCATGGCAGGGGATGTTCGCTCTGTCCAGCGCCTTGGCTGTATTGACCGCCGTCGGCCTCGTTTTCGGTTTTCGTGCGTTGGAGCGGCGCCATCCGGGTGCTGTCACTGACGCACTGCATGGGAAAGCACCCGATCCGGTGCCTGTGAGCATCCCGGACGAGCCAAAAAAAGAAAGCCTTTGGCGCATTATTCTGCTCTCGGGTTTGCTGTTTGCCTTTGTGATGACGACCACCGTCGGCTATCTCAGAGATGGCATTGAAGAGTGGATGTCTACGTATTTGTACGAGACGTTTTCGCTCAAGGCGGACTTTTCTACCCTGACCAATTTGCTGATGCCGATCTTCGGCATCGTGTGCGTTCGTTTTGCCGCCGTACTTCATATAAAAGTATTGAAAAACGAGATGCGCGAGGTCACGCTGTTGATGTCGCTTTGCGCAGCGGCGACGCTGACGCTCGGGCTGTTCCACACCTTGCATCCGGCGTTCTCTTTGGCCATGATTGTACTTTCGATCGGCTGTATCCACGCCGCCAACACCAGCTTAACATGCTATTTGCCGGCTCGTTTTGTCAAGTCGGGGCGAGTTTCGACGGTATCGGGGCTGGTCAATGCGTTCACCTATGTAGGAAGCACGCTGGCGACGTCTCTGACACCGGCGGTGGCCGCGGGCGCGGGATGGAGCGTGACGATTTTGTCTTGGAGCGCAGTGGCGATGGTTTGTCTTGCCAGCTGCTTGTTGGTAGCGGCCAGATGGAAGAGGTTTATTTTTGATCACTAATCATCGAATGGAATGCAAAGACTGTTTCCCTATGGCTGATGGCGGTAGGGGACGGTCTTTTGTTTTTCTGCAACTGCGCAGACGGAGGTGTGGTGGGGGGATAAACTAATTTTTTTACAACTTCTTCTACGGACGCGCGTACAGCTGCGCGCCGCGCGGATGGCATGGATGCCATTTCTTTGTCGTTCCACAAAGAAATGGCGAAAGAAAGGGAACCAAAGGCTGCGCCTTTGGAAACTGCTCCTTTGCCGCTCTGCAAAGAGCGTTTAGGAGAAAAACATAAAGCTTTTTACTGCATCTCCCGCCGCAAAGCCAACACGAGCGGCAGGCGTAAAAAGTAAAATATTTTGCTGAAATAGGGCGCGGATAACAAAAGCAAAAAGTTTTTACAACAGCTTTTTGCGTGCCACTCAAGTGAGCGCGGCTTTCTTTAAGCCGTGCTCGCAAAAGCTGAAGATGTCTGCTTTCGCGAAAAAATGAGTGGGGCGATAGCGAAACGATTTTCGCGCTCCGGGTTTCCAAAGGGCATTCGGCCCTTTGGCGTCCTTCTTCCGTCACTTCTTGGGACGCGCCAAGAAGTGACATCAAAACCGCACAGCGAACGCGTGCCGCAGGCACAGTGTGAGCGTGGTTAGAAGAAGTTGTGAAAAATTTAGCTTTACATACCTCCTTTTCCGTGCTATACTGTAACCAATCGATCCCAAATTCCGTGTATAAGGATGAAGGTACCTAAAACCCCCGGGAGGTGACATTATGGAAGATCAAAAAATCGTAGACCTGTACTGGGAAAGAGCCGAGTCTGCGATCCAAGAGACCCAAAAGAAATACGGCAAGTATTGCTATCATATCGCCTACGCCATCCTGTACTCCAACGAAGACGCCGAGGAATGTGTGAATGACACCTACCTGCGTGCTTGGAACGCTATTCCCCCCGCCAAACCAAGCCGCCTGTCCACGTTTCTCGGTAAAATTACCCGCCATCTCGCCCTGGACCGTCTCGACAAACATCACGCCCAAAAAAGAAGCGGCCCCATCACCCTTGCCTTGGACGAGCTGTCCGAGTGCATTCCTGATGCCGCATCGGGGCTTGATCCAATCGACGAAATCGCGCTGGGGGATGCCATCAACGCATTTTTGGCGGGGTTGCCCCTGAAAACCAGACAAATGTTCGTGCGCCGCTATTGGTATCTGTCCTCCATCAAGGACATCGCCCGCGACGTCGACATGAGCGAGAGCGCCGTTAAAGTGACGCTCATGAGAACCAGAGAGGCGTTTCGCCTCCACTTAGAGAAAGAAGGGATCGTAATATGAAGAATAAAAAACTGCTTCGCGCGATGGGCTACATCGATGATCAATACCTCACCGAAGCCGACCCGCGCGCCATGAAAAAATCTCCCAAATGGCGAAAATGGACGACCATCGCTGCTTGCATCTGCCTGCTCGTCTCCGCTCTCGGTCTTTACCTGTTTTTGCCTTATGATACCTCTCCCCCCGACGTGTCGCAGTACGCAGACAGCGAGTATTACCACGTCATTCAGGGCCTCAACGCTCTGACCTACCAAAAGCCCAAATACAAAAACAACTTCCAAGCTCTGTTGGCCGGGCTGAGCAGCTTGAAGGGCGCGGTCGTTGAGGACGTGGAAATGCCCGAGACCAACGGGCCCTCCTTGGGTTCTCCGGATACCCCGGGCGAAGAGAACTCAGATCAAACATACGAGGAAGTCACCGACAATCAGGTCGATGGCGTCATTGAGGGCGATATTTTCAAGCGAAGCGACAAGTATCTCTATTATATGTGCGTCTCCAATCTGTACGTCTACTCCATCGAAAAAGAGGACTCCGAATTGCTGTTCTCCTGCTCGCTGGATCGCAGCCGAGAAGAGATCGGCGGCTGGTATTTCGGCCAGCAGTTCGAGTTTTATCTTTCCTCCGATTGCACGACCTTGACGGTCATCATGCCTTTTGTGGAGGATAATAAGAATCATTGGGAACGCTATTTGGTTGACGTCGTCTCTTTGGACGTGACCGATCCGACCAACATCCGCGAAACCAAGCGCATCACCGTCACGGGCGCCTATCTGTCCTCCCGCGTGGTGGACGGAGAGCTATTGCTCATGACCAATATGCAAATCCGCAACCCCGATTTTTCGGACGAATCCACGTTCCTGCCCCAGATCAACATGGGCAATGGGTTTGAGTGTATTTCTGCCGACAACATCATGCTCCCCGACACGCTGACGAGCACCCGTTACACCACCGTCTTCTTGCTGGACGAAACAACGCTCGAGGTCAAGAGCGACGCGGCGTTTCTGTCTTACTCGCAAGAGGTTTACGTCTCGCGTGACAGCATTTACGCCACCTCACAGTACACCGAGCGCACCGAGCAGGCGTACGGCTACACCAAAACCGACGTCAAAACCGAGATCGCCCGCCTGTCGTATGCCAACGGCACCCTGACGCCCATGGGCAAAACCACCGTCCGCGGTTCGGTGAAAAATCAGTACAGCCTCGATGAATACCATGGCGTGCTTCGCGTGGTAACCACCACCCGTACCGCTCAATTCAAGGAGACGGTATGGAGCAACGGCAACGTGTCCTCGTCCGTCATCACCAACGAAACGTCCGGCATCGGCACCGCGCTGTACTGCATTGACATTGACACGTGGGAGACCTTGGCCGAGGTCAAAAACTTTGCCCCTGCGGGCGAGACGGTCGAGTCCGTCCGCTTTGACGGAGACAAGGCTTACGTCTGCACCGCCGTGGTGCTGGAGCTGTCTGACCCCGTCTTCTTCTTTGATCTGTCCGATCTGTCCAACATCACTGTCAAGGATACGGGTATCATCGACGGATTTTCCTTGTCGCTGGTCAATTTTGGCAATGGGTATCTGCTGGGTGTCGGCTTTAACGGCAACCGTATGCTCAAAATCGAAGTATATGAGGAGAGCGAAGCGGGCGTGGTGTCCGTTGCCGCTTACGAAAAGAACGCGGCCTTCTCGACCAACTACAAATCGTATTTCATCGACCGCGAAAATCAGCTCATCGGTCTTGGCATCTATGATTACAACCAAGGCTATCGCTATATTGTCCTTCACTTTGACGGATTTGCCTTCCGCGAGGTGCTCAACGTTCCTATCGGTGCCAACTATCTCTATTGCCGCGCGGCGCTGATCGACGGATATCTGTATATTGTAGGAGAAGACCAGTTTCAGGTTGTTAACCTTTGGAATTAAAAAAGTGGGAGGGGCATAGGCCCCTCCCTGGTTTTTTTTGCCTTCACCGCACGTCAATGGGCTGTGTATCCGTCATGGGAATCCAGCCGTAATCCGTGCGTCCCCAGTTGCCGACGCACTCGTAGATGTGCATCAGGTCGCCGCGGTGCAAGGTGAAGGTCACACGCCCGCCGTTCGGCTGACTTCTGACGGGCAGCTCAGCCGCCGCGATGATGTAATTGCCCTCGGTGTATTCATCGAGCAGATAGTCGATGGCTGTGTCGGGGTTTTGCTTGTATTCGGGCGAAGCGTAGCCGATGACATAGGGATCGTTCAAAGAATACGCCTTTAAGGACACCGCGTCGCCGCAGTTGCCCTCGATGGTATAGACCAGCCCGTTGCATTCATAGCGGACAAGGCCGACGTGGGTGGACAGCTTGGTCGATCCGGCATCGCGGAAGAAAATCAGATCGCCCTGTTTCGGGATATACCCCGATTGACGGGCGTGATATTCGCCCTCGCCGATAAAGTGGTTGACCCAGCGGGTACAGTTGAGCGAGGTGCAAAGCGTGTCGCAGGAAATCCCTGCCATTCGGGCGCACCAAGACACAAAGGATGCGCACCAAGGATAGCCGTAGGTCAGCTGTCCGTTGCCCAACTGATCCACGCTGCCGTGATAATAATTGTATTCCACATAATTGCCCGTTCCGCAAGACTCGCCGTGGCAGTGCGAAGGGCCATTGCCCTCGTGATAACCCAGCTGGCTCATGGCAACCATGACAATGTCCGTTCTCTCGTCGCCCGTCATCTCCAGCACCTCAAGGTTGAGGTAGTATCGGCTGCCTCGGAAGGCCTGCGTCATGCTGCTGTATGTAGGCGTGATGGCCGCTGACGTCACGCTCAGAGCGCACACAAGGCAAAGAATCATACAGAAACCGACCCATCGGCGCCGATGGGCCGGATGCTTTCGTCGTTTTGTTTGGTACTTCATAAAATCTCCTTTCCTTCCCTTTCTGGTTTGTTCCCCCGCCGCCGATGGCGCGCCCGTTCGGCAGGTGGGATGCACCAAGTATAGCATACCTTCGAAAAAATGTAAATAGCTTACAAATAAGTATCAAAATGTAAATGATGGCAAGCGAGGGAAGGCTTGGAAGAGGGGGAAATGCTTGTAAAAACATCTTGAAAATCATGGGAAAATCTCCAAGAAATATGCATCTCCCCTTTACAAAACGGGAGTTTTTTGCTATAATAGAATGGAAAGAGAAGAGACATCCGAAAGGAGAGGACGATATGCTGCTTTACAATTCGCTGACCAAAAATCGCGATGAATTTATCCCCAACGAAGAGGGAAAGGTAAAAATGTACACCTGCGGTCCGACGGTGTATCACTTTGCCCACATCGGCAATCTGCGCACCTACATCATGGAGGACACGCTGGAAAAATATCTGTGCTATCTGGGCTATGACGTGACGCGCGCGATGAACATCACTGACGTCGGTCACCTGACGGACGACGCGGACGACGGCGAGGACAAGATGCTCAAGGGCGCTCGCCGCGAGCACAAATCGGTCATGGAGATCGCGAAGTTTTACACCGACGCTTTCTTTGCCGACTGCAAAAAATTGAACATCAAGACGCCCGACATTGTCGAGCCTGCCACCGCTTGCATTGATGAGTTTATCAAGGTCATCGAGGGGCTGATCGAAAAGGGCTACGCTTATCTTGCGGGTGGAAACGTCTATTTTGACACCTCCAAATTGCAGGACTACTACGTGTTCAACAACTTCAAGGAGGAAGATCTTGAGGTTGGTGTGCGCGAAGGCGTGGAAGCTGACAACAACAAGCGCAACAAGAACGACTTTGTGTTGTGGTTCACCAAGTCCAAGTTTGAGGATCAGGCGCTCAAGTGGGATTCCCCTTGGGGCGTGGGCTACCCCGGCTGGCACATTGAGTGCTCCTGCATCAGCATGAAGCACCTGGGCGAGGATATGGACATCCACTGCGGCGGCATTGACAATGCCTTCCCCCACCACACCAACGAGATCGCCCAATCCGAGGC
>JAZQUX010000242.1:0-10494 GCA_045631585.1 Eubacteriales bacterium | reverse complement strand
GCATCCATGTGACGAACCGGGTTGACTGAAATCAAAGGCGATACAATAGCGAACAGGACAAGGAAAAGAATAATCCAAGCGGCTACAACAGAAGACTTGTTCTTCTTGAAGCGGATCATGGCATCGGCGAAATAGCCGCGTGCCTTGGTTTCCAGTTTCTTGTCATGAATGCTGGCATCGAGCTGTTGAAATTCAAATTTTTCTTTTGGAATATGCTCGTAAATATTGGTATCCATAATAACACACATTGTTCTTATGCCGATATACGGCAATCAGAAAATTCTCTCCTTTCCTTCTTATTTTCTGGAACCCATACGGATTCTGGGGTCGATGAAGCCATAGCTGACGTCAACGACAATTGCTGCTGCCAAACCGATCGCGGTATAGAAAGCAGTATTCATGATAAACAGAGGATAGTCAAGACCGTTGATGGACTTGATATACAAATCACCGACACCGGGGATCGAGAAGATCTTTTCGATGATCAAAGAACCGGACATAATGCCGATAAACTGGCCGAAGATCGAAGGCAGAATAACGACCATACAGTTCTTCAGCGCGTGACGAACCGTTGCCTGCGCACGAGTCAAGCCTTTGGTACGGGCCAGAAGCATAAACTCGCTGGTCAAAACCTCGGTCAATTCGGCACGGGTCGTTCTGGTAAAGCCGGCAATAACGCCGAAAGACAGCGCCATAATAGCGGGAAGAATCGAGACGAAATAGCTCCAAGAGAAATAATCCGTTCCGCCATTGGCCACAAAAGGTAGCCATCCCAGCTTATACGAGAACACATACTGTATTAAGAATGCATATACGAAGGACGGTACGGAAATGACCAGCATAGTAGCCGTGGAAATGGTATGGTCAATCCAAGAATTCTTTTTCAGAGCCGCCCAAATACCCAGCAGAATACCGATCGGAATACTGAACAGAATGGAGTACAGATTAACAATAACAGTTGCGGGCATTTTGGAGATGAAGATATCAAAGACAGGACGTCCGACGTACAGTTTGTCCGACAGACCCCAGTCCCATTCCGTAAAGACATCCTCAAGGAAAATACCAAATTGCACCATAATCGGCTTATTATAGCCCATCGCCTCGCGTCGAGCCTCCAAGACGTCCTTATGAGGGTCGGCAGGGTCAAGCTGCGCAGGGGGCAGCAATCGAATCAGAACAAAGCAGATACCCATGATGATGGACAACGTCAACAGCATCAGCAAAACTCTTTGTATGATATACTTGATCATAATAGGTCCTCCCGTTTTTTATTTGCGGCAAAAAACGCCGCAGGATCGGGTATAAGTTTATAAAATATCTCGGCAAGCCGAGTAATTTTCCAAATTAACAAAATATAAGCAAAATAAGCGCAACTAAAAAGGGGAAAATGGGCGCCAGATGTTCGGCGCCTGAGAAAATAACGAAAAAACAGCATTTCCGTATATACAAAAAGCAACATATTACCGGAACATTGCTGTCCCGGTAATATGTTCGGGAGTTGTTGCACGCTAGGGCGTGCAACAACCCTCTAAAAATCTTTGTTAGCTCAGTAGTATTAGTATCTCAGCTCGCCGCCCTGTGCCTCAACGTGTGCAGCCCACTCAGCGTCGGTGAAGTTGTACTTGGTGTAAGCGAGACCGCCACGGCCCATGACCGGATTGTAATCTTCAACTACGTAGTAAACCTGCTGAGACAAGAGAGCCATGGAACCGTCCTCGAGAACGGGCAGGTAGTTGTAGAAGCTCAGGATCTTAGCCTCGAAAGCACCCAGAATGGTCAGACGAGTTTCGATGTCTGCCTGGCCGTCACCGTAGTTGTAGGTCTTATCGCCAACCGTAACAGCGGTACCGTTCAGAGCGTCGGACCATTGCTTCAGGTTCAGGGTAATTTCCTGACCGTCGATGGTCAGAGTCATGTTGTACAGTTCAGCGTTGAACCAAGCAGCATCGTATGCACGAGCCTGGTTAACGTACAGGTCGGTCAGAGAGAAGGGATTGAGAGCGGAACCCTGCCAGCCACCCAGAACGGTGTCAGCCAGACCGGACTTGATCTTCTCGGACCATGCAGTGCCGTACTCGGGAGACTTGATGAACTCGATCTTACCCTCGAAAGGAGTGCCTGCCAGAACGTCGTTCAGAGCGGAGTTCAGGTAAGCGATGGTCGTGGTCATGAAGTCAGAGTCAGCGGACAAGCAGTACTGCATCTGAACGATCTGGTCGCTCTTACCGTCGTTGTTAGCATCGGTGATGTAACCTGCTGCGATAGCTTCGGTAAATGCCTGCTGGAAGAAGGCGCGAGCACCCTCAACGTCGTAACCGGTGATGGAATCAACAGCTGCGTCAAGAGAAGCGTACTCGGAAACGTCAACAGCGTAGAACTCGCACAGAGCCTTCTTAGCTGCGTCAGAATCGCGATATCTAGCACCCGTCTCGGGGTCATAGATATAGGTGGTACCGATCAGACCGTAGCCTGCGGAACGAGCGGGAGAAACGGTGCTTGCGAACAGGTCTCTATCGTAGGACAGAGCCAGTGCGCGCTTGAAGCTCTGCAGCATCATGCACTGCAGGTCGTACTTCGCGGTATCGAAGTCCTCAGCAGCCTCACGCTCATTGATAGCGGAAGCGTGGCCGTTCAGAATCAGGAAGAAGGTAGAGGTAGCGGGAGTAGCGTAGCAGTAGTCAGAGCTACGATAGTCATCGTAGTCGTCAGCCTGCAGACCGTAGCCCATCAGCTGGCCCTTCAGGAACATCAGCTTTCTGGTAGCTGCCTCGGCAACAACCTGGCAGTCAACCTTAGTGGTCTGATACATGGGGTAGTACTTACCGTCGGTGGGGTCCTTGTAGATGTGCTTACCGTCGGTGTAACCATACCAGTTTTCGTTCTTTTCGAAGGTCATGCCCTTGTCTTCCTGGTAAGAGGTCATCTTGTAAGGACCGTAGGACATGGTGGTCTCAACGCTGGTGTTGTAGGTGGAGATGTAAGCATCGCCAACCTTCTTCAGGCAAGACTCGTACAAATCCTGGTAAACCAGCCAGTTACCGGACAGGTTGTACAGCAGGTAGAAGCCGGTCAGGGACTTCTCAAGAACCAGGGTGATGGTGTAGTCATCATTCTTAATGATACCAACGTTCTCCCATGCGAAGGTCTCGTAGGTCATGGGGTAAGAAACGTAGTAACCGAGGTACTCTCTGGGCTCGTTGCCCCAGTTGTCGCAGTTGATGACCTGGAACAGCAATTCAACGGACTCATCGGTTGCGGTAACAAAGCCGTCATCGTCAGCCAGCTCAAGCAGTGCTGCCCAAGCATCCGCGGGGAAGTACTGAGCGTACTGTGCCAGAGAAGCGCCGCCAAGGTAAGCATACGCGGTCTTCAGACCGAAGTAAGCGATCTTGCCTTCTGCGTTTACATATACGCCATCAGCATTCTTAGTATGGTCAGCCCAAGCCAGAGTCATGTTCTCGCCGTCAGCAGAGTTTGCAACGTTGATAACAGTACGGCCGCTCAGGGAGTACTTCTTACCACCGGCGATCGCCAGGTCACCGTCAACATAGTCGGTTGCACGGTAGTTGATCAGCTCAGGGTTGAGCAGCTGCTTCAGGGAGTAGATGTAGGTATCCGCATTGATGGGGGTACCGTTCTGCCACTTAGCGTTGGGGTTCAGCGCGATCTTGTAAGCATAGCCGGTGGTTGCATCAGCGGGAATGTTGAACTTGTTGTTCTCGAGTGCCTTGATCTCTTCGGTTACATCAACGGGCATCTCAGCTGCCATCTCGGGGATGATCTTGTAACCAGCGTAGGGATCTTTGCCCTCAACGGCGTTCAGCTCGTCGTTGAATACGAAGGTGTACAGACCGGAGACGATGAAGTCCAGCGGATAGCTGTCATCGGAAGTCTCGTAGGTGTGGGGGTTCCAGTTGGTAGCCAACTGAGAAACGGAATCTTTCCAGGTAAAATCGCCTTCAAACTTTTCGACAACGATTTCATCGGATGGGGGGGTCTGGTCGCCGGGCTTCTGTTCGTCAGCGGGGGTCTTTTCACCGCAAGCTACGAAAGAGAAGACCATCAGGATTGCAAGAACCAGCGCCATGATGGAAGTAAACTTTTTCATCACTTTTTTTCTCCTTTGAAATTTTGATAATGTACTATAAAGAACTCCGAGAAGAGAAAATACGAGGCCCACGCCGTAACCGAAGATGGACGAGGCGTCGTACATTCTATTCATACGAATCCATTTATGGAACCATTCTATCACATTTTATTCGCACTGTCAACACTTTTTGTGATTTTTCAAACAATAATTTATTCCATTTTTGCATTTTTCCGTTTAATTATGCAACCTGCCGAATATCGGCCTGCTTTTTTGGACACATTGCAAAAAGGAATGCGAAAATCGGCGCAATTCCCTGCTCCGCCCCCCTCGGCATCCGCTCCATACGTGCCCTTCAAAATAATCAAAAATGCAGCCGCGACCGCTCAAACTTTCAAAAACCGCCATTTCGAGGGGATTTGGGGTTCAGGCCGTTATACCTAACATGAAACAAAAAAGAAAGGGCGAACCGCAGGTTCACCCTTTCCTTTTTTGGTGCGAGAAACGGGACTTGAACCCGTACGGTGTTAACCACACGCCCCTCAAACGTGCGCGTCTGCCGGTTCCGCCACTCTCGCATACTCCGTCACCGCGACCGCGGCAACGGAACTATTATAGCACAAAAGTAGAAATTGTCAAGTGCTTTTTGTCAAAAAAATATTTTTTCTTTTTCGAGGGCCGTATTATTCTTCCACGCTTCCCATCAGTTCTTTCATCTTAGCTTCCGCAACACGCTTAATCATGGAAGCGCAGTAGGAGCCGATGATGATTTCCAGCGCATTGATCAGACGATCGCGGGCACCGGGCACGGGCTCGACGTAATCGGCAATGGCACGCTCGATCATAGGACGAATGGTATCAATGGTACATTCTGCTTCGGCGTGCAAATAGTCCAACACCGTACAGATGGCATCGTACAGCTTAGATGCGGTGATAATATCATCGCTTTCATCCTCAATTTTACCATTGACGTATTGCTGCAACCACGCAATGCGATCCAACTGCATACAGGAACGCAACATATTGATCAGCAGGATGTGTGCCAACTGATCGATGTTGTAGCGCTTATAGTGCGCGTTTGCCACCCAGCCGCGCTTGGTCCAGTTCTGCAGGGTCGAGCCGTCAATGCCGGAGATCTTGCGAATTTGGGAAAGCATAACGCCGTCGCTGACTACGAACAGTTGATCGAGGAACGCCTTACCCGTCAGGCCTTGAAATTGATCCCGTTTGATATTGGTACCGGGAATGGTATCATTCAAAATAACAAGTTTCATATTTTAGTCTCCTTTGTCAAGTGGTCTTGGGCACGCAAAGAATACATCCGTGTTTCTTTTGCATCCCATCCAAAGAACGCTTTAATCTATCCTATTATATTATATATCACAATCGAACGGTTGTCAAGCGTTCGAGCACAACTTTTGCGATTTTGTTCCATAGCTGTTCTTTTTCGTTATTTGCTTCTTCTGTTGCGTTTCTTACGCGCATATAATACAAATGTTGGAAAGGAGGTCGTGATGTATCGGTTATTCCAAATGTTTTGTTCCGTTCTCCCTCTGTTGCTTGCCATTCTTTCTCATGGGTTGGGGCACGTTGTCGCTGCTAAGATGCTCGGCGTTCGTATGCCTCGACTCATTCGCACCGCCACCGGGTTTCGTCTGATCGCGGCAAACGGATTCCCATCCTATGATGCAGAGCTGTACTGTGCGCTCGGTGGGCCTGTCGCCAATATCGTCTCCTGTATGGTCTACCGTTTGATTCTGTTTCTATGTCCCGGCACGGCAAGTCTCCTGTCCCCCACCATTACCGTCTCACTTTATTTAGGTTTATTTAATCTGTTACCTATCAGCGGGTTTGACGGTGCTCGTATTTTGCATTGCCTGCTTTGTTGCCGACACCGCCGGCTTTCTTCCCTCACCCCCGCGCGGGCGGATCGCTTGATTGAAGCAATCTCCGCCTTGCTGTTGTTTTCCTTTTGGCTCATTTCGCTGTATCTTCTGCTTCGACGGGGCAGCGCACTGTCATTGTACCTGTTTTGTTTTCAGTTGTTTCGCTCTGTGATCACCGATCAAGCACTTTCCAAAAATCAAGGATTCAGGAGCATTTAAGAGGATATGAAAGCATAACGGAGGATACGGGAGAATATCGGGGATAATCGCGTTTATATGCAACTGATCACGTCCCTTGGGGAATAATCGCGTTTTTTTCAAAATATCGCAAAATCCTATTGCATTTTGTCGCAATGTCTGTTACAATATGGGTTAGACCTTTCGGACAGTTCCCACAGAAACGGCGTCGCACGGACAAGCACCTCGCGCGTCACGGCCATTTTCGTCCTAACTGTTCTCTGTTCCGCCCCGCGGCTCAAAAGAGGAAGGCTGGTATCTATTTCTTTTTTTCAAAGGAGTATGTATGCGGAATGAATCAGAATATCTTAATTCAACTCAAAAACATTTCTAAGAGCTTTGATGGCGAGACCATTCTTAACAAAATCAATCTCGACATCCACGACAAGGAATTTATCACGTTCCTCGGCCCATCGGGCTGTGGAAAAACGACCACGCTTCGTATCATTGGCGGTTTTGAAACGCCGGACGAGGGCGAGGTGCTGTTTGATGACAAGAAAATCAACGACATCCCTGCGTATCAGCGCCCGGTCAACACGGTGTTCCAGAAGTCCGCGCTCTTCCCTCACCTGAACGTGTTTGAGAATATCGCGTTTGGTCTGCGCTTGAAGCGTTTGCCTGAAAAGGAAATCGTGCGTCAGGTCAAAGAAATGTTGGCTATGGTCAACCTCAAGGGTTTTGAGCATCGCAAGGTGCCCACTCTATCGGGCGGTCAGCAGCAACGCGTAGCCATTGCGCGCGCGCTAATCAATCATCCAAAGGTGCTTTTGTTGGACGAACCCTTGGGAGCACTTGACCTCAAATTGCGCAAGGATATGCAAGTAGAGCTGAAAAATATGCAAAAGCGTACCGGCATCACCTTTATCTACGTAACTCATGACCAAGAAGAGGCGCTTTCTATGTCGGACACCGTTGTCGTCATGGCTGACGGTTGCATTCAGCAAATCGGTTCTCCTACTGATATTTACAACGAGCCCGTCAACGCATTCGTTGCCGATTTTATCGGCGAAAGTAACATTTTGGCCGGTACAATGCTCGAAGACTATCGTGCTCGCTTCTCGGGCCACACCTTTGAATGCTTGGATTGCGGTTTCGACAAAAATGAACCCGTGGATATCGTCGTTCGTCCCGAGGACGTCGACGTAGTCGCGCCCGAAAAAGGAATGTTGCTCGGTGTCGTTTCCTCTGTTACCTTCAAAGGCGACTATTACGAGATCATCGTGGACGTGTCCGGCTTCAAGTGGATGATTGAAACCTCCGATTTCGTCGCTCCTGACACCACCATCGGCCTTCATATCGAACCGGATGCCATTCACATTATGAAGAAATCCGTCTATTCCGGTCGCTTCGGTGACTATTCCTCTTTCTCGGACGAGCTGGACAAGCTCTCTGAGCCGGAGATGGAGGAGGAAGAAGAATGACGGCATCCAAACATCCTCCCGCAAAAAAGAAAAAGGGCTCATCGTCCTTTGCCTATCTTTCGGCATCTCCCCATTTGGTTTGGGCGATTATGTTTATCGTCGCGCCCTTGCTGTTCGTTCTGTACTACGCCTTCACCGACTCCACGGGCGCGTTTACTTGGAACAATATTTTGGCCTTGGGCGACCACACGGAGACCTTTACGCTGTCGTTTTCCATGTCGGTCATCGCGACGGTGCTTTGCCTTTTGATCGGTTATCCCTTGGCATATTGCATCGCTAAGCTTCGTCCCCGCACTCAGAAGATCGTCATGTTGCTTTTGATGCTGCCCATGTGGATGAATTTGCTTATTCGCACCTATTCCATGATGGCAATTTTGGATGACGGTGGATTTCTTAACACCTTCTTGACCTCCATTGGCCTTCCGCCGGTTCATATCGTCGGCACAGCCCCCGCGGTTGTATTCGGTATGGTCTACAACTTCCTGCCCTACATGGTTCTGCCCATCCACTCGGTTATTTCCAAGATGGACAACCGCTATATTGAGGCGGCGGCCGATCTCGGTTGCAACAGCATTCAAACGCTGTTCCGTGTCATTCTGCCTCTGTCCGCCTCGGGCATCATCTCGGGCGTGACCATGGTGTTCGTTCCCTCCATCTCCACCTTCTACATTTCGCAGAAGCTGGGCGGCGGCACGTTCGACCTGATTGGCGACACCATCGAGCGCCAATTCCAAAATCCCGTCACCTACAACGTAGGCGCATCCATTTCTTTGGTCATGATGATTTTGATTCTCATTTCCATGGCGATCATGAATCGCTTTTCGGATGAAGAAGGGGCGGTGCTCGTATGAAATTCCTTTCGAAGTCCTACATCGCTTTGATTCTGTCCATCTTATATGTTCCGATTCTCGTTTTGATGCTGTTTTCCTTTAACAGCACCAATAACACCGGCGTCTTCACCGGCTTTTCCCTGTATTGGTATCAGGAGCTGTTCCGCAGTGCCGAAACGTTTACCGCACTCAAGAACACGTTGATCCTGGCCATCACATCGGCCGTGGTCGCCACGCTGATCGGCACTGCCGCGTCTCTTGGCCTTCACCGTATGCGCAGTAAATTTTTGCGGGGCGCCATCACGTCCGTGACCAACATCCCCATGATGAACCCCGATATCGTCACCGGTATCTCCATGATGCTGTTATTTGTCTTTGTCGGTACGCTGATAGGTGCAACGGAAAAGCTGAGCTTTTGGACGCTTCTCATCGCTCACATTACCTTTAATATCCCCTACGTTATCCTCAACGTCACCCCCAAGTTCCGCCAAATGGACAAGCATCTGCCCGAGGCGGCGCAGGATTTGGGATGCACCCCCATCCAATCTTTTTTCAAGGTGGAGCTTCCGGCCATCATGCCCGGCATTGTCACCGGTTTTATCATGTCCTTTACGCTATCGCTTGATGATTTTGTCATTTCCTATTTCTGCTCGGGAAGCGATTTCCAAACGTTGCCCATCCTGATTTACTCCATGACAAAGAAAGAAGTCAAGCCGGATATTTACGCCTTGTCCACGCTGATGATCATCGCCATTCTGACGTTGCTCATTCTGACCAACCTGTCCAGTGGCAAGGGCGACAGCCGTGACCGCTTCCATTCTTGGCGCAGTCGCGTACGTGAACGCGTACAGTCTCGCCGCGAGCAGAAGGGGGGCAACCAACAATGAAAAAACGGATTCTTACGATATTTTGCCTTGTCGTTGTCCTGATCGCGGCCGCCGTCATCCTCGGCGCCTGTGGTCCAAGCGACACCATCGTGCTCAACGTCTACAACTGGGGCGAATACATTTCGGACGGTTCAGAGGACACGCTGAACGTCAATCAGGCGTTTGAAGAATATTACTACGAAACTTATGGCCAGAAGGTCAAGGTCAATTATACGACCTACGCCTCCAACGAGGACCTGTACGCCAAGCTTCGTAGCGGTTCCACCGGATACGATGTGATCATTCCCTCCGACTATATGATCCAGCGCATGATCAACGAGGATATGCTGGAAAAACTCAACTTTGACAACATTCCCAACGCGCAGTATATCGCACCGGAGTTTACCAATCAGTATTATGATCCCGAAAACGCTTATTCGGTTCCCTACACCTGCGGCATGGTCGGCATCATCTATAATACCAATATGGTCGACGAAGAAGACATCGGCTCCTGGGATTTGCTGTGGAACAATAAGTACACTGGAAAGATCTTGCAGTTCAACAACGCACGCGATGCGTTTGGAACTGCCATGTATTACCAACAGTTGGACGTCAACACCAAGAATCGCGCCGATTGGGAGATCGCCTTGCAACTGTTGAAGGATCAAAAACCCATCGTGCAAGGTTATGTTATGGACGAAGTCTTCAACAAGATGAAGGGTGAATCCGCCGCCATCGCGCCTTACTATGCCGGCGACTATCTGACCATGTACGACAGCAATGACGCTCTGGCATTCTATTACCCCGAGGAGGGCACCAACATTTTCGTCGATGCTATGTGTATTCCCAAGGGTTCTCGCCACAAGGACGTTGCCGAGGCATACATCAACTTCATGCTGTCCGAAGAGATTGCCGTCGCCAACGCCGAGTATATCGGTTACGCCAGCCCCAATCTGTTGGTTCGCCAGAATGAAGAATACATTGCCTACATGGAAGATTGGCACGAGGATGCCATGAGCATTCTTTACTACGATGCCACCGCCGTCCCCACCCAGTATTATCACATGCTGGATGCAGAAACACAGGACATCGCCAACGAATTATGGGAACAGCTCAAGATTGAGTCCTCGGTCGGAAGCTCCATCCATACCATCGCACTTGTCATTG
>JAZQUX010000241.1:0-11111 GCA_045631585.1 Eubacteriales bacterium | reverse complement strand
CGCACGGGGGAAGAAACACAACGCTATCGCGCGTTGCCTTGGCTGATGATGACGAGTGTTCTTTGCGCTGTTTTGTTGGCGGTGATTGCTTTGCTGAGCAAAGAGGATCTGCGACAGACCGCATCGGTGTTTGTGTTGGCCATTCAAGCAACACTGCCCGTATCGGCGTTGATTGCCTACGCGTATCCCATGCTTCTGACGGCGACTCGACTGGCCAAGCGCGGCTGTGCCATGGTCGGTGACAGTGCCGTGGACGAATATGCCAAGGGGAATATTCTGTTGTTTGATGATACGGAAATGTTCCGCTCCAAGAGCTCGACCGAAATCACGATTCGCGGTGGTGGAGACACCCGTCGTTATATTCGCTATGCTAAGCGTTTGTTCAAGACGTTGGGAGGTACACTTGCTTCCGTTACTACATCGGATCTGTCTGAGGAGTTGCGGGAAGATCGCGTGGAAATTTTGCGCATCTTAGAGCAAGGACTTGAGGCTTGCATTGACGGCAAGGTCAAGGTGCTGGCGGGTACCTCCGAATTTATGATCAAAAACGGAATCCGCGTTCCGAGCGATTCCGCAGAGCTTTTGGTTCGCAGACACGTGGAAAGCAGTATTTTGTATCTTGCTTTTGATGGAAAGCTGTGTTTGGGATATGAGATCGATTACCGTATCTCAGGCCGCTTTGAAGAAATTGCCAACGAATTGGAACACGCCGGAAACTCTGTTGCGGTAGAGAGCAGCGATCCCTGCATCCATGCTGAGTTGTTGGCGCGCAGTCGAGATCCCCGCATGGCACCCATCCGAGTGATGAAGCCGCTTCATTTTGAGAAAAACGTAGAGGCTGACGTAATCGACAGCGGTGTCGTCGCGACCAGAAGTGCGCGCGATATTGCAACGGCGGTATTGGCTTGTCATCGCGTTGCTGCCAACGACCGCTTTATTCGAGTCATTCAATATATTACCTTGCTGATCGGCGCAGGATTGTGCGGAGCGGCGGTCATGCTGGATCTGATACACCCCTATGTGACAGCGCTTATTTCACTGTCTCAGTTGGCGTGGACACTTCCTTGCTTGTTGGTGTCTCGCAGAAATATGTTAAACGAACAGGACCTGAAGAAAAAACATGACAAACAGAACTGAAAATAACAATATGAAACGGAAATACAGCCCCTCGCTGTTGAAGTCTGTTTCCAAGCCGGGCCGCTACTCGGGCGGAGAATACGGACAGATTGTCAAGGACAAGGCAACTGTCCGCGCCCGTTTTGCCTTTGCCTTTCCCGATAGCTACGAGATTGGTATGTCCAACCTCGGTATGCGCATTTTGTATGGCGCGCTGAACAGTTATGAGGATATCTGGTGTGAGCGCGTATTTGCTCCTTGGGTTGATATGCAAGAGCAAATGGAGGCGCATGACCTTGCGCTGTGCGCACTGGAAAGCGGCGACCCTATCAACGAGTTTGATTTTCTCGGCTTTACGTTGCAGTATGAAATGTGCTACACCACCGTACTGAATATGCTGCAACTGGCGCACATTCCCCTGTACGCCAAAGACCGAAAAGAGGAGGACCCGCTTGTCATCGGCGGCGGTCCTTGCGCTTACAATCCCGAACCCGTGGCGGATTTTTTTGACCTGTTCAACATCGGAGAAGGGGAGGAAATGCTGCCGGAGATCGTCCGTCTTTCGATTCGTATGAAGGAGGAAGGACGCTACAATCGCGCAGACTTTTTGCATGAGGCAGCACGCACCATTCCCGGTGTGTACGTCCCCTCTCTCTATCGCGTGACCTACCATGAAGACGGAACCATTGAGGCGTATACCCCCGTGTATGACGATATTCCTGCCAAGATCGAAAAGCGAATTGTCAAAGATTTGGACAAAGCGTATTTCCCCGATCAAGTGGTCATGCCCTACATCGAGACGGTACAAGACCGTATTACAGTAGAAGTCGGCCGAGGATGTATCCGCGGTTGCCGCTTCTGTCAGGCAGGCATGGTCTATCGCCCCGTTCGCGAAAAAACGCCGGATGTGATTGATTGTCAGGCGCGTACCATTTTTGATCATACGGGATACGAAGAATTTTCGCTGTCTTCGCTTTCTATCAGCGACTATACCCGCATTGATGAGTTGACGGATCAACTGCTGACTTGGACCAATCCGAATATGGTCAGTTTGTCTCTGCCTTCGCTTCGTGCGGATTCTTTCACCAAAGAGTTGATGGACAAGGTGACGTCGATTCGCGCGTCGTCCATTACCTTTGCCCCCGAGGCAGGCTCTCAGCGATTGCGTGACGTCATCAACAAAAATCTTTACGAGGAAGATTTGATGCGGGCGGTCAGCGTGGCATTCGAGGCTGGAAAGAATCAGGTCAAGCTGTACTTTATGCAAGGCCATCCCACGGAAACGGATGCGGATCTTGCCGAAATCCCCGCGCTGGCGCATCGCGTGATCAATCAGTATTATCAAATGCCCAACCGCAAGGGCGGACGTCCGCCGCAGGTGACCATCAGCGTCTCTCCCTTTATTCCCAAGCCCTTCACACCCTTCCAATGGGAGGCGCAGGATACGCTGGAGGAGATGCAACGCAAGCAGGCGTATGTCGGTTCTTGCGTGACCGATCGTAAGATCAAATACAATCACCACGATGCTCCTACCTGCCGCATGGAGGCGGTACTGGCTCGTGGAGATCGCCGTTTGAGCAAGGTTTTAGCAGAAGCTTGCCGCCGCGGATTTAAGTTTGATGCCTGGTCGGAATTTTTCGATTACGAAGCATGGATGTCCGTGTTCCGTGACACGGGTGTGGATCCTGCGTTCTATGCCAACCGCGCGTATGGTCTTGATGAGGTGTTGCCTTGGGATATCATCGACTGCGGTGTAACAAAAGCGTTTCTGTTGCGCGAGCGCGAGCGGGCCTATGAGGCCGCTACAACGCCCAACTGCCGTGAAAAATGCAGTGGTTGCGGCGCAAATCGATTGGGAGGTGAGAGAGCATGCTGTCCCAAGATCAAATCATAAACCGCAGAAAGAAAGAGGGCTATCCTCTCCTGCCCGCGCCTCGTACGGCACGTATCAAGTTTTGCAAGGTAGGGAATCTGCAATATATTTCCCATTTGGATCTGCAGCGAACCATCAGCCGTGTGCTGGTGCGCGCCGGAATTCCTACTTGGTATACCAAAGGTTTCAATCCTCACGCTAAGATTACCTTCGGTCTTCCCCTGAGCGTAGGCGCTGAGAGCCTTTGTGAGTATTTGGATGTCCGCATTGAACGAGATATGGGCAACCGCGATATGAAGGAGCGCCTCAACGCGGCTCTGACGGAGGAATTGTGTGTCTTGGATGTGTACACAGCACCGGAGGCATCCTCCTTCTCCGACATTGTTTGGGCCAAATATGATATCCGTGTTCGCGAAAAGGGTCTGACACCTGATTTGGCACAAAAGGTCGCATCTTACTTGACTACCTCACCCTTGATGATGGACAAAAAGTCGAAGTCGGGCATTCGTCAGGTTGATATTACCACCCTCATTCGTTCGCTGGATGCGACCGTGGAGGACGGAGAGCTGCGTATCGACGCCGTGCTTTGCGTGTCGGGAGCGAATTATCTCAACCCCGAATATTTGATTCGCGCGCTGCGAGATCGCTTTGGAATTTTGCCGGAGGGGAATGTCGAGAGCGAGTATTCGATTTTGCGTACCAACGTCTATCTCGAAGACGGTCAGACAGAATTTCGATAAAGGAAGGGAATTTTATGCTTCATCTTTTTTCAGCAAATGAATTAAAACCTACCGGATGGCTGCATCGTCAGCTCCGCATTCAAGCGGATGGATTGTCCGGCAACCTTGATAAAATTTGGCCGGACATCCGAGACAGCGCCTGGATCGGCGGAGACAAGGACGGCTGGGAGAGAGTTCCGTATTGGCTCGACGGCTTCATTCCGCTCTCTTGGTTGCTTGACGACGAGGATATGAAAGCGCGTGCAATACGCTATATGGATGCCATTCTTGAGCGCCAGTGCGCGGACGGTTGGATTTGCCCCTGTGCCGAGGATGCCCGCAAGGATTATGACGTGTGGGCCTATCAGTTGGTCTGCAAGGTGCTTGCGCTGTACTGCGATTTTACGGCAGACGAACGTGCTTACGACGGTCTTTGCCGTGCTCTTCGTTGCTTGTATGAGGAAATGAACAGCGGCAGAGTCAAGCTCAGAGATTGGGGCAAATTCCGCTGGTTCGAGGCGCTGATCCCCATTTCGTACGTTTACGAACGCACGGGCGAGGAGTACTTGCTCTCGTTGGCTAAGCTTTTGCAACAGCAGGGTGTTGACTATACTACCCTGACCGAGCGTTGGGTGCGTCCTTTGAATATATGGACACTCGAAACGCACATCGTCAATTTGAATATGATGCTGAAATATCCTACGTTGCTCAAGAGATTGTTGGGCGATGAGGCTGTGATCGGAAACGCCGATTCTGCTTATTTCTGGGATATTCTTGATCGCTATAACGGCACAGCTGTCGGTACCTTTACAGGTGACGAGTGTCTGGCGGGCATTGGTAATACGCACGGTTTTGAGTTGTGCTCTATTGCCGAATTGATGTACTCCTGCGAAACGCTGTATACCGCAACGGGCGATACCGTATGGGCGGACCGTGTGGAAAAGGCGGCGTTTAACGCTCTGCCTGCCGCCATCAGCGACGATATGTGGACGCACCAGTACGATCAGTTGGTCAATCAGATTGCGGCCGTTCACTACCCTAACAAGCCCATCTTCCGTACCAACAACGGCGAATCCGGCGTGTTTGGATTGGAACCCGGTTTTGGTTGTTGTACCGCCAATTTCAATCAGGCGTGGCCCAAATTTGCCATGAATGCGTATCAACACGACGATGGCGCGATCGTTTGTGCTCACCTTGTGCCTTGCAAGTTGACCACCAATGTTGGCGGCGTCGTGGTGACCGTAGAGAACGTATCTGACTATCCGTTCCGATTGAACGCATCCATCCGTGTGAACGTGCAAGGACAGGCGAAATTCCCCCTGAAGATTCGCGTGCCCGGCTGGGCGAAGGGCGCTTGCGCCTTGGTTGACGGCCAAAAAGCGATCCGCCTTGGCGATGATTTGGTCATCGATCGCGTTTGGCAAGGGGAAACGGTCATTGACGTCACCCTGAAGGACACGCCGCATCTGGTCAAGCGTCCGAACGGTGTGTATGTGGCCGCTTACGGTCCGTTGGTATTTGCTCTTCCCATTCAGGCGGAGTATCATAAGAAGGAATATACCCGCGATGGCGTGGAGCGTAAGTTCCCCTATTGCGATTATGAGCTGACGCCCGCGAGCGAGTGGAGATACGGTTTTGCGAGCAAGGAGTTTGAACTTTGCTTTGGCGAAGGAAATGAATATCCATTTTCGGCTGCCGCGCCTCGTTTGGCACTCAAAGCGAGCATGGCGCCCGTGGATTGGGACTTCGCGGATGGCTATGACAATGTCAGCGCGGAAAAGGCAACCTCCACCGTGGCACGGGGAGAAGCCAAAAAAATGCTGCTCGTTCCTTACGGTGCGGCCAAGCTTCGCGTAACCGAAATGGTGATGACAAGAAAAATCAAAGAATAAAACAGAAAACCTGCCCGTGATATTGCACGGGCAGGTTTTGATATTATAATGTTTTTTGTAATCTTGGTAACACTCGACGCGCCAAGGGATAAAGCAGTATGGTCGCTGTGACGATGCCGAACGCGGCTTGCACCGCATCGCTGGGAATGCTGACGGCCGCGGAAAGTCCGTTGCCGCGGATGACGGCACTAAAGAAGAAGTAACCGAGCACCATAAAGATTTCACCGCAAAATCCGCTGATCAAGCAAGGCAACAGCATTTTTTTGAAGGTGGGAACGTTGCGGTACAAGGCGCGAAACAGCAGGCCTGCCACAAGGGCGACGAGCGCTTTGATAATAAAGGAAGGAAGCGCATAAATCACATATCCGCTGAGCAGATCGGCCAACATTGTGCCAACGGCCGAAGCGGCAATGCCATAGGGGAGAGGGAGCAACCAAGCAGCCAGCAAGCATAGGCAGTCACCGGGATGGATATATCCTCCCGTGGCGGGGATGGGAATCTGGAAAAAGCGGGTGGATACGAAAATCAATGCGGCAAACAAAGCGGCCATAACCAAATTTCGCAAATAAACGGAACGTTTTTTCATAACATCATAAAACCTCGTTTGAAATATGCCTCTATTATACACATAAATTATCCGTTTGGCAAGAGGAAACTTTGATTTTTCTCTCGGTGCTTTATACAAAGTTGCAGTTTTTTTGTTCGTCGTTTTTGCTAAAAATGCATGAGATAACTTGACATTACTGTTGATTTCTGTTAAACTAAGAACAGTAAAATGCCTTTCTGTACGCAGAAGGTAGAAAGAGGTGCCAATGAAAACAACGCGAAATTTATTTATACTGCTGTTATGCTTGACTTTGTTATGCGTGGGAGTGATTCCCACAACTGCTGCGCAGACAGGGGAGAGTACGGCTCCTGTTGTTGAAATCAGCGGATGTGAAACAACGGAAGGGTGGACAGCCGACGGAGAAATCACGCTGGATACCGAGGATATGACGCAGGGGGATGCGTGTATATCGGTTACGTTGGATGCGCCCCAAAACGGAAATTCTATCTTGTCAGTGCAAGGGGTGTTTGATGACGTCAATATCACTGACTTTTCTATGATTTCGTTCGATTTTTATATTTCTGATCCTTCTCTTTTGTTTTATTCGGGTATGGTCGCGTTGGATTTTGGTTCGTCTAAAGGGCCTGACAACGAACTGATTTCGTGGTACGAGATGGCCTTCAACGGTATTGAAAAAGGCGGATGGTATCGTATTTGCCTGCCTGTGCAGGACGCAGACAGTCGCGATTTCGATACGTCGGCGCTGAATTATTTTCGCCTGCAATTCTTCCGCGTGAATCCGTCCGAGAATTTGGAAAACGTGGAGATTAAGATCGACAATATCACGGCAACTATTCCCGAATATCAAAAGCTGCGTATGGTAGATAATTGTGATACGGCAGAAGGGTGGTCGAACTGGTTGTTCACACCTGAAAGGGATGTTGTCAATAAGACACAGGGAACGGCCAGCGTTTCGTTCCAACTCCAACTCCCGGAACAGTCCAACTTGGTTACTGAAAAGAGATATGAGCCCATCAACGCAACAGGTGCCGCCTGTATTGAGATGGATATCTATGTATCTGATCTTGAAGTCTTCAAGAACTGTAAGTATCCTATCCAGTTTGAAATCACATCTTCGGGTACGTGTGACCACCAAGAGTATTGTTGGTCACTTGATCAATACATTTTGAAGGAAGGCTGGAACCATATTCGTCTTCCTATCAGCATGGCTAGTGTTTGCGAGGGTGCAGGCCAGCCGGAATTGGCCGGAAAGCCGGATTTGAGTCGAATCAATTATCTCCGCTTCCATACGTTAAATATTACAAAAGCAAAAGATAATCAGTGGATCGTTCGCGTGGATAATATCTATTTCTCTGCTCAAAAAACAGAAGGAAATGTGGTACTCGGCGCGACCCCCATCATCCGCGAACCTGTCGTCGAGGATCCGCCCGTAGAAGATCCGGGTGCGGATATTCCCGGTACGGATATTCCCGGCACGGATGTTCCCGGTACAGATGTTCCCGGTACGGACATCCCCGGTACCAATCAGCCGACGGACGAACAGCCCGGAAAGAACGAAAATGATCTGCGTGCTCGCACGACGGCTCAGCGCGCGAAGATTTTGCTGATTGTCTTGGCGTTCTCTGTCATTGGCATTGATGTGATTGCGGTGGCATTGCGCCGTCGCAAAGCAAGTCAACCTGTGGCACAGGAAGTAGCCGTGGTTGCAGATGCACCTTCCACCCAAGCACCGAGCCAGCCTGCGGAACAAGGATCGGCACAGAACTTGCCGGAACAGCCGAAGGGTGAGGAATAACATGGCTAAAACGCAACACTTTACCATTCTCCTTGACGGGGAAGAACATCATCTGGCGTACCGTCGCTCTATATTTTGGCGGCACGTTGAGCTCGTGATTGACGGCGAACGCTATGAATTGCCCAAGGGAGCGAGGGAAGAGCCTTTTCGCTTGGGAGAGGAGCAAGCCATCTTGTGTATCCGTAAAAACGGAAGCGCAGCCATTCGAACCCGGTTTGGTGAAGCCGAAGAACATTAAAACAATTCAAGAAACGCGGCAGTGGTAAACACTGCCGCGTTTCTTTTGTTAGGGATGAAGCTTTTTGTCGTATGCGACGGCGAGATCGACCACCAAACCGTAGCTTTTGGTGCCTTCCGTACCGTTTCCTTTGAGATACAAGTCATTGACGGTGCCGCTGATCTCGCTTGCCACCGAATCGCGGTATTGATCAAAAAAGTTGCTGTACGCAACCATTTCATAACGAACCTCGGTTTTGAGCATCCCTCTGACCTCGTAATACAGGTCGCGGTCGGCCTTGTACAGAGCGTTCGCGACGTATTCGTACATATTGAGATAGCCGCTGTAACGGATATAGGCGTCATCGGAAGAAATGCAGATCAAATAGGCGATAAAATTTGCCTCGTCCTCTCGTGCGATTCCGCGCTGATGCGCCAGTTCGTGAGCAGTTGTGAAGGGCAGGGTGTAATCCGGGAAATTGACGTTGACATTGGCCTCTCCCGTGAAGTAGGAATACACGCCCGTAATGTGAGTATAGGACATAGCCTCACTGAGCATGACGGGCTTTGCGCGGCTGTAAAAATGCCCCATAAAGCTGTTCACTTCACAAAACTTGTCATAGGAATCCAGCAACTTTCGGTTCATGTCGGAAAAACGGTAGGGCATGATGGAAAAGTCTTTTTCGATGAACGCGACGTTCTCCGCTTCGCGATTGACGTGCTCGGCCAAATGGAGTGCGGTTTGATACAACTCTTCCGCACTGCTGTTTTTGCGGTCCAAATCCAATTTGGTGGCATCGTTGAGGGGAACACCGTAATATCCTGCCGCAAAATTGGTGGCAAACAAAATGAAGAACACAAGAGCTGCGCTGAAGATATTCACAAAATATCTGCCCACCGCCCGCCAGGAGGCGGAATGCTTGCGGATGGCACGAACGATCAGGAGAATCAGCAAGATGGGGGATAGAATTAGGAGAATTTCAGCCAAAGACAGAGGCAGAATGGAGGTGATCAATGCAAACAGCAGGCGCAAGGGTTGGCTGATATATCGATTGAAAACATCAGCAAACGCGGGGAATTGCCGAAACAACAAAAGAAGCAAAAGGCTGATCCCTGTGGCGATCCAAGTGATCGTGCAAAAACGGGAGATTTTTCGTTTGGAGGTGGGCAAAGCTCCCTCCTTTTTTTGTTTTTTCCAGAGCATAAAGCCTCCTTGATTTACGAAATAGCTGTGGGGAGTAAGGCTCGCATATCCTTGCACAGGGGGGCGATGACCACCATATATTGCTGTGTCATGGGGTGGGGAAAGCGCAGAGAGTAGGCGTGCAGCATGTGGCGGTTGAGCGCGGGGGTGTAGCAACGGTCTGATCCGTACATGGAGTCTCCCACAATGGGCGCACCGACATGGGCAAAATGCAGGCGCAACTGGTGTGTGCGTCCGGTGAGCGGGAAGGCGCGCACGAGGGTGCGGGAGAGATGGTCATCTGACCAGTGAGAAATTACTTGGTAGAGGGTGTGGGCCGTATGGGCGCCTGGCGCATCATCGGCACAAATTTCCCGTGTGATGATGCTTTGCTCGGCACGACGGATGGCGGCAACGATCTCGCCCTTATCCTGAGGCGGACGCCCTTCCAGGATGGCAAGATATTGCTTTTGAATTTGTCCCGCCTGCATAGCGAGGGACAAGCGAGCGGCGGCCAGCTGATGCCGTGCCACGAGAACCACGCCGCTGGTGTCGCGGTCTAAGCGATGAATGGGACGAAACACGTCGGGGTGACCGATGGTTAACGTTTCGTAGCGCGCCAGCGCGTTGGCCAGCGTATCATCGACGTGCCCGTGAGAGGGATGCGTTGGCATTCCGTAGGGCTTGTTGCAAACGATAATATGGTCGTCCTCATATAATATGTCGGGCAACTGCTGTCCAATGGTGATATGGCCATGTGCTATGTGCTCATCATCCTCGGTTGCCAACACAAGAATGTCTCCGCTTTTCAAAATGGCGCGGACGGTGACGGGGGTATCGTTGAGGAGGATACCGCGCGGCGTTTGCTTCAAACGCGTGAGCAGACGGCGGGAAAGACGTAAGCGCTGGAGTAGATATTCTCTGAGAAGCATCCCGTTTAGCTCCTCCGTGATGATACATTGCACGCGCTGTCCCTCCTTTTTGTTCGGTGATGCTTCTATTATAGACGAAAAGGGAGAATTATACAAGAAGTTTTGCTGATTTTTGTGTGATAGGAAGGGAAAATCATATTTTTTTCTTCCCTTGCGTACAATGGGGTGTAGATAGGCGGGATGGGGGCGATGAAGTGAGCAAAAAACGAATGGCTGAACAAAGAACGTTGCATGGTCTTTCCGCATTCTGTTGCCTTTCCTTGATACTGATGCTGATCTTCAAAGGAGAAGCGGCCATCCGAGGAGTTAGGGAGGGGATGCGACTGTGTGCGCATACCATGATCCCCGCGCTGTTGCCGCTGATGGTGATTTCCGAATGGATGGTGAGAGGCAATATCGGTCGGCGGCTGGCGGACGTTCCTCCGTTTCGCTTTCTTTGCGGCTTGCCCGGATTTTCCCGCGCGGGAAGGTGCGCTTTTTTGATGGGAATTTTGTGCGGTTTCCCCATCGGCGGCCGCGTGGCGGCGGGATATTACCGACGCGGTCAATTGTCGGAGGAAGAGTTTTCTCGCCTGATCTGTGTTTGCAACTTGCCAAGCACGGCGTTTTTGATCGGGGGTGTCGGCGTTGGTCTGTTCAGCAGCATCCCCTTGGGGCGGTGGCTGTGCGTGTTGACGTTGCTGGCCGCGCTGATGAGTGGCGTGTTGTTTCGGCTTTTGCTCTCGAATCAACGCTTGGGAAAAGAACGAATGACGCTTGGCGATGCATTCGACGAGCGGGGCGAGACAAACGCCTTTCCTGCGGCACTTGCTGCGGC
>JAZQUX010000240.1:0-8648 GCA_045631585.1 Eubacteriales bacterium | reverse complement strand
GTGCTTGTCAGGAAAATTGACAAGTCATAGATGAACATAAGAAGGCTCCCTCCGGGAGGGAGCTCCCGACGGAGTCGGGTGAGGGAGAGCGCGTTATAATAAAGACATTGCTTATTTCAAAGTAACGCGGGCTCCTTCCGTCGCGCTATCGCGTGCCACCTTCCTCCCAGAGGAAGGCTTCTATAGCTATCTTCAAGTGCGCACTTACTCACCACCAAAGGTGGTTGTGCAATAAGCCTCCGACAAATGTTTGCCAGAGGCTTATGCTTTATAATTCAATCTCTAATATAATACTATCGAAAACCTGATTTGTTTTTAACGAGGTAATAATTTTTTCTTTGAGCTTTCCATACGGATGTGCAAATTTTCCCGATTGCGTGGCATTATATCCATATTTTGCACAACCGCATAAAATAGAATGTTGCTGTGTACCGTACGGAATTGTATCGTGCTTCTCCGCATATAACAAAGCTTTTTCAATATAAAGACGTGCTTCACCCACATTTCCCGTGCGCAAATAAATTTCTGCTATTTTTATACAATTATCCGCTTTTCCCTTCAGTGCAGATACATTATCTTCGCATTCATAAACAACATCATACAGTGCATTGCTTTTTTTCAAAAGTTCTATTTGCTCCTGCGGAGTATAGTGATTGAGCAGCTTCAATATTGATGTTTTGAAACGATAGCAAACTTTCGCTATATCCGTTTCTAAAATATGCGATACTTGTTCCTTGCCCGTCAAGAGATCAGCCAAAACGACTTGACGTGTTTGTGTCACGGTAGGCAAATGATAAGCTGCTTCGAGTCCTTCGTTTTGTCGACCTGCCTTATAATAGGCATAGCAAAGTTCTGTCCTTGCCCAATTCAAGATGTGCGGGTCACGGCAATTGCTCATAAGATACTCCCCAAGCTCTATGCTTCTTTTGGGATTGATATTTTGAGCACCGTATACAATCCAAGCCATAAGCAAATGATTATTCGGATACTTTCGTAATCCTTCTTCCGCTTTCTGAACCAATGCAACCTCATCATGGGTTATATCGTATTTGCGCAGTTCTTCTTGCAAAGTATCTACATATTCCCTCTCTTGAAACAAGTTAGCTCCCATTAAATCATCTATGGTAATACCGAAAAAATTTGCAATTTTAGGCAACATTTCAATATCGGGATAGCACTCTCCTCGTTCCCATTTGCTTACGGTCTGAAAGCTAACTCCTATGCGTTCTGCGAATGATTCTTGTGAAAGATTGCTTTCGCGCCTATTTTTTCTAATATTTTCTGAAATGTAAAGTTCCATAATAATCTCCTAAATTTTATTCAGCGAGCTCTGCTGTGTATATATTCTAACATAATGCCCAAACAAATTCAATAACGCAAAATTAGAACTTATCTCGCCCATTACGGGAATTTTTCTGCTTTTTGTTGATATCATTCATATAGAAAAGCCACGGCAAGGAAACTCATTGCCGTGGCTTTTAACTATTCAAAACTGTCCTTAGGAACCCGAAACATTGGCAACTGCTTTTTTGTTTTTCGTTCTAAAATGAATCCTATACGCATAAGATAAAACACCAATCGGACAAGGAGGGAGACATGCTTCGAACGTGTCGAGAAAGAAAAACGGGTGGAATGCCTGCGATGTTACAGGAGTGGTTGCCACTCTCCATTTGTTCGGTGCTCAAATGCATCGAAGGCGAGTGGGAGGAACTGCATTTGCGAGTCGGAAGAGCTTGTTCGGTCACGGTGGGGGGAGAAAATCGAAGGATTCCACTTTCCTTTGATCGGGAGGACATGGATGCTTTGATCCTTCGGCTGTGTGATGAATCCCTTTACGCACATCGAGATAGCATCAACAACGGTTATCTTTCGATGACGGGGGGGATTCGCATTGGCCTTTGCGGACAGGCTGTCACAGAGGGCGATGAGCAGCTGTCGGATATGAGAAATATCGACGCGATTTGTATTCGCTTTCCTCATGCACTGCGCTGGGTTGGTGAGTGCTTAGATGATCGCATTCGGTCGGTTTTTTCGCGCGGAACATTGATCTATTCTCCTCCGGGCGTGGGAAAAACAACCTTGCTCCGCGCCTTGGCACACCGATTTTCGCGTGGAGAGAGAGGGTTGCGTGTCGTTCTTGCCGATAGTAGACGTGAGTTGGCAGACGGGGAGTTTTCCTCCGATACCATGATATCGGTGCTATCCGGCTATCCCAAAGGAAGGGACATCGAGATTGCAATACGTTCGCTCAGCCCTCAAATGATTGTCTGCGACGAGATCGGAAACGAACGTGAAGCGCGCGCCATTCTCGGCGCCGCGGCTTGCGGCGTTCCTGTCATTGCCAGCGTCCACGCGGATAACCTCTCTCAACTGATTCGCCGCCCCGGCATAGATCTTCTTCATGCAAACGGAGTGTTTGGTCTATATGTTGGCCTGACCAGAGGAATCGGAACACGGGACTACAACTATCAGCTGACGGCCCGGGAGGATGCAGAATGTTGATGCTCAAGTGTGTCGGCGGTGGAATTTTGCTGGCCGTATGCCTGGGATACTCTAATCAAAACGCAAGGCAAGCGCGGCGCATGGCGGAACGATTGGATGCTTGGATTGGGCTTTTAACCTACGTCCGAGGACAAATTTCTTGCTTTGGCCGACCTCTGGCAGAGATTTTATCCACGGCAGAGCCTCGCCTTTTGGCCGCACTTGATATGGACACTTGCCATTTGCGACCATTGCGCGATTACTGCCGCAAAGATGCCACTCTGCTATCCGATTGGGGAGGAGACCATTTGCTGGCACTGGCGGAAGAGCTTGGGACGGTATGGCGACAAGAACAGGTGGCACGGTTGGATTATTACTTGGCGGAAATGGATCAGGCGCGCCAATCTTACAAGGCCAAACTGTTCGAACGGGCGCGACTTCGCGGCGCGATGTCGCTATGTGGTGCTCTTGGTATAATTCTGTTGGTCTGGTAAAAGCAAGGAAGTGAGGAAACAGAAATGGATATTGGATTGATTGTCAAAGTTGCGGGAATCGGATTGCTCGTTTCCGTCTCAACTCAGCTGTTGAATAAATCCGGGCGGGATGAGCAATCGATGTATGTAACTCTGGCGGGGATTTTGGTTGTTCTTGGGCTTTTGGTCGGTAAAATTGGGGAACTGTTTGACAGCATTCGGTCGCTGTTTGGGCTATGAGGTGGATCCATGTGGTTCAAGCTGTGCGGCGGGGCGCTTTTGTGCGCGGTGGCCATTTTATTGATCAAAAGCGGAGGAGGAGTTGCACTGCCGCTCCAATGGACGGGCACTTTGTTGCTGATCGGAGCTTCCTTGATGATGCTTGCTCCTGTGTTTGTGTGGATAGAAGATTTGTGCGCAAAAAACGGCATGGGAGAGGTAGCAACGCTGTTGCTCAAAGGTTTGGGAGTAGCTACCTTGACACAACTCTGCGCCGAACTGTGCCGTCAGAGCGGCGAGGGGGCATTGGGAAGCGGCGTAGAGATGGTGGGCAAAGCGGAACTGATGCTGTTATGTCTGCCGTACCTTCAGCGTCTGGTGGATACTGCGCAGGAATTACTCGAAGCGGTTCCGTGAGAAAGAATGCCTTGCGCATTCTGTTTATTGCTTTCGCCGTGCTTACGTGGATGGTTGTTCTTTTGCTTCCGACGATGGCGGAGGAGCGTGAAAGTGTGGTGATGCCGGATGAATACGGGGACATGCTTGATCAGTTGCCGGATGCCATCAAGGAGAGCTTGCCGGATGATCTTCTTTCTTCAGATCCGGAAATATTGAGTAAAGCATGGCAGGCGCTGTCTTCGCCTCGTTCGTTAATTGAATTCTTTTTTTCTCGTATGGGCGAGAGGTGGCAAACATATCTCTCCTTATTGATGCAACTGTGCGGGGTGATATTACTTCGTGCTGTCTTCAATGGCACGTCATCGCATATCAAAGGGGCAGCTTTGCAGGCCGGTTCACAGTTGGTTTGCCGCGTGGCGCTGTTTACTCTGATCACCGCGCAGGCCATTGCCGGGGTGGAGAGCGTTGTTCTTTTTTATCGCGACCTGACACAGCTGACTACGGCGTTTTTGCCGCTGATGGGCAGTATGTATGCCATGGGAGGGAATGTCGGGGCGGCGGTTGCCAATCATTCCAATATGATATTGTCGCTTTCTCTGACGGATTGGCTTGGAGGCAAAACCATCTTGCCCCTGTTTTCCCTCTGCCTTGCCTTTTGCTTGCTTGGCGCGTTTGGTCCTTCGATTGCCGGCCGCATGAATGTTGTGACGGGGAAGATCAAAAAATGGTATACAACGCTGTTGAGTCTGACGGTTGGTTTATTGACAGCGTCCCTTGGGGCGCAGACGGTACTTGCCGCGCGTGCAGATAATTTGCGCTTCCGTACGTTGCGATTTGCCATTAGCTCTTCCATTCCTGTCGTAGGCGGAGGTGTCGCGGAGATGTTACGAAGCGCATCGGGCGGCATAAGCTGGTTGCGCGGAATTGTTGGAATCGGTGGCGTCATACTGTTGCTTTGGCTACTGCTTCCTCAGTTTCTCCACTTGCTGATGGTCAGAACGGTTTATCAATTATCCGGGGATGTTGGCGCGTGGATGGGGTGTGATGGCGAGGCGGCATTGCTGCATGAGATTGCCGGACTGTTTGGATACCTTCTGGCCGTTGTAGCACTTTCTTGTGTCACGTTTTTGTGTTCTCTGTTGTTGTTGCTCAAATGCGGATCTGCCTTGGGAGGATAATATGCGGGGATATGTCATAGGATTGTTCGGCTTGGCGGTGTGTTGCGCTTTGGTTGAACTGTTTTCTCCCGAGGGAGAGGGCGGTGGCATTTCACGACACGTCAAGATGCTGAGCGGTGTTTGCCTGTTGCTCGTTTTATGGACGCCCTTGTCTGCCCTTATGCGGGGCGGTGGAGACCTTCCCGGGCGTCTTGCAAACGCCATAGAGAATTGGCTGAGGGAAGGAGAAGAGCAGCAGGAGGACTTTTCTCAGATTTGGCAAGGGGAGCAAGAGCGCCTGGATTTGATGTATGCTTCAGAAATGATCAAAGAGCTGCTGATCGATCAATTCGAAATTTCAGGCGAGGACATTTCCGTGCAGGTGGAGACAGATGAAGCGGGAGAGCGGATTTCTTTGGTCTGCGTAGCACTGAGGGGGCAAGCGATATGGCTGGATACCCATAAAATGCAGAGTTATCTGAACGAAATCTTGCAATGCGAAAGTACAATTTATTTGGAGTGAGGACGATATGGAGATATCAAAAAAACAGACGGCATGGTTTCGCCGCGGTTGGGTATTGATTCTTGGAGGTGTTGTGGGAGTAGGGTTGATTCTTTTTGGAAATCAATCCTTGACGAGCAAAGGAAAGGAGGCTAACAGTAGCGAGGAAGAACAGGTCTCGGATATTACAATGTATATGCAGGCAACGGAAGACAAAATTGCCGCCTTGTGCGCCCGCGTGCGGGGGGTGAGCAATGTCACCGTGGCGATTACATTGGAAGGGGATTTTACCTGTGTCTATGCCCAAAATGTCCAAACGGAAGAAAAGGAAGGAGGGAGTAAAAAACAAGAGACGTACGTGACGGTGGGGAGCGGTGCGGGTGAGAGCCCGATCTTGATTACCCGTACATATCCCCGCGTCAGTGGCATCGGTATTGTATGCCGTGGCGGTGGAGATGCCTATATCCGACGCGAGTTGATTGCGCTTTTGGAGGCCGCGTACGGTATTTCCAGCAACAACATTTATATTACCGAAGCAAATGAGTAAGAAAAGTTCTATTTTACCCCGATGACGAATACAATAGCGATGTAACAATAACTTCCCCAAAGGGAATCAAGGAGGAATCAAAGATGATGAATAAGGATATGACTCGTGCGCAAGAGCAAAAGGAGTCCGAATCTATGATGGCGCTGAATGAGGTTGCCCCCAAAAAGCGGAAAAGCGGGCAGGGAATCGTTGATTGGGTGAACAAAGTCGGTCGCCGCAACTGGGTGATTATAGGCGCAGTCCTCTTGATCGGGCTGGCGGTTTGGCTGAACTGGATGTTCTTCTCCTCTCCCGTGAGCGGAGGATACGCCGACTACGATCAATCGTCCGGTATGAGTGACGACGTTGGCACAAGCCTTGGAACAAATGCATCGGAGAAGGACGACTATTTTGCGACCGCTCAGGTGAACCGCAAGAGAGCGCGTGATGAGTCGATGGCTGTACTCCAAAGCGTGATTGACAGCGAGGATGCTACGGAAGAGGTCAAGAACGAAGCACTTGCTGAAATGAATGCCATCGCGCAGGAAATTGAGAAAGAGGCGAACATTGAAGCCCTGCTGTTATCGGGTGGCTTTGAAGAATGCGTCGCTGTTATGAATGGCAATGCCATCAATGTGATTGTGAAATCGCAGGGGGATTTGCAGCCCGCTCAGATTGCCAAGATCAATACCGTTGTATATGAACAGACGGGAATTGAGCCGCTGAATGTTACTATCGTACACAAAAACTAAAGAAACAGGCCGTCTGCGGTGGCAGACGGCCTGTTTTCTCTAAAAAAATGACAATCATTCGCACCGCGCAAGGCTTGGTTCCATATTCTGTGGATGAGGGAAGACGCCCGAAGGGAAAGGAGAATGTTTTATGACCACAGAATACAGATTTTTGCAGGAGAATGCCTATTTTGCCGCATCGAACAGCCGTCAAGGGTTTCATTCGTACTACGAGCATTGTTTTCGGCATAGAGTAGATCGGCTGTATTGCATCAAAGGAGGTCCCGGAACAGGCAAGAGTACGCTGTTGCGCCGCGCGGCCAAGTTGGGGGAGAGCGTGGGTTTTCGAGCGGAGAATTATTACTGTTCGTCCGACCCCGACTCCTTGGATGCGGTTTTGTTGTTTGGCGATCATGGGAGCGTAGGCTTTTTGGATGCGACACCGCCGCATCCCATGGAGCCGATGCTGCCGGGCGTGAAAGAAGATATCATTGACCTTGGCCGCTTTTGGAGTGCCGAGGCGTTGGAGGATCATGGCGACGAAATCCTTGCGCTGAACGAACAGAAAAGCGCGGCCTATCGAGACGCTTACCGTTGGTTGCGCACCGTGGGAGAAACATCCGATGTTTTGCGTGATAGCGCAAGGAAATATCTTAGCGAGGCGAAACTGGCACGGACGGCGCGAAGACTGTTGCAACATAGTATGGTCAAAACCAACCAAAAAGGGAAGACCGACATCGCGCTCTCCGATTCCATTGGTACCAAAGGGCGGGTTCGCCTGGATACCTATTTGCGCTTGTCCGAGCGGATTTGCCTGATCGAAGACTATTTGGATACCGCCTATGCGCTAACGGAGACGCTTGCATCGATGGCAAGCGAGAATAGACAACAGCTTGTCCTGTCCTATCATCCTGTATTGCCCGACCAAATCGATGCGCTTTTCTTGCCGGGGAGCCGAACGGTCTTTTTCGTGTGCGATGCCGCCCAAACCGAAGTCCTCAAACAGCGATTTCCCCATAGCCGCACGTTGGATATGCGCCGCATGATTCGAACGCAAGCGATGCGGGAATGCAGAGGGGAGCTTCGTCAGGCGCAAAAGCTACGTCAAATGCTCTTGGAGCGCGCCTGTCATGAGCTGAGACGGGTCGGCGACGCTCATTTCAAACTTGAAAAAATTTATAGCGCGGCCATGGATTTTGATGCCAAGGAGACATACACCCATGTGTTGTTAGATCAGATATTTTCGCACAAGATATAGGAAATTTGTAGCGTTAGCCATTTACAAAAGAAAATCTTTATGCTATAATGAGGTTGCCAAACAAATTTGATAAGCAATGATAGGGATATTTTTCTCTTTTTTCAAGGAGAAAGGAATATCTTTTTTCGTCGTCGCCGGATAATTAAGTGAGTTTGTTAAAAACGCAAATTCCACTTGGTTATCTGTGTGCGGCGAAATATCCGTATCATTGCATCCAAATTTGTTTGGCGACAATCGGAGTTTGCGTTTTTAGTGCGTCGGCTTCGGTTGGCGCACTTTTTTATTTTGAAAGGAGAAACAACAATGCAGGAACAACAGGTACAAGTAAGAGAGGTTAAAAAAGTTAAAAAGATCCCAGTGATAGCATATATAATTGGCGCTATATTACTGGTTGCGATCATCGTTGCTGTCGTAATTTTGGTGAAGCCCGATATGCGTGAACGTGTTGGGGAGCCTCAAAACTTTAGTTTTAAGTATGATGGAAAATTTTATATGCATGGGAAAGCGGAAAACCTTTCGGGAAAAACGATTAAATATTGTACATTCGAAGTGATTGGTTACAATGCGGTGGATGACAAAATCGCGTCTGATATATTTAAGATAACCGGTCCGATAGAGCCGGGCGAATTGATTAACTTTTACCTTGGCAAAGACTCGCCTATGGGTGGAGTATGGTGGTCCGACATGAAAGGCGTGAAAAAAGTTGAAATTGGCATAATTACATTGGAATATATGGATGGCACAAAAGAAACCGGATATTATGGATATTCTACGGAAGAGAGAAGAAGTTGGTAATAATTTTTTACAAACAACCAGCCGAACGACCATGAGCCGTTCGGCTGGTTGTATGATATTAGGCGTCTTTCATTCTCTCGAAAATCTCTTCGCGTACCCACACTTGC
>JAZQUX010000239.1:0-7615 GCA_045631585.1 Eubacteriales bacterium | reverse complement strand
GGTGGGATTTTTCATCGCCCTCCCCAGCCGCATAGTCGTTGCGCGTCGGTCACAGGCTCCCTCCTTCAACTCCTTGCTTTGTGGGGTATCGCTTCGCGAAAACGCCGCGCCGTGGCGTTTTCGCTCGCTCACCCACGACCTCCTCCGGAGGCCATGGTGGCAATTCAAAATCCTACTCTCAAGGATAAAACAAAAGCACACCGCATGGTGTGCTTTTGTTTTATGGTTGCGGGGGTGGGATTTGAACCTCACGGCCTCCGGGTTATGAGCCCGACGAGCTACCAGGCTGCTCTACCCCGCGATATGAAGTTTGGTGCGCCGATCTCACGGTTGGTGCCGGCGACCGGGATCGAACCGGTACGATACTCTCGTATCACGGGATTTTAAGTCCCGGGCGTCTGCCTGTTCCGCCACGCCGGCAAAGCTTCCCGTGAAATCCATTTGAGACTCGCAAAAGACGCGCTCTCATCGGTTCGCTCGGTTATTATACCCTAAAATCGTTGAATTGTCAACCCTTTTTCATAAAAAATATAAATATTTTTTTCGACTTGCTCTCCTCCTCTACGACAAAGCAAGAAAATCTGCGCGCAGCAAAGCAACTACGCGCAGATCATTAAGGTGATAAACAGATTATTTTTCGTTCTCCTTGGACTCGGCAGGAAGGTTTTCCGACAGTCCCACAACTCCGTCAACAGGAAGCGAAAAAGCGATACCTTGCCCCGGTGTTTTCAAACCAACCGCGCGATACAACGCATGAAGAATATCCTCTTTGAGATTGGTTGGAACCAAAATTAGCACCATTTCTTTTTCAGGTTGAATAGTGATACCAAAAAACTTTTCTGCTTGCTGATTGGCTGTTCCGCGAGCATGGACAACGGTACCGCCTCTGGCACCAAACTCTTTGGCGGCATCCATAACAGATTCAGCAAAGCCTGCATTTACAATACATACAATACATTCATGTTGAAATTCCATGACTGTTATTCTCCCTTCCCGTTCATTGACATTCGATTATTGCTCAAGAATCGATAGATGGCCACACCGACAACACTCTTGAGAGGAATTGTATAGGCAATTCCTTTGCCGCCTCGTACCGTTTTGAATTTTTCTTCCAACATTTGAAGCGCCTCTTTGGAGCGATCCTCTCGCACAAAACTGAACAGCACTGCGCGGTCCGAGTTGTTCAAGCCCAGCACCTGCAACATGGCAGTACTGGCTGTTCCTTCACCCGCCAAAATCATTTGAACGTTAATATCAAATGACTGAAGCAAGTCGGTGTATAGTTCACCTTTGTTACGGTCGACAATCGTCACTAACAATTTGAGCTTTTGAGGGGCTTGTTGAGGAGCGGGATGCTTGCCACTGAGTTTGACTTTATCAGCAGCAGATTTCGTCGTTTGATTTGACATATCTATTTGCCTCCCTTTTACATGAAATCGATAATCTGTTCGTCTTCCGCATCCAAAATACGACGCATGATGATGCGTTCACGAACACGGCGGGCAACGATCGCACGGAAGCCCAACAGCTGAATGGTAATCAGCGGCGTCATCGCGACCATAGCAACCACGCCGAAAGCACAGCTCATAACACTGTCCACGCCCTGCAGCTGAGAGCAGATACCGATAGCAAAGGGCAAAATAAAGCTGGAAGTCAAAGGACCGCTGGCAACGCCACCCGAGTCAAATGCGATAGCGGAGTAAAGGCCGGGCACAAAGAAGGACAATCCGAGCGAAATGAAATAACCGGGAATCAGGTAGTATAGAATATTGAAATCCAGTACAATACGCAAAACGGAAAGGCCGATGGAAATGCCGACACCGAGCGACAAGGCAATCATCATAGATTTTTTGCTGACGGTACCGTCGGTAATGGTCTCAACCTGCTTGTTGAGAACGTGAACGGCAGGCTCGGCCAATACAACCACAAGACCCAAAAGAAACGCGAAACCGATCAGCACGGGGGTCGGCAATTCTGCCAACATGGTGCCAAGGCTGTATCCGATCGGCATAAATCCTACCGTTACGGCAGACAAGAAGACGATCAATCCGATGAATGTATACAAAATACCAACGGCAATCTGATACAGTTTCTTTTTGGGCAAATGCAGGAAGGTAACCTGAAGGATCAAGAAGAAGACAACGATCAGCCCAAGGGCGATGGCGACTTCTTCAACCACAGATAATACGGTAGGAAAAAGCGCCGAACCCAGATGGGAATCTACCGAGTAGTCGGGCAATGTATAAGACATTTCCCCGCTCACCGTAAGGCCAAGAGCCGTGACAGCCAAGATAGGGCCAACGGAGCAAAGTGCAACCAGACCAAAGCTGTTCTCACTGGAATTACGTCCGCCAAGCGTTGCCGCAATACCAACACCCAGAGCCATAATAAAAGGAACGGTAATGGGACCGGTGGTTACACCGCCCGAGTCAAATGCCAGTGGCAGAAGCGCTCCGTTACCGTTGGCAATCATCAAAGCCGCAAACGCAAAGAGTGTCATGTAGAAAAACATGAGCAACGAAGAAAGGCTCTTGCCAAACACAATTTTCAGCACGGCAAGCAAAAGGAACAAACCGACGCCTACGCCGACCGTAACGATCAGCAACGTCCCGTTCATCACCTCAGCTACCTGAGAAGCCAAAACGGAAAGGTCGGGTTCTGCGACCGTAATCAGAACGCCCATAGCAAAGCAGACGGACAACAACAGCCACAATTTGCGGGATTTGGCCAAACCTGCGCCGACGTGCTCTCCCATAGGAGTCATAGAAAGGTCAGCGCCAAGGTTAAAGAGTCCAATTCCCAAAATCAAAAACAAAGAAGAAATCAAAAAGATTGCCAGTTCGCGGTTAGACAGTGAAATCAAGGGTGTCATATGTAAAATGACCACGATGAGCGTCACAGGCAAAACCGAGACCAACGCCTCTCGGCACTTAGATAACAATACTTTTAGCACTTTGTTTCTCCTTATGCATCAAAATCATCAATAGCGCGGAACGGCCAGTGCGGAGCGCTTTCCGGAATAGCGGCGGCCGTCGGTTTGACGTAGTGAACCGCATTGCGAATGACTTTCTGCACCCATTCGTTGTAATAAGAGGGACATTCTTCGTGGCCGGGCTGGAAATAGAAAATCTTACCGGCGCTTCTACGGAATACCATACCGGAGCGCATGACAAATCCATCTTCAAACCAGGAAACAAATACGGTTTCATCCGGCTCGCCGACAAAGAACGGCTCCGAATACAGCTCCTCCTGTGCAAGGCAGAAATGATCCGGGATGCCTTGTGCGATGGGATGGGCCGGGTTCACCGTCCAAACAATCTCTTTTTGGTTGCGTCCCCAAGACAGATTGCCCGAGGTACCGACAACGCCACGGAACACCTTGGAATGGTGACCTGAATGCAAGACAATCAGTCCCATTTTGCCAAGATATACTCTTTGCTTAATCGCTTCCACCAAAGCGTCGTTTACTTCGTGATGCGCCATGTGTCCCCACCACAAAAGAACGTCGGTATGATTTAAAACATCGGCAGGAAGTCCCTGCTCCGGATCATCCAATGCGGCTAAGCGCACGTCAAGTTCTTCATCCTTTTCCAGAGCACGGCCGATGACAGCATGAAGTCCCTCCGGATAGATGGCGCGGATGGTCTCATTATGACGTTCGTGACGAAATTCGTTCCACACGGTAACTCTAATTTTTTTACACATGGCAGCCTCCTAAAAAACATATCGATCCATATTTGTTCGGATACCATTCTATGGCATCAAATCCGCTTATATTATACCTTATGGCACTGCATTCTGTCAACCGCCAAAACAATTTATTTTTTGTTAAAAGGTTGTCAAAGATATATAAAAAAAAGCATCTCTTTTGTTGAAAAAGTATTTACTTTTGAGGGGGGGCGTGTTATAATAACTATGATGGGGAGTGTAACTATTTTTGAGAATGTAAATTCTCCTGTTCTCTTCCCCAAAACGAATCGCAATAAGGAGAAATCAAAATATGAAGATGACCTTCCGTCATTACGGACCGGGCGATCCCGTAACGCTGGAACAGATCTCGCAAATTCCCGTCATCCGCTCCATCGTATCCGCTGTTTACGATGTTCCCGCAGGCGGGGTTTGGAGCTATGAAAGCATAGACGCCGTCAAATCGGCCGCCGCCGCTCATAATCTCGCATTTGAGGTGGTAGAGAGTGTTCCCGTTCCTGAGGAAATCAAGTTGGGTTCGCCGAAGGCTGCTGAATTGATCGATAATTACTGTGAAAACGTACGCCGCTTGGGACAGGCGGGCGTCAAGTGCATTTGCTATAACTTCATGCCCGTATTCGACTGGCTTCGCAGCGAAATGGAACACATCGCACCTGACGGTTCCAATTCGTTGGCTTACGACGAGCAGACGGTTCTTGCCATGAACCCCTTGACGGGAGAGCTTTCCCTGCCCGGCTGGGACGAAAGTTATACCAAGGATCAGTTGCGTGGCTTGCTGGCTCGCTACGAAAGCATCGGAGAGGAACAACTGTGGAAAAACCTGCAGACCTTCCTTGAGGCTGTCATTCCCGTAGCTCACGAATCCGGCATCAACATGGCCATTCACCCGGACGATCCACCTTGGGGCATTTTCGGTCTTCCCCGCATCATCACCTGCGAAAAAAATCTGGATCGTTTCTTGAAGCTGGTGGATATGCCGGAAAACGGCTTGACGTTCTGCACCGGTTCTTTGGGCGCCGATCCCGCCAACGATCTGGTCAAGATGGCAGAAAAATACGCAAATCGCATTCACTTTGCCCACATCCGCAACATTTTGCATACGGGCGAGCGCAAATTCCATGAAGTTGCTCATCCGACCGATTGCGGTTCTTTGGATATTTACGGCATCGTCAAGGCACTCCACAAGGGCGGATTTGACGGCTATATGCGTCCCGACCATGGCCGCATGATTTGGGGCGAAAAGGGTCGCTATGGCTATGGCCTGTATGACCGCGCATTGGGTGCGATGTATCTGTCGGGCTTATGGGAAGCCATCGACAAAGCTTAACGTGATAAAGGAAGGTACTACGAATGAATAAAGTGTGTGTGATTACGGGCGCGGGTGGCGTTCTTTGTGCTGCATTCGCTAAAGAAATGGCGAAAAACGGTTACGCTGTCGCATTGCTGGATATCAATGAAACGGCGGCAAGTGCTGTCGCCGAGCAAATCGTGGCTGACGGCGGCATCGCCAAAGCTTACAAGACCAACGTGTTGGACCGCGACGTGCTGGAGAGCGTTCACGCTCAGGTTCTTGCCGATTTCGGCAAATGTACCGTGCTCATCAACGGTGCCGGCGGCAACAATCCCCGCGCGACCACAACTCATGAATATTACGAAGAGGGCGACATCGACCGCGATGATATCACCACCTTCTTCAACCTCGACAAGGGCGGCTTTGATTTCGTCTTTGATTTGAATATCAAGGGCGTGCTTCTGCCCACTCAGGTGTTTGCTCGCGACATGATCGGCTCCGAGGGCTGTTCTATTTTGAACATTTCCTCCATGAACGCCTATACCCCTTTGACCAAAATCCCCGCTTACAGCTCTGCCAAGGCCGGTGTGTCTAACTTCACCCAGTGGCTGGCCGTTCACTTTGCCGGCGCCGGCATTCGCGTCAACGCCATTGCTCCCGGCTTCTTTGCCACCAATCAGAACAGAGCGCTTCTCTTCAACGAGGACGGCACTCCCACCGCTCGTACGGGCAAGATCTTGGCCGCAACTCCCATGAAGCGTTTTGGAGAAGCGGAAGAACTACTGGGCGCGTTGAACTTCTTGACCGATCCTGAAAAATCCGCCTTCGTCACCGGTGTTGTCCTGCCTGTGGATGGTGGTTTCTCCGCCTACTCTGGCGTATAACGGAGGCACTTTATGAATCAGTTACTCAAGCTTTGTGCCTTTGCTGATGAAGCAGATCCTATGCTGGACGCACAGATCGATATGATGTCCTCAAACGGCATTCCCTATTTGGAAATGCGTGGTGTGGACGGAAAAAACGTGGCTGATCTGACGGAAGAGGAGGTCAAGTCTGCCGTTGCCCGTCTGGATGCGGCAGGACTCAAGGTTTGGTCGCTCGGATCCCCTGCAGGCAAAACCAAAATCACCGACGACTTCTCGTTCGAGGAAGAGCGGTTCGCCCGTCTGCTCCGCACCGCTCAGTTGACCGGTGCCAAATGCATCCGTCTGTTCAGCTTCTACGGTACGGAAGGGTCGGACGAATATTTTGACGAGGTATGTGCCCGTCTGTCCCGCTTCATTGAAATGGCCAAAGATTACGACATCGTTCTGTGCCATGAAAACGAGAAGGGCATCTACGGCGACACCGCTGAGCGTTGCGAAAAATTGCTCCGCGCGCTCCCCGATCTCAAAGCTGTCTACGACCCCGCCAACTTTTTGCAGTGCGGGGAAGACACCTTGGCCGCTTGGGACACCCTAGCTCCCTATATCCACTATATGCACATCAAAGATTGTGATCCTCAAGGAAACATCGTTCCTCCCGGCGAGGGCGTCGGACAAATCGGCGCGTTGCTGTCCCGTTATGCCAAGGAGGGCGGCGGCATCGTCACCTTGGAGCCTCACCTGACCGAATTCGTCGGTCTTTCCGATCTTGAAGAGGAGGGTGACAAGAGCGCTGTCGGCGGATGCAAATTTGCATCCGGTCGCGAGGCTTTTGATTACGCTACCAATTCCATCAAAAACATTATAACCAATTTGACATAAGGAGGACACTTATTATGATTATCGGCGCACAACTTTTTACGTTGCGTGACTATTGTAAAACAACGCAGGATTTGGACGAAACCCTCAAGAAAGTCGCTGACATGGGCATCAAAACCGTCCAGCTTTCGGGCGTCTGCGCATACGATCCCGCATGGATGGCCGAACGTCTCAAGGAATACGGTCTGACGGCGGATATCACTCATTTTGATATCAACCGCATCACCAACGAAACAGAGGCAACGCTCAAGTTCCACCAAACCATGAATTGCCCCTACATTGGTATCGGCTGTATGCCTGCCGAACACATGCGTCCCTTCACCGAGGAAAAGCTGACTGCCTTCTTCGATCGCGTCCGCCCTGCAACCAAGTATTTTGCCGAGCATGGCAGCAAGTTCATGTACCACACGCATCACTTTGAATTTGCAATGCTGGACGGCAAGAGCGTTCTGGCTCGCATGCTTGAAGAATTCCCTGCCAACGAGTACGGCATCACCTTTGACGTTTGGTGGGCACAGTACACGGGTGAAAATCCCGTCAAGTGGCTGTACGCCTTGGAAGGCCGCACCGATTGCGTCCACTTCAAGGATATGTCGCACAACGCCAACGGCGACATCATCATGGTTCCCAACGGTGACGGTATCATGGACTACGATGCCATCATCAAGGCCTGCGTTGACACCGGCGTAAAGTTTGGTTACATCGAGCAGGACAACTGCAACGGCGAAGATCCCTTCGCTTGCATGAAACGCAGCTACGACTTCTTCAAATCTCGCGGTTTGAGCTGATTTTCTCATACATTACATACCGAAAGGAAATAGAATCATGGAAAAAGTAAGACTTGGTATTATCGGTGTCGGTAACATGGGTACCT
>JAZQUX010000238.1:0-14028 GCA_045631585.1 Eubacteriales bacterium | reverse complement strand
CTGACCGTTTGCGAGAAAAAATAACAACCACCAAGGAGCTTATGTAAGCTATGGATGAAAATAGCATTTTAGACCGCAAGCTACCCTTCTCCCTGATCGCGGAGCAGTCCCTGTTGGGTTGCATTCTCATCGATCCCGAATGCTTCAACGACTTGGCCGATCTTGTTTCGTCCGAGGACTTTTATCTGTCCGAGCACAAGCAGATCTTCCTATGTATGCGCGAGTTATACTTGACCGACCATTCCATTGACGTTGTCACTCTGATCGACGCGCTGGTGCAGGCAGGTGCATACGATAAGTCGGGCGGTGAACAATATATCCGTACCATTGCCGAGGTTGTGCCGGGCGCACAAAACGTCAAGGATTACGCTCGCATCGTACGGGAAAAAAGCCAGCTTCGCCGTTTGATTGACATTTGCAGCGAGGTTTCGGATATCGCTTACTCGGAGCAGCAGGACGCCGGTCATACCATTGAATATGCCGAGGCCAAGGTGTTTGAGCTTTCGCAGGGACGGGACTCCAAGAGCTTCCGTCACATCCGCGACGTATTGGTGGATGTCTACTCTCACCTGCATCTGCTCGCCACGGACAAATCGGCCGCGCAGGGTACGCCCACCGGCTTTTCGGGACTGGACAAGGTGCTGGTCGGTATGGGCAAGAGCGACGTGATCATCGTCGGTGCGCGCCCCGGTATGGGTAAGACATCGTTTGCGCTCAACATTGCGACCAACGTGGCTCAATCCACCAAAAAGAAGGTTTGCCTGTTTTCGCTCGAAATGTCGGCGGAACAGCTGGTCAACCGTATCATTTCAAGCGAAGCCATGGTCGATAGCTACGCCCTTCGTTCCGGCGAACTGAAGCCGGAGGAATGGGAGCATATCGCGCAGGCGAGCGCGCGGCTGTCGGGCTGTGACATTCTCATCGACGACACCCCCGGCATTACCGTTACGGGCATGAAGGGTAAGCTTCGCCGTGTAGACAATTTGGGCCTGGTTGTCATTGACTATCTGGGTCTGATGTCCTCTGACAAAAAGATTGAAAACCGCGCCAACGAGGTTGGTGATATTTCGAGAAATATCAAGATCATGGCCAAGGAGCTTGGCGTTCCCGTCATCTGCTGTGCTCAGCTCAACCGTGGCTCGGCAGACCGTTCCGACAAGCGTCCGACGCTGACGGATCTTCGTGATTCGGGCTCTATCGAGCAGGATGCGGACTGCGTCATCTTCCTCTATCGCGACGAATACTATAAAACGGACGCCGGCAACGATACCGAAGGCAACATTGCCGAGATCATCGTGGCCAAGAACCGTCACGGCTCCACGGGCACCATCAAGGTCGGTTGGATTGGACGTTACACCAAATTCCGTTCCATTGCCGAGTCGGGCTCGGTTCCTGAAGCATGACAAGGCCCATCTGCCACGCCTACGACCGCGTTTGCCTTGCCTTTCAGTCGCCCTGGCAAGCCGCGAGCGTCTCATCAGACACGCCGGTGCTGCTCGGTCTTTCGGGCGGCGCGGATTCGCGGTTGTTGCTTCATCTTTTGGCTGAAATCTGTCAAAAAACCGGTGCGGAACTGCACGTTGCTCATCTTCACCACGGCATTCGAGGCGAGGAAGCGGATCGCGACGAAGCGTTTTGCCGCGCACTGGCAGACTCTTATGGCGCGATCTACCACACTTTGCGTGTGGACGTCCCTGCCATGGCCAAGCAAAGCGGCACATCGGTAGAAATGGCCGCGCGTGATGCGCGTTACGCCTTTTTTGCCGACCTTATGCGCCAGCACCACATTCCCTTACTGTTGACGGCGCACCACGCCGACGATAATTTGGAAACGGTGTTGCTTCATTTGACGCGTGGGTGCGGGCTTTCGGGTCTTGGCGGCATTGCTCCCATCCGTCCGTTTGAGCGCGTATCGAACAGCGTCATTGTCCGTCCCTTGCTGCATTGCAGCAAAGCGGATATTTTGGATGCTTGCGACACCCTGTCTTTGGACTTTGTGACCGACAGCACCAACGACGACGTTGCCTACGATCGCAATTTTATGCGCTCGCGTGTGCTTCCCGCCCTCAAAGAGCTGAGCGGGCAAGCGGAGCTTCGCGTCACCCGCGCTTGTGCAACCTTGCGCGAGGACGAAGAGTGTTTGGCACAGGCCGCGGATCGGTTTTTGGAGGATCATACCGAAGGGGACATCCTTTTGCGCGGGCCTCTCATGACGGCACATCCCGCCATAGGCAAGCGCGTGTTGCGGCTGTGGATTCTCCGCCTGACAGGGCAACTCCCCGAATACTGCCATACCGAGCGCTTGTGGGCGTTGTGCCGCGAAAACGTCAGTTCTCGCGTCATCCATCTGCCCGGCAGCTATACCGTCACTGTGGGCAAGGCAGATCTGCGCCTGTCCAAACGATCGGATACCATCTTGAAGGATGGGACGCTCGACGAACCGTTGACCATGGGAACCACGGAATTTTCGGCCCTTGGTTGGCAAGTGACGCTGCAGTTGAGGGATGAGGCAGATATTTCATGCGAGCAACACAAAAAAAACACCCAAATCGGGAAAAATGTTTACAATCCATTCATACGAGACACCCTAACATTTGATACAATATTGGAGTGCGATATGCAACGGTTGCGTTGGCGCGGACGCCGAGAGGGAGATACCCTTATGTGGCGAGGCATTCATCGCAAGTTGCGTAAGTTACAAAACGAAGCCGGTATTCCTGTCGATTTGCGCGATCGGTTGCCGCTGTTGTGCGACGGCGACCGTGTTCTGTGGGCCCCCTTTATCGGTGCGGCCGACGGCGCATTTGAGACGGCAACCTCTTCGTCTGCCGCCCTCCAACTGACCATACAAGCCATCCCCATTACTGACTTTTCTAAGGAGGAAGCCCCTTTATGATAAATCCCATTCACGATATCGACCACGTACTGTTGAGTGAACAGCAAATTGATGACATCATCAGCCGTTTGGCCGACCAAATCAACCACGACTATGCCCCCTCAGCATCGGCCATCCAGCCTTGCAAGCTGATCATTGTCGCTGTCATGAAAGGCTCTGTCTTTTTCTATGCCGACCTGATCAAAAAGCTCACCGTTCCCGTGGAACTGGATTTCGTCAAGGTCTCCTCCTACTACGCAGGTACCCGTTCCTCGGGCCAGCTGAAGATCCATCTGGATCTCAAGAGAGATGACTATGAAAAAATCGACATTCTCTTGGTCGAAGACATCGTAGACAGCGGTCGCACGCTTAAGGCCCTTTCCGAAAATCTCAAGGGCCGCGGCGCACATAGTGTCCGTACGGTCACCCTGCTCGACAAGCCCAGCCGCCGCGAGGTGGACTATGTGGCTGATTACATCGGCGCCCAAATTCCCGACGAGTTCGTCGTGGGCTATGGCTTGGATTTCGATGAAAAGTATCGCGATCTGGCTTACATCGGTGTTCTCAAAAGCGATGTCTACACCAAATAAAATCCCGACGATCGGAGGAAAATAATGAAACGCAAAGACCTAAAAGTTATACTCATTTACGCCATCATGATCATCGTGATCGTGTTTTTCCTGTCGCGTATGTTCCAGAACAGCGCTGCCGAGCCCATTACTTACGACAAGGTCGTACAGTATTTTACGGGGCGTGAGGTAACGGAATTTGTCCTGAGCAACAATAACATTCTGACCATGACCCTCAAGGACGGCCGTCAGGTATCCTATGAGATAGCCAGTTTGTCACTATTCCATGCCGATCTCGGTCAGTTGATTACTGCGCAGATGGGAGCCGGCACGCTCAAGGGTGAATATGAACCGGCCGGTAGCTCGTCCGTTTGGCTGAGTATGTTGCCCTCGATTATCATCTTCGTGCTTCTCATCGGTGCCATCATTTATTACGTCGTCAGCGTCAACAAGCACGGCGGCGCCGGCAAGATGGGCGGTTTTGGCAAGGCCAAAACCAAAACGCCCCTGCCCGATGATAAGAACCGTGTTCTGTTCCGCGACGTCGCAGGTGCCGATGAAGAAAAGGAAGAATTACAGGAAGTCGTTGAATTCCTCAAAAATCCCGCCAAATACAGCAAGCTGGGTGCAAAAATTCCCCACGGCGTTCTGCTCGTGGGCCCTCCCGGTACCGGTAAGACGCTGTTGGCGAAGGCCGTCGCCGGCGAAGCAGGAGTTCCCTTCTTCTCCATTTCCGGTTCTGACTTCGTAGAAATGTACGTCGGTGTCGGCGCATCTCGCGTACGCGATTTGTTTGAAACCGCCCGCAAGGCGCCCGCTTCTATCATCTTCATCGACGAAATCGATGCCGTCGGTCGTCACCGCGGCGCAGGTCTTGGCGGCGGACATGACGAGCGTGAGCAGACGCTCAACCAGCTGCTGGTTGAAATGGACGGCTTCGGCGCGCACGATGGTATCATCGTCATTGCGGCCACCAACCGCCCCGACATTCTCGACCCCGCACTCTTGCGTCCCGGTCGTTTTGACCGCCAAATCACCGTCAACCTTCCCGACATCAAGGGTCGTGAGGAGATTCTTCACGTTCACGCCAGAAACAAGCCTTTGGAGGACGATGTGGATCTGAGCCGAGTCGCTCGCACCACCTCCGGCTTCACGGGCGCAGATTTGGCCAACTTGCTCAACGAGGCCGCTCTTCTGGCCGCCAGACGCGGCAAGTCCCTCATCGGCAACGATGATCTGGAGGATGCCTTCCTGAAGGTCATCATGGGTCCTCAGAAGAAGTCCCGTGTCATGAAGGAAAGCGAAAAGCGAAACACCGCTTATCACGAAGCAGGTCATGCCCTCTTGTCCTACTACACCAAGTACGGCGATCCCGTACACACCATTTCGATCATCCCCGCCGGCCGCGCGCTTGGCGTAACCATCAACGTTCCCACCGAAGACAAGTTCAGCGTATACAAGCAAGAGCTCAAGGAGCGCATTGCTATGCTGTTGGGCGGTCGTGTGGCTGAAGAGTTGACCTTTGGCGACTATTCGGGCGGTGCCTCCAACGATATCGAGCGCGCGACCGAAATCGCTCGCAAGATGGTCACTCAGTTGGGTATGAGCGAGACGCTCGGTCCGATCCGCTACGGCTCCGGCCACGGCGGCGACGTATTCCTGGGCAAGGACTTCTCGTCCACGCAGGATTACTCGGATGCAACCGCGGCGCTGATCGACCGCGAGGTCAAGACCATCATCGACGACGCTTATGCGCTGGCTCGTGAGATTCTGACGCAGCACGCAGACAAGTTGAAGTTTGTGGCTGAATATCTGCTGGCTCACGAAATGATGGACGGCGATCAGTTCAAGGCTGCCATGGAGTCGGAGGAACCGACCAACGAAATGCTGGAAGCCATTGCCGAAGAAAAGGCTCGCCTGAGCCGCGAGGCCAACGAGGCACGCGCGCGCCGCAACCGCGAGGAAGCGCAAAAACGCCGAGCCGAGGAACAGGCACGCAGAGAACAAGGCGAACAAGATCCTTTTGCCATTGATGACATCTCCCCCTTGGAGCGTCAAGAGCCGAAGGACGAATAAGTAAATAAAGCGAACCCCTTGCGTCGATGGACGCAAGGGGTTCGTTCTCTGTTTATCTCATTCGTCAGAACATCATACTGTCTACATATTTTTCCATAAAGACCGCGCTGGACGACAGATCAATGGTTTGGGCCATGCGCGCGATTTCTTCGCCGCGCGCCAGCTCTTCGCTCGACAACAGCATCAAAGATGCGCCCTGTCCCGCCGCGTTGCCCAAAACCTTGATTTTGGGAATCAGCTCCGGGGGAATCATGCCAATCTCGCCGCAGGTATCGGGGTGCAAATAGGAGCCGAATCCACCCGCCAAGTACACCGTTTGCACGCTATCGTAATCAATGCCCGCCGTCAAAAGAAGCGTGTCGATGCCGGCGCGAATGGCCGCCTTGGCCAACTGAAGCTGTCGGATATCGGAACGTGTCAGGGTCAGACCACTCTTGCCAATGGGAGCATCCTCCTCCATATATCCGCTGTCCTCCAAAACACCCAGCTTCAGCAGCGCGGCCGCGGCGTCGATCAAGCCCGTGCCACACAGACCGACCGGGGGAAGATGGTCAATCGTTTCATACGTCAGCTCGCCCTCCCTTGCATCCACGCGGCACACCGCGCCGGGGATCGCCAAGCAACCGCACGAAATGCCCGCGCCTTCAAAGGCGGGACCGGCGGCGGTGGAGCAACAAGTCAGCTGTCCTTTGTGCCAAAGGGCCATTTCTCCGTTGGTGCCGACGTCGAGCAACAGCGCTGTCTTGTCGGGATACTCACACATCGGGCTTGCCAAAATGGCCGCTGTCATATCTGCGCCGACATAGGCCGAAATGCAGGGGGGATAATAGACCGATTCCACCCACTCGCCAAAGCGGCGTTTGATTTGGAAGGGTGCCGCCGACAGCGGTGCAACGTCTGTGCCGGTGGCCAGCGAGAGCATGGCGGTATTGCCGGTCACGACCATTACCGTTGGCAGATCCACGCCCGCCTCTTGGCAGAGGCGCTCGCCCAGCGATGTCAAACAATCGCTTATGTCGGTCCGCAAGTCCTCGGCACCGCCCTGCAAGGCGCACAATATGCGAGAAATAACGTCAGCTCCCTTGGCCTTCTGTGGATTTTCCACGCACGTTTGGGACAACAGCGCGCCGCTGGACAAATCGTACAGATAGGCCGCAACGCTCGTTGTGCCAACGTCTACCGCCATGCCGATCGCATGATCGGACAGCGGGGGATTCTTTCGAAATTCACGCAAAAAACCTGCCGAAAGCCCTTGCAACGGCGCGTTTGTTGTGGTATAATAAATAGTGGTATCTCCCATTGCTTGACACAAGCAAGACAGGCGGACGCTTCCGTCGGTCGGGTATCCTGCGCCACTCAAGCCCTTGCGTTCTGTTTCGGTCATGGGAGAGAGCAAGCCCTGCACGCGCACCGCGCATTTGCCGCACGTGCCCCGCCCGCCGCAAGGATGCGCATGGGTCAGTCCCGCGTCGCGCAAAGCCTCTGAAAGCATGACCATCCCGGAGTAGGTCAAGACCGTCGTATTTTGTTCTTGTTGGATGGTGATCGTAACGTTCATACCTATCTCCTTGTGGTCGTCAATATCAAAAGTATAGCAAATTCCGACCACAATTTCAAGTGAAATCAAAAAATTCACATATAAAAACCACGAATTTCGGCAGATATGCCGCGCCCTTGGGCGAGAAAGGAAACATTTATGTCTATTTTACAGGATATCAGCAATCTTCTGCAAGAGGGCCGTGCAAAGCAAGTCGTTGCGCTGGTTCGTCAGGCTCTGGAAGAGGGCATGGATCCCAAGTCCATCATGAACGACGGTCTGCTTGCCGGCATGGCTGTCATTGGCGAGCAGTTCAAGGCGGGCGAAGTTTACGTGCCTGAAGTTTTGATCGCCGCACGCGCTATGAATCAGGGCATGGCGGAGCTCAAGGAAGCTCTGCTCCGTGACGGCGTAGAGGCCAACGGCGTTGCTGTTGTCGGTACTGTCAAGGGCGACCTTCACGACATCGGTAAGAATCTGGTCAAGATGATGCTGGAGAGCAAGGGCCTGACCGTGTATGATCTGGGCGTTGACGTCTCTGCAGAGGCATTTGTCGAGGCCGCTGAAAAGTTCAATGCAGACGTTATCTGCTGCTCTGCTCTTCTGACCACCACCATGGGCGAGATGAAGAACATCGTCGAAGCCGTCAAGGCCAAGGGTCTGGACGCCAAGGTCATGGTTGGCGGCGCACCTGTATCCTCCGCCTTCTGCGACAGCATCGGTGCTGATTGCTACACCGACGATGCCGCCTCTGCCGCAGACGCCGCGCTGGCCTTCTGCTTGGCGAAGAAGAACGCATAAATAAAGTAAACATCCGCAGGAGCAACTTCCTGCGGATGTTTACTTTCCCAATATACTTATATTAACGGAGTAGAATACATATCTCAAGATTTTAGATAAGGAGACACGATATAATGCCAAAAAAACATATGATATTCAGATGCTTTATAGCCTCTGTTGTGACTGTTTTATTGACCACGCTGATGATATTGTTAAGAGCTGACGTGATATTTATAGCGGCCTTTTTTGGGTGGGCTCTATTCTATCCAATCTTTGCAATCAAATTTCACGACAGTGATCATTCAGATAGAAGAGGGGTGTTTAGATCTTTTGTGTTTTGTGAAATTGGACTTGCTTTGACATCTTTGATCCTGCTGATGATCCTGTATGGTGGTTTTAATTCTGCCGAATGGCGTTTGCAGACGGGGCTCGTATATTTCTTGTTCCACGTTCTATGGGGCAGCATTGTGAATGTTTCGAAGTGTTTGACTCTTTGGCTTCATTCGCAATATCAGATTTCCACCCCAAATCCGTTTATAATATTATTGCCTAGTTTTCTGCTTTTGACTTTTGCGATTTTAAGTTATCCGACGAGCGTAATCTTCCAACGGTTTGTCGTAACTTCGGTGGAAGGAATAGATGCGTTAGGACTTATAGGAGCCTTGATTTGTATGGTGTTTGCATCGTTTCAGGTGGGATGCAACTGGAAAAAATATCAGTTGCCTTTCTATAGTATTGTGATATATGGTGGAGCAACGATTTCATCCACGTGTTTGGCGCTTTTTGATTCTTGGAAATATGATGTGCTGAATTCAGTCATTGTGGCGGGAGTATGCATTTTTCTATCGTTAATTTCGTTTTTTGTTGGTTTTACTATTTTCAAAAGCCGTAGTTGTTCGAGAAAAGAACAAGAGGGATAAGATGTTTGGAGAATTTTTATGAGAAACAAGAAGAACAAGCACCTTGGAATCGAAATTGATCCCAGTCTGCATTACAAGTTGCACTATATATCCAAATATTATGGTCGTTCCGCCAACGGACAGATTCTCTACCTGATTCGTCAAGAGATCAAAGCATTTGAAAACGCACAGGGAGAAATTGAATTACCGCCACCCGAACAAGAAACATAAGCTTTTATTGTTTCGAGCAAAATTCACCGCATAAATTCTGTCCCTTCTGCGCATACTGTCCTTGACGGAGTGTTTTGCGAGAGCAAAGCGCGCCGCTCAAAGCAAGACCAAGGAAAGGAATCGAGGTTCATTATGATTCTGGATCGTATTGCGCTGATCCTTACCATCGTCGGCGCGCTGAACTGGGGTAGCATTGGCCTGTTCCAGTTTGACATCGTTGCATGGATTTGTGGCGGACAGGGCGCGCTGATCAGCCGTATCATCTACACCCTCGTCGCTCTGGCGGGCGTGTGGTGCATCTCCCTGCTCTTCCGCGAGCGCGAGGATTACGGCGAGCTGAGCGAATAAGGACCAAACAAAAGCACCTTCCTTCAAAGGATTCTTTGAAGGAAGGTGCTTTTTTCTTATATTCTCGGCAATTCGTCGGCCAAATTGATCAGCTCCAGCCCCTTTTTCAGGGCATACGAGCAGGTATAAAACGATCCGCCGCGGTTTTGCGTGCAATAGGCCAGACAAACATCGCTGCCCTCGACCAGCTGGCGGTCACGCGCCAGCATACAGCCCGACACATAGGTCTCGGCGGCATAGGTGATCTCATCCGCCCGATCCAAAATATAGCGATACGCGCGGACGGCGGCGGCGCTCCAGCCCCGCGTCTGATCACGGCAAGGCAAGCACAGCCGAAGCTTGATATGCGGCATTTTCTCTTTGATTTCTAATAATTTAAGCGTGGCTACCATATCAAATCCCAACGCTCCGCCGGCACGAAATTCAACCGCGCCTTGCTCGATTAAAGCGATGATATGGTGTTCCAGCAGGACGGGCAAGCGGAGGGCGTGTTCCATGGGGATTTGTCGGTGACCCGTAAAGCAAACAATCTGCGGGATGCGCTGACTCATTTGTCCGTCCTCCTTCGTTTGATATGCTACCAGTATAACACAAAAGACGGGGGCTGTCAATGCATGGCGGTCGGAGAACGCCATTTGTTATACATTTTTCTCCTTTCGACCGTTTTTGCGGGCATGGCGCCGTATAATGAAAGCAAAAACGCTCTGTTAGGAGGACACGTCATGCACCGTCACACGATAGATTCAACAACCGCCGCGGCATCTCCAAGCACATTGGATCTTGGCCAACTCGGCCGCGGAGTGCTTTTGGGAATCGCCTGCTTTGCGCTATGCTCACCGCTTCTATTCTCGGTCAATCCTCTGCCGTTGGCGCTGCTCTGCGCGGCAGAGGGAGGCTTAGGATGGTTATGGGTCGGAACGCTGCTTGGGATATGGCAACAAAACACCGGAGTGGGGGGCTGGTACGTTGCCGCTACCCTATGTGGGGTCGGACTTCGCCTGTTTTTGCGGGCAGGCACAGAGCCAGGCGGATTTAGGCAAGCCGTCCGTAGGCTATTGGCCAAAGGAATGGCCCTGTTGCGGGGCGAAACAAACCGACGTGATCGCTCGGCAAATATGGAAACAGCGGAGCCTCTTTCGCGGCGCGTTCTTATCTCGCTCTTTGCCGCGCTCATTCCCGCCTTGGGCATTCCTCTTTCGCGCGGGCTCGTCTTTTATGATCTGTACGGCGCGGTGTTTTATCTGGTGCTGACGCCCCCGCTGACCGCCCTGTTTGCTTTTTCCTTCCCTTTTGAGGGCAAATATACATCGGATCATCGAAGCCCTACAAAGGCCTGTATGGGGCTTGTGAGCGAGGTTCTGATTCTGAGCGCCGTCTGCTTTTGCGGACGCCATTGGCGCTTTGGCGACCTGCTTCTTGCCATGGTTTTTGCCGTATTTGTCTGCCTTGAAATGGCACGGCGGCGGGGGCTGGGAATGGGAGTAATCGTGGCAGTGGCGTGCGGAGCCGCGCTGGACATGACCCTTCTCCCGGTCTTGTTGGGGGTGACGTTGATCTACGCGCTTTTGCGCGAGGTGGTCGGCAACTTTTCTTTGCTGGTTGCCCTGTTGGGCGGCGCGATCTATCTGTTTTTGTTGCTGGACAGCGCCACTCTTTGGCCCACGCTGACCTCACTTGCGGCCGGCGGAATTTTGTTCAGCGGGCGGTGCCGCCTCTCGGAGCGCATTCGATCGGACACCAAGACCGAGCAAACCAACCATACCTGCGCGTCCGCCGTCCCCGCTGAGTTGACGGTCGCCCAAGCCAATCAAAAACACCTCACGGATCGAATTTCGACGCTTTCCGGGGCGTTCAGTTCCCTCGCCGAGACCTTTCGAACGCCGGAGGAACGCAGATTTCCCTTGTCTGGGGAAAGCAGGACATCCGCCCCTCTAATGTTTCACGGATCGAAAGCGGGGGAGCAATTCGCGACCTATTTCGACGGCATCTCTCACCTGTTGCGCGACGTGTTGCATCGGGCCAAAGAGGCAGAGGAGACGTATCGAGAAGAGGAATCGCAGAATATTTTTCGCTATTTGAAAGAACAAAAAATGGCGGCGCGATGGTGCGTCGTCAGTGGAAGAGAAAAGCGATGGATCCGCATCGGGGGGCTATCGCCGGCCACGCTGACGGTACCTACGGAACAATTTTGTCAGGATATCGGCCGAATTTTGGGCGCGGAAGTATCAAAACCGCTGTACGAAGGCGGCGAGGAAAGCGTGCTTCGGCTTTACACGTTGCCCTTATGGCAGGTGAGCTTTCGCTATCAATCAATGGCCGCGCCGTCGTCCGCACACGAGTCGCCCACCCTTTGCGGGGACACCATACGCGCGTTTGAGACGGCGGATGGACGATTCTGCGCGCTCCTGTGCGACGGAATGGGGCACGGGCGAGAAGCGGCCATCACCTCCGGCACCTGCGCTCTGTTTTTGGAGCGCACCTTGCGGGCGGGCGTGGAAATTCCAACTGCACTCGGCATACTCAACCAGTATTTACTGGCGCGCGCGCAAGCGCCCGAGTGCGAAACGTCCTCGACCGTCGATTTGTTTTGGCTTGATCGCTACACGGGGCGCGGAGAGTTGGTCAAATGCGGTGCGGCGCCCAGCCTGCTGTTCCGAGGCGGTGGGGCTACACATCTGTTTGCGCACACGTTTCCCATCGGCATTCTGTCGGGCGTGGATGCGCAGGTGATCCCCTTGGAGCTGAGCGAGGGAGAGGCGCTGATGATGATGAGCGATGGCGTGCATGACGGCGAAGAACCCACAGAGGAACGCATTTTGCAAACGATTGGGCGGAGCCAAGCAGACAACGATGCCGCCACGGTGCGGGCGGTCTTGCAGGACGCGCGGACGCGAGGAACGCAAGACGATGCCTCTGTTTTATGGATCCGCATCGGGCGTCGAACAAGTAAAGACAAGCAAAACTGAGAGCAAAAAGACACCCCGCGAGCCGAAGCCCGCGGGTTGCTTTTTAGGTTTACAGAATATTGAATTCTGTGAATCTGTTAGGTATTAGTACAGGTTGGTAGCAACGTAGGTGGTAACACCCTCAACAGTTACAGGAACCAGGTACTTGGTGTTGACGTTGACGATCTCGTCGAAGTAACGGATGGTCATACCAACGTAGTTGTAAGCCTGTGCACCGGTGCCCAGAACGTCCATAGGACGAACAACGTTGTTCAGAGCGGTGTTAACGTAGTTCAGTGCAAGAGCAGACTTCAGACCCATGGTCACGTCAGCCTCGGTAGTGGAGGTCAGCTTAGCGAAGGTGTAATCGGTCAGAGCAGTCAGGTGAGCCTCCTGCTTCTTGCCGGAGATCAGCTTCAGAACGTTAGCGTACTCGGTCTTGTAGTTATCGAATGCGATGTTACCCATCAGATCCTGGAACTTCTTAACGGAGATCTCGGTATCTGCATAGTTACGACGAGCAACCAGACGGTTGATCATATCGTAGGTCAGAGCAAAATTATTATCTGCGTTCTGAGCGTTCATGTAATCCAGGTAAGCGCGAGCGATGTTCTGAGTAGCCTCATCCAGGTAGGTCTGGAAGTAGGTCTTGATGGCCATGTTGGTCAGGTCTTCCTTGAAGCTTGCAGCCAGAGTGTTGACATCGGTCTTCTTAGCGGTTGCGGTCAGAGCAACAGGAGCGGTACCATCGATCTTAGCGAACTTATCAACAGTGATAGCAGCCATATCGGTGGTCAGGGAAGCGTTCTCCAGCTTCGTAACTGCGGGGAACAGCTTGTTAGCAGTGCCGGTAGCAGCGGTGGAAGCGGCTGCGGAGTAACCGGTCAGGTAGTGCTCCATAGCCTCGATCAGAGCGTCCTTAGCCAGCTCGCCGTTGTAGCTGTAGAAGTTAGCCTGCTCGGTAGCGTAAGCGTAAACAGCATTGATCTGAACCTTCTTGTAGTCCTCGAACAGGAATCTGTTGAATACTTCATCCAGACCCTTAACCATGGTGTTCAGAGCATCAACGAAGAGAACATTTACCTGAGTGGAATCCTTAGCCTTAGCAGCCTCAACGGTAGCACCATTGATCTCTGCCATAGCGTACAGAGAAGCGGAGGTCAGGTACATACGCAGCTGCTCGCTGTACTGAGCGATGGTTGCAGCGGGAGCAGCCATGATAGCAGCACCGGTTGCATCCTTAGCAGTACCGTTGAGAACCTCGTAGGTGGTCAGAGCGGTAGCAGTAAAGTCGTTCTTGATCAGGATAGCGTTATAGTCACCGGAGGTCTTGCTGGTCCAGCCGGAGAATGCAGCGCCGCTCAAGAATGCGGGCAGGAAGTCGTTGCTCAGCTTCTTGTTAACATCCAGAGCGTAGAAGTCAGCGGTCTTGGAGTAGTCAGCGCCGTTGGCCTTGATGTAGTCAACAACGGAGATGTAGTCAGCCAGGATCTCAGCGATCATGGTTCTTGCGTAGCTCTGGAACAGATCGAAGGTCAGTTCCCAAGCCTTATCAAACATCTGGAAGTACAGGTCGTACTTCGTGATAGCAGTCTTCAGAGTGCTGGAGTGCTCACGAGCGGTGTGCTTAGCATTGTCGCAGGTGTTGCGAGCCAGAGCAGTGTTCATAGCGGTCTGAACCTGATTCAGCAGGTACATAGCGTATGCGCCCTCGGTCTCGGTGTAGGTGCACATACCAACGGTCAGAGCCTCGAGGTACTGAGCGTCG
>JAZQUX010000237.1:0-18591 GCA_045631585.1 Eubacteriales bacterium | reverse complement strand
GGCACTGGGGGGAAGAGGAGTGGTGGGTACTATTGCGCGGCATTCGCGATGCGATCGAGCACCAAGCGGGCATTCGCGTGATCTTTCCTGTTCATCCCTCGCCTGTGGTACAACGGGCGGCGCGGCAAGCGTTTGGCGGCTGTGAAAATGTGATTATGACCGATCCGTTGCCTTTGCCGCTGATGCAGCATTTGCTTGCACGAGCATGGCTGTTGTTGACCGACAGCGGAGGATTGCAGGAAGAAGCGACTTATCTTGGCGTTCCTACGCTGGTGTTGCGAACCACGACTGAGCGACCGGAAGGCGTGGCGGCGGGCGTTTTGCGCGTGGTTGGGGGAGGGCGAGAGACGGTGCGGCAGGCGTTGGAGCTGTTTTTGCGCTGTCCTGCCGAGCGGGAGGCCATGGCTCATCCTTCGATGGTCTTTGGCGACGGTCATGCCGCGCGGTATATAACGGATGTGTTGATGCGGGAGGATGAGGCGTGATGCAACTCATGTCCTCGCTCTCCGTTTGGCTGTTGCCCGCGCTTGTGACGTTGATTGCCCTGATCATGCTTAAGGGTGGGGCCCCCTTCTTTGATGCCTTTGTCCAAGGGGCCAACGACGGGCTTCGGACAGCCGTTCGGCTGTGCCCGACCTTGGTGGCGTTGCTTGTGGCGGTCGGTATGTTGCGTGCGTCGGGGGCCATCGAGGTGCTGAGCGCGTGGCTTTCTCCCGTATTTGGCAGGTTGGGTGTGCCGAGCGAGTTGTTGCCGCTGTTGCTGACGCGCCCCTTTTCGGGCAGTGCCGCGACGGCAACGTATGCTTCACTATTGGAGCACAGCGGCGCGGACAGTTTTGTTGCCGTTTGTGCCTCGGTCATCATGGGAAGCTCGGACACGGCTGTGTATGTGATATCTCTCTACTTTTCTTCGGTGGGGCTGAAGAAAACGCGCTATGCGTTGCCCGTTGCCTTGCTTGTGATGGTATTTTGCATTTTCTTTTCTTGTCTTGTGTGCCGCTTGTGTTTGAACGGCTGAAAAACGGTCAATGCTCAAAGAAAAAGAGACGGGGGCAAGACGAATGGTCAGGGGAACGCAAAAACAGATGGTTGTCTTACAGACACGAAACAGTATTTATTATGAACAAGCATATTTTGTGCTTCGGGAGGGACGGGAGTATCGCGGGGAGGCGAGCGGCAGTATGATGGAGGAGGCCAACCGCATTTTGGACGAGTGCGCCCTGATGCCGCAGCCTCGCGTGCGGCGCCGTCTTTCCCGCGGACTGCTTTTTGTCCTGGGCATCTTGTTGGGCAGCGGCGTGTTGGGCACACTTTGGCTGCTTTTCGGGGGATGATCATAACGCCCTTGACAAAAGCGAAGATATGGTATATAATAAAGGTACTGTTTTTGTTCGTGTTTGCCGTCGGCCAGCTCCGACGGTTTCCCTCTCGCGCGTTGTGATCGTTTGACGCCAATGGGGTGCGGCATGCGTGCCGCGAAGTTCATAGAAAGATGTCAGCTTGCGGTAAACGTTGCTTTTGCCGGCAGGCTCGCTTTGCGTTGTTTTTTACCTTCGCAATGAAAATGAAATGCGATAAGATCATGCAAATGTTATTGTGTAAGAAAGGAGAAGACACAAAATTATTTATGGCAAAAGAATCAAAGAAACGATATAATGAAGAATCCGCCTCCAAAAGCGCACCGGTGCACCGTAGATCGGACAGCGGGAGTCGTCGCACGCAAGGCAAACGATCGGTCGGCAAGGAAACCGAACGCCTGAGTGCGCCGGGGGAACTGATTCCCAGCTTTTCCGCTGTGGAAGGTGCCAAGAAAACGGCAGGGAAGCGCAAGCAGATGCGCCCCAGCGTGGATATTTTGGAATCGGTTTCATTGCCCGCGCCCGAGTCGGAAAAGCCTCAGCGTAAAACGGCAAGCAAATCAAGCTTATCCCGTGCAGGAAAGCCACCCAAGAACGAGGTTGTAACGCCGAAAGAGGAGCCCGTTGTTCCGAATCAGAAAAAAGCGGAAAAGAAAGCAGAGAAAAAAGCCGGCGAGAAAAAGATCGCGGAAAAGAAGTCTTCGGATAAAAACAAGAAGAAAACGACCCAAAGTGCGTTGGATCCCAACGCCAAGCTGAGAGTCATTCCGCTGGGAGGACTTTCTGAGATCGGTAAGAATATTACCGTCATCGAGTGCGGCAAGGATATGATTGTTGTTGACTGCGGTATGGGCTTCCCCGACGAGGATATGCCGGGCATTGACTTGGTCATTCCGGACATGACCTATTTGGATAACAACAAGGATCGCCTGCGCGGCATTTTCCTGACGCATGGCCACGAGGATCACATCGGAGCCATCCCGTACGCGCTTCGAACCCTCAATCCGCCTATTTACGGCACCCGATTGACGTTGGGTATCATCAAAAACAAGTTGCAGGAACACGTGCTGACCAACACCCCTAAGCTGTGCGAGGTCAAGGCGGGAGATGTCATCGAGGCAGGGTGCATGAAGGTGGAGTTTATCCACGTTAACCACTCGATCGCCGATGCGTGCGCTCTGGCCATTCATACGCCGCTCGGTACGATTTTGCATACGGGCGACTTCAAATTGGATACCTCTCCGATTGAGGGAGATATGATGGACGTGACTCGCTTGGGTGAGCTGGGACGCGAGGGCGTGCTGCTATTGATGAGCGAATCGACCAATGCGGAGCGTCCGGGCTTTACACCCTCGGAGCGTCGCGTGGGTGAGTCGCTGGAGTATATCTTCGGCAAGCACAAGGACAAGAGATTGGTCATTGCTACCTTCTCCTCCAATGTGCATCGCGTTCAGCAGATTGTAGATATCAGCGCTCGTCACGGCCGCAAGGTCGCTGTTACGGGGCGAAGCATGACCAATATCATGGGAGCTGCGATCGATTTGGGCTACATGAGCGTCCCTGCGGGCGTGCTTATCGATATTGCGGATATTCGTCGGTATCGTCCGGAGGAATTGACGATTGTCACCACGGGTAGCCAGGGTGAGCCGATGTCGGCTCTTTACCGCATGGCATTTTCGGATCACTCCCAAATTACTCTGGGGCCGAAGGATTTGGTCGTGCTGTCGGCCAGCGCCATCCCCGGCAACGAAAAACTGGTCGGTCGCGTCATCAATGAGCTGACCCGCACCGGCATTCAGGTCATGCAGGAGTCGTCGGTGGCTGTTCACGTGTCGGGCCACGCCTGCCGCGAGGAATTGAAATTGATGATGGCCTTGACCAAGCCCCGCTATTTTATGCCCATTCACGGCGAATGCCGCCATCTGGCCGCGCACCGTGAGATCGCTTTGTATATGGGCATGGAGAGCAAAAATATTTTCTTGTCCGACATTGGCCGTGTGCTGGAGATCGACATCGCCGGCGCTCGCTTGACCAATGAAGAGATCCCCGCGGGACGTGTACTGGTGGACGGCTATGGCGTGGGCGACGTAGGAAATATCGTTTTGCGTGATCGGTTGCATCTGGCACAGGATGGCTTGATTGTCGTGGTTGCTACAGTGAGTGAGACCACCAGAGCCGTGCTGTCCGGTCCGGATATCGTCTCGCGCGGCTTTGTGTATGTCCGCGAATCCGAGTCACTGATGGAGGAGGCGCGCCGCATGGCGAGCGCAGCCCTTGCCGAAGGCCTCAAAGGAAAGGGCGATTATTTCGACCACATGGCCTTGAAAAAGAAGGTCAAGGACGATCTGACCAAGTTCCTTTATGCCAAGACCGGACGCAAGCCGATGATCTTGCCTGTCATCATGGACGTTTGATGATGATTTTTTGAAGCAAATCGGAGATTTTGCTCACAATATGCGAATATTTGCGCAAAATCTCCGAAAGTTTTTAATTTGTTCATATTTTGTTCAAAAAACGAACAAGCAAATCATGTATAATACATGGGATTGTGGGGATAGGGGCACTGTCGCTATTCCAAACGAAAAATATTTATAACAAAGGTGGACCCTAACAATGGGAAAAGGTACAAGAAACAGAAACGTACGTGCCGAGGATAAGGTGGTAGCACCTTCCAAGCAGGTACAAAAGAAAAACAAATCCGTATTTTACGGTACGATCGGCATGGCTGTATTTGCCGTGGTATTGGTCGTATTCTTGGTGTTCAACGCACTGACCGGCGCAGGTGTGTTCCTGCGTGGAAGCACGGCTGCTGAGTCGGACGATTTTGAAGTAGACGGCGCAATGATGTCTTACTTCATCTACACCACTTACAACGATTACGTTCAGTACTATCAGGAATACTATGAGACTTACTTCGGTTCTTATATGCAGTCGAACGGCCTTTCGGTTTACAGCCTGATCGGTATTGACCCCAACACCAGCCTCAAGAAGCAGGTCATGGATACTAAGACCGGCCAGACCTGGTTCCAGTATTTTGCTGACCAGGCAACCACCGAAGTCAAGAGACTTTTGGTCATCTGCCAGGCTGCAAAGGCTGCAGGCGTTGAACTGGACGAGACTGAGCAGGCAAGCCTGGACAGCCAGATTGAGCTGATGGAACTCTACGCTCCCCTGTACGGTTATTCCAACCTGAAGGCATACCTGAACAATATGTACGGTGAAGGTGTAAAGGCGAGCGACGTTCGCAAGGCACTGGAACTGCAGACCCTGGCTTCCAAGTACTACTCCGAGATTCAGGAAGGCTACCATGACGCAGCTACTCTGGAGACCGTTGAGGAGTTCTTCAACAAGAACAAGAATGACTACATCAGCGCAGATTACTACAGCTACACCTTCAAGACAACGCTGGCTAACATCAAGGGTTTGGAAGAAAACAAGGATAAGACCAGCGACGAGCTCAAGCAGCTGTACGAGCAGGCAAAGACCGATTTGAAGGCACAGGCAGAGGCTCTGGCCGCTCTGAAGACGCTGGACGAGTACAAGGCATACGTCAAGAACGAGTGGAAGGAAGACAACAAGGAATCCAAGTACGAAACCTACTACAAGCAGTTCTTGAAGGATTCTCAGAAGGCAACCGAGGATGAAAAGAAGCAGGAAGCCGAAGAGAAGGCAACCGAGAAGTTTGAGAAGGAAGCTGACGAGTACGTTGAGACCCTTCTCAAGGAAGGTTTCACGCATCCCGGCGAGGACAAGCTGGATAGCAACGAAGTAGCAAAGTGGATCTTCGGTAAGGGCGACGTTGCTGCTGCAACCGTAAACTCTACCAAGTATATCGAATCCGACTCCGACAAGGACGTCACAGATGAGAGCAAGAAGACCTACACCTACTCCATCACCGTTTACTTCCTGACCCGCGCCGCATCTCGCGTGGAAGATACGACTCGTAACTTCCACTACATCCTGCTGCAGGCTTCGGCAAAGGACACCGACAAGCTGTTCACCGAAGACCAGATCAAGGCCATGTTTGCGGACTTCAAGAAGACCGAGAAGAAGGACGGCGCGGCTCTGGAGGATGTTGCCAAGAGCTGGAACGATACCTACTCTAAGGATGGCAAGAGCGTTAGCGCAAGCGAGATCGAGGAGTACAGAGAAGGCGCAGGCGCTGCTGAAGAGGTCGATGAGTGGCTGTTCGATGCAGAGCGCAAGGCCGGTGACTATGAGATCATCCGTTACACGCAGTATGACAGCACCAACAAGGTAGATGTTGTTTACTACTTCATCGTTGTTATCGACGAGATAGGTCCCGAAGAGTGGTACGTTGATGCTCGCGATGGCATGGTTGCTGATCAGATGACGACTTGGGAGAAGGAGCAATCCGACAAGCACGCTGTTAAGATCAACTCCAGCGCTATCGATAAGGTTCGCATCTAATCGATCATAAAACAAACCGCAAGGGGCTGCGCACGCGCGTGCGGCAGCCCCTTTTTCGATCAAACGTGTATAAGTAACGATTGTGACGGACAAAATAGCCCGTAGCGGCATAGGATAAAATAGGTGCCGGCGTAAGGATATTTGCCCGGAAAAAGATCAGTGACAGAAAGGAAGACAGACCATGGTTTTGGATGCCAAAAGTACAACGCTTGCCTACCGTTGCCCTAAGTGCGGCGCGGCGGTGCTCAGCGGAATCAATATGTTTTCTTTGACCGCGGATATGTTGAAGCTGAAATGCAGCTGCGGCGAGAGCGAGATGGTGATTGTCAACAACAAAGATGGCAAAGTTAGATTGACCGTTCCTTGCATGCTGTGCTCCTCTCCGCATCATTATACGTTGAGTAAATCGCTGTTTTTTGGGAAAGAGCTGTTCTGTATGCCGTGTCCGTACACCGACATCAATATTTGCTGTGTGGGCGATGAAAACTATGTCAAGGCCGAGATGTCCCGCTCCGAATTGGAATTGTTGAACCTCTTGGAGCAAAACGGATTGAGCGGTTTTGAAGACCTGCAACCCACCGAGGACGACGGCTCCTTCCCGACCGATCCCCAGGTGCTGGATATTGTTTTGTTTGTCATTCATGACTTGGATGCCGAGGGCAAGATCAAGTGCCGCTGTGAGGAAGTGACAGAAGACAGACAATATGACGTTGATATCGAAAACGAGGGCGTTCGCGTGACCTGCCGCGCCTGTGGTGCGTCGCGTCTTATCCCGACAGATTCCTCCCTGGCCGCTCATGATTTTCTCCATTGCGACAGTCTGGACTTGACGGTTGAATAGAAATAGTGAAGAAAAATCCCGTGTGCACGGGATTTTTTCTTTTGGGGACTTTACAAGAGGCGGGGGGCTGTGATATACTGATAAAAATATTAAACATCCGAGGAGATTTACTATGAGAAAAACTGGTTTTGTTCGTACGCTGTTTTGCCTGCTGTTGGCGATGTGTATGCTTATCACAACCATTTTGACAACTTCTTGCCAATCAGAAAAATCCGGGAAAGTGGTTATGAGTACAGCGGATTTTGAAGTTACGGATAAAATGATGTCTTACTTTATTTATAGTGTTTATCAAGAACATGTTGAATCATTCAAATCTATGCTTGAAAACATGGGCTTGCCTGATGACATGGTCTACTCTTATATGGGTATTGACCCTAACAGCAGTCTTAAAAAGCAGGTAAGGGATCATCAAAATGGCCAGACATGGTTTGATTATTTTGCTGAACAGGCGAAAGAGCAGGCGGAAGAGCTGTTGATCATTTGTCAAGCAGCCAAGAATGCCGGTGCTGCGTTGTCCGAAGATGAGATGATGAGAATTGACGTCCAAATGGGGATGCTGAAGCTCTATTCTAAAAATAAATCTTATTCAAACTTGGATTCGTATTTAAGCGATATATACGGCAATGGTGTGAAAGAAGAGGACGTTCGCAAGGCACTGGAACTGCAGACATACGCTTCTAAATACTATTCTATGGTTCAGGACGACTACCACACTTCTGCAACTCTTTCGGATGTCGAGGCGTTCTTCGACAGAAACAAGGATGATTACATCAGTGCGGATTATTATAGCTATACTTTTACGCTTCGCATGAGCGACTTGCGCCAAAAGGAAGAAAATCAGAATAAGTCTGAGGAAGAACTGGAAGCAATCTATGAACAAATCAAAACAGATTTGAGCGCTAAGGCAAATGCCTTGCTCGGCATGACAACGCTGGATTCTTTTTTGACTTGCGCTAAAGAGATATGGTTGGAAGACAACAGAGACGGATTATATACCAAATATTATGAGGAAGAAATAGGATGGGTGTCAGACCCCACGACGGAGGAAAAAACGACAGCTGCGGAAAGAGCGGAAAATCGAGTAAATGAGGCAGCCGATGCCTACGTAGAAGGACTACTTACTAAAGAGTATAGGAATAGAGGGGATGCACTGTCGCTATGGATTTTTGGTGCGGACGGAGAAAATCCTGCCTTGGTCAATTCTACTCGGTTGATAGTAAATGATTCCTTTGGGCAAGATGAGGTTTACTACGCTACTGTTTATTTTGTTGTCCGCGCTGCATCTCGCGTAGAAGATACGACTCGTAATTTCAGTTATGTTTTATTCCCGATCGCACAAAAGGAAACGGATAAAGCTTATACAGAGGCTCAGATTAAAGCGATATTTGAAGAATTCAAAACAGGCGAAAAAACAGATGCCGAAGCACTGCAGGGACTTGAGGAAAAGTGGAATATCACGGGTTCGGAACTTTCTTTTGGTCAATATATAGAAGCAAGGAGAAGTGATTTCGGGTCGTCGGTGATCTCCGCTGGAAAAGAATTCGGCACGGCAGTACTTGTTCCGGTCGGAGGTGGCTCGGGTATTTCGTCCGGATCACAATCGGTTATAACGATAATCAAAGATCTACTCTCGGGCTCGCTGAATCAAAATGCTACGTCGGACGAGTTGGATTTCGTTATTAAGCCTATCGATACAACTTCAGCTACCAATCAAGGGGTGCCTGAAGAGATTACGGCGTGGCTGTTTGATGACAATCGAAATGCCGGCGACTTTGAATTGATCCAGTATACCCAATATAATGCCATGACAAAAATGGATACGGCGTATTATGTCATCTTGTTGATTGACGAAATCGGTCCGGAAGAGTGGTTTATTGATGCCCGCGACGGTTTGGTTGCAGAGCAGATGGGGAAGTGGTATGAAAAACAAATGAAAACACACGCAGTTTCTGTCGATCAGGAAGCGATAAACAATATCGAAATGTAATGTTAATTAGCACACAAGGAGAACAATATGACCAGTAAAGAACGCTTTATTGAAATATACCGAGCCAACATCAAGCGCGAGGGATCGGAGGAGCTTTTGAATTTCCTTTTGTCCGATCACAGCGATTTTTTCACAGCTCCCGCATCCACTCGCTTTCACGGTGCGTACGAAGGGGGACTGTTGGATCATAGCCTGAATGTGTACGATTGCCTGTGCGATATTTTGGCGCGCCCCCGAATGAAGGACGTGTACGGGATTCATTACAGCGACGAGAGCGCGGCTATTGTGGCGCTTCTTCATGATTTGTGTAAGGTTAATTTTTACAAAACAAGCTACCGTAACGCCAAAGATGAGACCGGCCGCTGGGTCAGTGTGCCTTACTTTACCATTGAGGACACGCTGCCGTACGGACATGGTGAAAAGTCGGTTTATATCATTTCGGGATACATGAGATTGACCCGTGACGAGGCTTTTGCCATTCGCTACCACATGGGTTTTTCCGGCCCCGAGGATGCCAATCAGGTCGGACGCGCGCTTGAAATGTTCCCTTTGGCGTACGCGCTTTGCATGGCCGACATGGAGGCGTCGTACTTCCTTGAGGATGTCGATGGGCCGAAGAAATTGAAGTGAGGGTCGAATGGTATGTGGGGGAACTTCTTGAGAGAAGTTCCCCCACGCCCCTTCAAGAACTTTAATGGGAGGAAAAGAAACGTTTGTCCAAACAACCGTTTCTAACGCTGTATGGGGAAGAATATACTCTGCTTGATGCAATAGCTGTCGCAAGCGGCGGGGCCCCATCCCCATCCGCTCCACAATAGTAGAATGGCTTTGGTAACGGAGGGGAGAACCAAAGTGTTATCAGCAACGCGCGCGTAGCTCGACGAAGTCGAGGTGGGCTGCGCGAGGCTGTGGGAGAAAATGCTGAAAATTGATATTTGCATACAACAAAAAATCGGAGAGCTCTTTGGCGGAGCTCTCCGATTTGTCATTATTTGATCTTTCTACATTCCATGTAATATCTTTTGTCTTGTGCATGTCCCATCGAAAACGTCTTTCGCGGCAGCGCGCCGTCATATATAACCGATCGGAACAGCTGAGACTTTTCCATGCCGTCAAACAAAAAGCCAATCGCATTCGGCTTGTTTGCCAGCACCATGGTAGACTCCACGCCGTGAATATAATCCACTTCCGCCTCGGGGTGCGTGCTCAAATATTCATCAATAAAAGTTTGGAGCGTGCCGACGGTCAGTTGCTGAACGGGGCGCTTAATTTCGATGTTTTGGGCCATGCCATCCCCGACGACATGAATTTTTTGGAGAGCGGCCGTGCCCTGAAGCGCATCCGTATAGGCGCGCAGGGAAGCTAACACGTCAGCGGGGTCTACGCCAAACATGACGCGGTAGATGGGTTCGAAGGACAAAGCCTCGTCGTGCAGATTGACAATCTCAGCCAGTGCATAGCGCGCGGGATGAGATGCGGCCGCATCCGCGCCGATGCTCGCCTTGATTTCCTCAAATGCCGCTTTGGCCGTCGCCAGAGAGTGATTGCCGTCACCCACTGCGAACAGCAGGGGAGACAGAGTTGCATCGCCATATCGGGCGGACATGGCTTCGGGAGAAACGAGCGCGTCCAATGCGGCCATGACTCGTGATTGTTCCTCGTTGGTGAGGAAATGGCCGTTGATGTGTCCACCGCCCAGCATCAAATCGGTATCATAAGCGATTTCGCGGTGGGAATTGCTTTGGAACAAAGGTTCAAGAACCGTTTTGTTCGGATCGTCGATCAACAGCATGACGTGAGGCATCTCGAGCGGTGCGTCGCGACGGATGGCCACGCGGGGCGGGATACGCTCCAGCACCGTTCCCTCGGTGGCACGAATGAGCGAGGTTGAGCCCTTTTGATAGTCGTACTGTTCCAGATCGATCATGGCGACAAGCCCGCGACGAACGCGACCGTCCGATTGCGTGCGTTCTACTGCGATCATCGCATCACGGTGGCAAACCAAATGATATTCCAGCGCTGTGTTCATGGCGGCGTGGATGGCGGGTAGACGCTCGGCGGTTTGGGATAAGTAGACCTCGGGCAGCATCATGCGCAACGTGGAAAGGGCGTCGCCGACAAAGCGATCCGCCTGTTTCCAATAGTGAGGCTCACTGGTGAATTGGTCGCAGGCGATGGTAGCCCAGCGCCCTTGCTCTATGATATTGCGTTCGGGCAGCAGAATGTCTGCCGGATAACAGCAGGGATATTTCATCGGAGAATCTCCTTTCAAAAAACACGCGGCAGCGCGCAAATGTCAGTTGACAGAGCGGCGCGGCTGTGCTACAATAATTATATGATATTTTTGTCAAAAAATCAAGCCCTATGTGAAAATTGAGGTGATTGCCATGCTACTGTTTTTCTTGCGACACGCCGATCCCATCTATTCGCCCGATCAACTGACTCCCTTGGGACACCGTCAGGCGGAAGCGCTGGCCAAGAGACTGGCGGCGTATGGGCTGGATCGTGTGTTCTGCTCGACCTCAAATCGCGCCATAGAAACGGCGCGTCCCACCTGCGATTTGGTCAAAAAAGACATGACACTGCTGGATTGGTGCAACGAAAACCACGTTTGGCAAGAGTTGACCATGCCGACGGACGACCGGGGACACTTAACGTGGTGCTTTTTCCATCGACCGACGGTAGAGACCATGATGTCCCCCGAGGTGCGGGCGATGGGCCGAGAATGGTACACGCATCCGGCGTTTGCCGACACGAAGTTTGAACAGGGAATGCTTCGGGTCAGACGTGAATGTGACGACTTTATGCTCTCCTTGGGATATCGCCACGATTACGAGCGCGCGGGATACGTTGTCGAGCGCCCGAACCAAGAACGCGTGGCGTTGTTTGCCCATCACGGCTTTGGCGTGGCGTTTCTGAGTTGTTTGTTGGATATTCCGTATCCGGATATGTCTGTTCGCTTTGATATTGGACACTCGAGTATGACAGTAATAAATTTTGAAGGAAGCGAGGGACTGATTTTCCCCAAGGTGCTGCAGTTATCGAATGACTCTCATCTGTGGCGGGAAGGCTTACCCACCAAGTACCACAACAAAATTTATTTTTAACGGAGGTTGTTATGAATCAGCGTCCATCCCCAAGAAGCATTCCTCCCCATCGTCGGGAAGCAGAAAAAGGCGGAATTCCCAAACCGCAACGACTCAGAGACGTGCCGCGATATCTTTGTATTGTGATCGGCGGTTTTTTCAAGCGTCTGGGCTATATTACCCGCCTGGTGTGGGAAACGGGTCCTTGGATTCTCTTCTTTTTGATTTTTATGGCTCTGTTCAATGGGTTTATGCCGGTACTGGGTTCTTTGATTTCGGCCGGCGTTTTGAACGAGTTGCAGACGGGATTCGGTCAATCGGTCGACCGGGCGCTGTTTTTTGCGTCGCCCATCTTTGTGTTGCTGATAGTGCTGTTTTCCTACCGCATCATCAACGCGGTGTTGGATCGCATCAAATCGGCCACGACGCGTATTGCGGGCGAGCGAGTGGTGCGGCACATTCGATTGAAGATCATGCACAAAGCCAAAGAAATTGATTTGGCATCCTATGATTCTCCGGCCTTTTACGAAAAGCTGGAAAATGCCAACGGCGAGGCGGGACACCGCCCCATTCAGACACTATCCTCCACGCTGGGATTGGTCAGTACCATGATCGGGCTGGTCTCCTACCTTTTGATTCTGTTCCGTGCGCCGGGGATGTGGTGGTCGGCCTTGGTGATTGTGGCGGTTTCGGTTCCGTCCGCTATCATTACCTTCACCTATCGCCACAAAAATGTTCGCTACATGCGCTGGCGCTCCAAGGAACGCCGTCAGATGGACTATTATTCGCATTTGATGGTCAACAAGGATTTGGTCAAAGAGATGCGCCTGTACGATCTTTCCGACACCTTTATTGACCGCTATGACGACGCCTTCGGTCGATACTATAAGGGAATGCGCCGCTTGATTATCGGAGAGGGCGCATGGCACGTGGGAATTGCCCTGCTGTCCGCGATCGTGAACTGCTTGTTCTTTGCTCTGATTGCTTCCCGCGTGTTCACGGGCGAGATTATGATCGGTGACTATACCCTGCTCACGGGTGCGCTGACCAGCATTTCGGGCAACGTGGCGGCGCTGATCTCGGCGTCCTCCGCGGTCTATGAAGGCACGCTGTTTATCGACAATCTGATGAGCTTTATGGATCATGAGCAAACAGTCAAGCCTCGCGTGGCGACGCCTTTGAAGGTCGCGCACGGACAGCAGCACACCATTGTGTTTGAAAATGTTTCCTTCCGTTACCCCGATACCGATCGGGATGTACTCAAAAATGTGAATATGACCTTGAACCCCGGTGAAAGTTTGGTTTTGGTTGGCCTGAACGGCGCCGGAAAAACGACGTTGCTCAAACTGCTGACCCGACTATACGATCCCACCGAGGGAAGAATCTTGCTGGACGGCGAGGATTTGCGCGATTATGACGTGCAGGATTTGTACCGTATGTTCGGCATTATTTTCCAGGATTTTGGCCGATATGCAGAAAGCGCCGGCGAGAATATTCATTTTGGTAATATTCAAAAGTCGGTCGATCAGGCAGACCTCAAGGAGGCGGCGGAAGCTTCGGGCGCGGCAGAGTTTATTGAAGCTATGCCGGGAGGGTACGAAACGCCCTTGATGCGAATTTTCGAGAAGGACGGAGCAGAGCTTTCGGGCGGTCAATGGCAAAAGCTGGCTATCTCCCGAGCCTTTTACAGCGATTGCGACGTTCTGATTTTGGACGAACCTACGGCGGCGCTGGATGCCATTGCTGAGCAGGAAATTTACAATCAGTTTGACCGTCTGCGACAGGGCAAAACAACCATTTTTGTTTCTCACCGCCTGTCCAGCGCGACGGTCGCCTCCAAAATTGTGGTGCTGGAGTACGGCCGAGTGATCGAGGAGGGCAATCACCGCTCCTTGATGCAGAAGCAGGGCAAATACTACGAACTGTTCAGCACACAGGCCAAGCGGTATCGCGAAGAATAATATGTGAAACGAAAGCCATTTTTTGGAAAATGGCTTTCGTTGTTTCTTTTTTTGCAAGTTTGGGAAGGGAAAAATGCAAAATCGAATTGACAAGCGAGCCTAAAGGGGGTATAATATATCCTGTGTTATTATGTAATTCCCCTGTGCCTGTCATAGAGGTGAAAGGAGTCAGATATGCTAAGAGATCTGTTGCTTCAAATGAAAGAGGGTATGACCTCATTTTCCAAAGGTCAGCGCCGCATCGCTGCGTATATTGTGGATCATTACGAGAAAGCAGCCTACATGACGGCCGCCAAGTTGGGTGAGACGGTCAACGTGTCTGAATCGACGGTTGTTCGTTTTGCGACCGAGCTGGGCTTTGAGGGATATCCCGAGTTCCAGCGAGCCATGCAGGATATCATTCGAAACCGTTTGACGGCGTTCCAGCGAATTGAGGTCGCCAACCACCTGATCGGCGACGGTGATATTGTAGCCAAGACGCTGATTGGTGACGCGGATAAGATCAAGCAAACGGCGGAGCACCTAAACCGTGAGGCGTTTTCCGGTGCGGTGGATTCGCTGATCCGTGCGAAGAATATTTACATTATGGGTGTTCGTTCTTCCTCGCATCTGGCGGGATTTTTGGATTCGGGTATGCGCCGTATGTTCGATAACGTCAAGATGATTCAATCGACGGCGGGCAGTGAAGTATTCGAGCAGATGATCAACATTGGGAAAGACGACGTGCTGGTGGCCATCAGCTTCCCGCGCTATTCCAAACGTGTGGTAACGGCGGTTGAATTTGCACACAATGCCGGCGCGGATGTCATCGCTCTGACGGACTCCCACCATTCTCCCATCGCCCCTCATGCCGACCAGCTGTTGACAGCACACACTGATATGGCGTCGTTTATGGACTCCCTTGTGGCGCCCTTGAGCATCATCAACGCCTTGATTGTTGCGCTGTCGCTCAAAAAGCAAAATGATTTGACCGAGCGGTTGCACCGCTTGGAGCAGATCTGGGACGAATATGAAGTATATGACAAATCCAAATAACGATATGATTCGCGTCGCCGTGATCGGAGGCGGAGCGGCCGGCATGATGGCGGCCCTGACGGCCGCGGGGAACGGCGCACAAGTGACCTTGTATGAACGCATGGGGCGTTTGGGTCGTAAATTGCGTATCACGGGCAAGGGACGGTGCAACGTCACCAACGATTGCGAGACGAACGAATTTCTTTCCAACGTCATGACAAATCCCCGCTTTTTGTATACGGCGCTCAATCGTTTTTCCACGGCCGATACCAAAGATTTTTTTGAGTCGAGAGGCGTGCCGCTCAAAACCGAGCGGGGCAAACGTGTCTTTCCCCTGTCGGATCAAGCGGCTGACATCGTAGCGGCGCTGGGCGACGCTTGTCGCCATGCGGGCGTGTCCGTTGTCTATGAACGAGTCAAATCCCTTTGGATCGAGGACGGATGCCTGCGCGGCGTTCAAACTGCAAGCGGAGAACAGGCGGCCGATGCCGTTATCGTCTGCACGGGCGGTAAATCCTACCCGTTGACCGGCTCGGATGGCGATGGCTACGCCTTTGCCCGACAGGCAGGGCATACGGTAACACCGCTGTGTCCGTCTCTTGTACCCATCACGGCGGCGGGCAAGCTGTGCCCTTCCTTGCAGGGCTTGTCGCTCAAAAACGTTCGGCTGTCCATCGTGGCAACCGGCGGCAAGACGGTATTTGAGGACTTCGGCGAGATGATGTTTACGCATTTCGGCCTGACGGGACCGATGGTTCTGTCTGCCTCAGCCCATGTACCTGACATTGCGCCGGGAAAATACGAGGCGGTCATTGATTTGAAGCCGGCGCTGGATGAGAAAACGCTGGACGCTCGCATTCTTTCTGATTTCAACAAATATAAAAACAAAGATTTTGCCAATGCGCTGGGAGATTTGCTCCCTCAAAAGATCATTCCCGTGATCATCGATCTGTGCGGAATTGATCCCCATACCAAGGTCAATGCCATTACAAAGGAAGAAAGACGGGCACTGCTGTCTTGTATCAAGGGCGTGCGCATCCCACTGACCGGGTTCCGTCCCATTGAGGAGGCCATTGTCACTCGCGGCGGTGTGAATGTCCGCGAGATCGATCCCAAAACTATGCAGTCCAAATGTCTTGCCGGCCTGTATTTTGCAGGAGAAGTGCTGGACGTTGACGCGTATACCGGAGGATTTAATCTCCAAATTGCTTTTTCTACCGCCGTTGTTGCGGGAGAACACGCGGCGTGGGGAAACTAAGACAAAGACTCGACAACGGCTCTCGCATCCGACACCTGCCGTGCAGGACGGTTGCGTAGGAAAGCCATCATTCAACGATAAATTTTCAATACAAGGAGAAATCCTATCATGATTCAAATTGCCATCGACGGCCCCAGCGGAGCGGGCAAAAGCACCGTTGCCAAAGCACTTGCCGGTAAGTTAGGTATTGTATATGTTGATACGGGCGCGCTGTATCGCACGATCGGCTATGCCGCCATCGAGCGCGGTGTCGGTACCAAAGATGCTGCGGCGTTGGAGGCCATGCTGCCCGAAATCCACATCGACGTAAAGTATGAAGACGGTGTGCAGTGCGTGTATCTCAACGGCGAAAATTTGGGCGATCGCATTCGCCGCCCCGAAATTTCCATGGCCGCATCCGACGTGTCTTCTGTTCCCGTCGTTCGCGCCTTCCTTTTGGATACCCAAAGGGAGATTGCTCGCCGTAACAGCGTTGTCATGGACGGTCGCGATATCGGCACCGTGATTCTGCCCGATGCTGACATTAAGATTTTCATGGTCGCATCGGCCGAGGCGCGTGCGGAACGACGTACCAAGGAATTGGAAGAGAAGGGAATGCCCGCTTCCTATGAGGACGTTTTGCGCGAAATGAAAGAGCGTGATGCGCAGGATAGCGGTCGCGCCATTGCCCCTGCCATTCCCGCGCCGGATGCCATTCATTTGGATAATTCCTATATGAGTGTCGATGAGTCGGTGGACGCGGTTCTTCGTATCATTGCCGAACGAAATAAATAAACGAGCTTGATATAACCGGCAAAAGAAAGAGGATATCCATGAAAGGTAAACAAACCAAGCAAGAAAAAAAGGATAAGAAGATGAACGGTTCTCGCTTTTACGCGAGAATGCACCGTGTTCTTTCCCGATTTATATTATGGCTCTTTCGCGTGCGAGTGCATTATGCGGAACGAGAGCCAGAGGGAGAGAACTATCTTCTGTGCGGCAACCATATATCCGCATGGGATCCGGTGCTGTTTTCTGTTGCACTAAAAAAACAGCAGCCTCATTTTATGGCGAAGAAAGAATTATTCCGCATCCCCCTGCTTGCGGGATTGTTGCGCTCCTTTGGCGCATTTCCCGTGGATCGCTCGGGAGATATCGGGGCGATCAAAACGTCGATTTCTTTGCTGCAAGAGGGAATGTGCGTGGGAATGTTCCCGCAGGGTACCCGTTGTCCCGATCAGCCGTTGCGTGATACGGTGGACAAGGTCAAAAACGGTGCGGGACTTTTGGTGGACAAAACTCATGTCACGGTGTTGCCCGTGTGCTTGAAAACCAAGAAGAACCGTCTGAAAATGTTTAGCGGTGTGGATGTGATCATTGGTCATCCCATCTCCTACGAAATGTTGTCCGACGCCTCGTCCGATGTGTCGGAGGAAACCGCACATCGCAGCCGCCAGGCAGAGTACGCGCGTATTTCTCATGCGGTGTTTGAACAAATCTGCACCTTGTACGAGGAAGGGATTTCCCATGACGCGCCCTGATTGGAAGGTGACACTGGCCAAGCACGCCGGCTTCTGCTTTGGTGTGCGCCGTGCGACGGATGCTTTGGAGAAACTGCTCGACGAGCGCCGACAGGGCGAGCGAGTGGTTACCTTGGGGGAGCTGATTCACAATGGCATCTATAACGCTCGCATGGCTGCGCGCGGTGTCCAAACGGTAACGGCGGAACAGTTGCCGCTGTTGATTGCATCGGCCGATGTTGATCATCCGGTGGCGCTGTTGATTCGTGCGCACGGCATCGAGCGACAAATCAAAGAGGTTTTGGATGCCAAGGCAAGGGAAAATTCTCATTTTCGGGTGGTCGATTGTACTTGCCCGTTCGTCTCTCGCATCCATTCAATTGTGAAAGAGCATGACGTGCCCGAGCGCCAGCTTTGGGTGTTTGGCGAGGCGTCTCACCCTGAGGTCAAGGGCATTATCAGCTGCTTTTCGGGGGAAACACACGTTTTTTCTTCCATGGAGCAAATCGCCCTTGCTGTGTCCCAAGGACAGGTGACTGATTTTTGTAAAAAACAGCCAATCGTCGTGACGCAAACAACGTTCTTTTTGGCTGAATGGCTGAAATGCCAAGAATTTATCAAAAAAGTATGTACAAATGCGTTAATTTTTGATACAATATGTAATGTTACGGATTTGCGGCAAACCGAGGCAAAATCCCTGGCGCAGACGCATGAATTGATGATTGTTGTCGGTGGTACGCATAGCTCAAACACGCAAAAGCTTGCCATGACTTGCCAATCGCAAGGGGCGCAGACGTTGCTTGTGGAGGATGCCGGAGAGCTTGTTTTGCAACACCCGTGGCCCTACCGAAGTGTAGGTATTGTCGCCGGTGCATCGACACCGGATGACGTAATAGAGGAGGTATACAAAACCATGAGCGAAATGGAAAATTTCGAAACACTACTGAAAGATTCTTTTAAAACTTTAAATACAGGAGATGTTGTTACCGGCGTTGTTGAACACGTTAGTGATACTGAGCTTCAGCTTGATCTGGGCGCAGGCGTAACGGGTTACATCAAGGCAGAGCAGATCACGGACGATCCTTCGGCTAAACTCACAGCCCTGTATAAGAAGGGCGACGAGATCGAAGCATTCGTTATCCGCGTCAGCGATATC
>JAZQUX010000236.1:0-8145 GCA_045631585.1 Eubacteriales bacterium | reverse complement strand
AAGCACACCTCAAGATTAGATATCCCTCCAGCCTAGAGCTGGTAAGGTCACTTGCAGACTACGAGTTTGATAGGTCGAAGGTGTAAGCACAGTAATGTGTTCAGCTGATCGATACTAATAGACCAAGGGCTTGTACTTCCTGAACAACATTGTTGTTCGGTTCAAGCATATACTTCAAATTCTTGAGTTTCTTCATCTTGATTTCTTCCTTTGTTCGATTTTCAATGGGCATGGACCCATTCCCTCAGAAGCAATTATGCAATTCCCAAGTAAGACCGCCAAGTGGCGGTCTTTTTTTTGTTTCAAGGAGCTACCGCGTTATATAAAAAGATATTGACGAATCCCTCAAAAGATGGTACAATAGACCCATATACTACGCTATTCGAAAGGAGCCCCAAATGAAAAGAACACTATTGATCATTTTGGCCATCTTGATGATGCTGAGCAGTGTCACATTGTTCGCGTGTCAAAAGCCGGATGATACCCAACAACCGTCGGACCAGCCCAACATCCCGAACACCCCCGAGGATCCGGCTGATCCTGAAGAACCTGAGCCTGTTTGGGTAGACATTATTAAAGACGGAAAGACAGAATTCCGCATTGTAAGAAGTGATCTGGCTACGGGCAATGATCCTCGCCGTGTCTCCGCAGCACAGTTGAAACAGGCCATCCAAGAGGCTACCGGTTGCGATATTGAGATCACAACGGACTGGACGCCCGATGATAATGGCACCATCAGTGAGATTATTATCGGTCAGTGCGATCGTGCTGTGTGCGAGTTTACACCGGACAACCTGGCTCGTGATGAATTTGTGATTCGTTTCGAAGGCAACAAGATTTTGATCGACGGTGGATCCGATGCTGCCCTTACAGCAGCGGTTGACTACTTTATCGCAAGGTATCTTGGTTATGATAAAGAAACCAACACATATAGCAAAACAGATCTGTCAATTCAGTTGGATCTGACATTACAGACCACGTTTGAATATCCTTATGATGTTTACCTCATTCATGATATCAAAGGTATCAACGGTGCAAAAAACAACGAGCATTATAATGACGTAGTTCGTTTCTACACTTCGTTGCAGGGAAGACTGAATAAAAATTCCAAAGAAAATCGCTTTTACGTCTATCAAATGTATGACAAGACCGATAGCTTTTGGTTAGAGTACATCAGCAGCGAAGGCAAGATGTTGGATGGTTGCGATACGATCGACCTGAGAAGTTGGAAGGATTTGTGGGATGCATTTGCCCCCTATATTTTGGAAGCCGGTATGGTTGTTTGGGATCCTTACGCTCCTGCTACGGCCAATGTTGCCGCAACGATTTGTAGCGTGGAAGGATATCTCCCCGTTCGCTACGATTCTTCTGACGACAGCTTGTATACGTGGCTCTACAACAACGGTGTAGACGTAAAGTTTAATCTTTGCGATATGTTCACGGGCGAGAAGGGTACGAATATTGCCGATACCGATATTCCTTCCACGGGGAGTATCAAGTGTGACCCCTATCTTTGGGCCATGGAAAAGTATATGGACCGCACCAATCCCGGAATGCTGGCGTACGCACTGGATGGCGCGTCCCAGATAGCCTCCAACCCGATCTATCAAAAGGCGGAAAATACAACTCCTGCGTATAATCAGCTCTATAGCCACGACTATTATATTTATAACGAGTGCTTCTTTATTGACTTGACTTGTATTTCGTACGAACGTCCTTGCGACGATCCCACTCAGCCCCTCGGCACGGATGCCAAGACCCTGAAGACGATCCTTTCTACTATGCAAGAGCGCAATAACGGTAAAATGTCCAAGCTGATGGGATTCCCGCCCTGGTATATGAAGTATACAACGTACCTCGGCCATGGCAAGCCTGAACCGGTGGCGCTGGAATGGGCGTTTGTTTCGCTGATCACGGAGTATAACTTTATCAAAGAGGCAGATGCGGCACAGCCTGCCTGGATGACCAACGCATCGGTGTATTGCCAGTATACTCCCACGGTCGAATCCTATGAAAATAACGATTCGCCGATGACGGAAGAGTATGACGAGAATGTAAGATATTTCACCATTTACATTGGCGACTATGACTCCTCTGCATGGCTCAAAGAAATGGTGCCCGACTGTTTTACCAGCACAGAAAGAGGCAAGCTCCCATTGATGTGGGCGTTCAATCCCAACTTGTCTGACCGTGTTCCCATGATTTTTGATTATATTTATGAGAATAAAACAGAGAATGACTACTTCGTTACGGGTGATAGTGGTGCGGGCTACGTCATGCCTACGATGCTCAAGGATATCGATCTTTGGGTAGAATATAACCGTCCTTATTTGGATAAGTTCGACATGGATATCGTTGGTTTTATCATCAACCAGAATCCTTTGACCATGCGTGAATTGGCTGCCTATGCTGAGATTTCTCCTCACGGTTCGTTCCATAACGATGGTAGCAAATATCTGACGATTTACAACAACGAAACGGTTTACATGAATATGTATGATATTTATCCCGGTGGTGAGGGATGGCTTCAGAGCATGTATAACTGGATCAATGGTAGCAAGACAAACTTTGCGGCGTATCGTACCATTCGTTTGTATACTCCTCAGATTGTGTCCTGCATCGAGGAATTTATCCAGTATGCCAACGCTCAAAATGACGGCTATACCTATAAGTACGTTGATATGTATACGCTGTTTGACTTAGTTCTTCAATCCGGCCAGGGTAGATATGTCTACGGTGATTGATGGATAGACGTTGAATAAAAAACGGGTTCTATGCGTGTTCTAAGGAGCGCGCATAGGCCCCGTTTTGTTTTAGCCAATACGAAACGGCCAAAAACGGAATTGCTATAAAAAATTAGCCAAAAAGCACAAAAGTATATTGACTAATATGCAAAAAGATGGTAAAATAAATCATCTCGCGATCAGAAAGGAGAATTGCTCGATGAAAAGAGTATTGTTGATCATTTTGTCTATACTGATGATGTTCAGTAGTGTGTCTTTGCTTGCTTGTCAAGCGTCAAATGATCCGGAACAACCCCAGGAACAACCGGATACACCCGAAACTCCCGAGGAACCGGATATTCCTGAAACCCCTGAGGAGCCGGGAGAACCTGCCACCCCCATGATTGATATCATCAAAGATGGTAAGACGAACTTCCGCATTGTTAGAAGTGATTTGGCCATGTCGACTGACCCCCGTCGTGTGTTGGCAGCTCAACTGAAGAAATCCATTGTAGATGCCACCGGCTGTAATATTGAAATTACGACTGACTGGACCCCGGACGATGACGGTGAGGCTTATGAGATCGTTGTCGGTCAGTGCGACCGTGCGGTGTGCGAGCTGACCCCCGAGGATCTGGCGCGCGACGAATTTATCATTCGTTTGGAAGGAAACAAGATTTTAATCGACGGTAACACAGAGGCTGCTTTGCGTGCGGCGATTGATTATTTTGTCAAAACCTATCTTGGATATAACGAAGAAACCCAAACATATTCCAAAACAGATCTGTCTATTCCGGCTGAGTTGAATCTGAAGCAAGCGTTCGAGTATCCCTTAGAGGTTTATTTGATCCATGATATTAGAGGCATCAACGGTCAGACCAACAACGAGGACTATAACGATATCGTTCGTTTTTATACTACGTTGCAGGGAAGACTCAACAAAGATGCCAAGGAAAACCGCTTTTACGTCTATCAAATGTTTGACTCGACCGATCGCTTCTGGCTGAACTACATCAGCGGCGAAGGTAAGATGCTCGAGGGCTCCCAGACGATCGACCTGAAAACGTGGTCGGATCTGTGGGATGCGTTCAGCTCCTACATTTTGGAGGCCGGTATTGTTGTTTGGGATCCCAACGTTCCCGCTACGTCGAATGTAGCGTCAACCATCTGTAGCGTGGAGGGATACCTGCCTGTACGTTACGATACCGATGCGAACAGCTTGTATACTTGGTTGTGTAACAAGGACGTTGAGGTAAAAATGGACCTGTGCAATATGTTTACCGGAAAGAAGGGTACAACGATTGCCGATACCGATATTCCTTCTACGGGTAGTATCAAATGTGACCCGTATCTGTGGGCACTTGAAAAGTACGGTGATCGCGTCAATCCCGAGATGGTTGCGTATACTTTGGATGGCGCATCTCAAGTGGCATCTAACATCATCTATCAAAGAGCAGCCGTTCCTACCACCCCCGATTCCAATCAGCTGTACAGCCATGATTACTACATTTACAACGAGTGCTTCTTTGTTGACTTGACCTGTAAGACTGACGAGGCGCCCTGCGACGATCCGAATCAACCAATTGGTACGGACGCTAAAACGCTGGGCACCATTCTTGGCTACTTCCAGAATCGCAACAATGGAAAATTCGGTAAATTGATGGGATTCCCGCCTTGGTACATGAAGTATACGGTATTTAACAACTGGGGCTCCAGCGGTGAGGTTGCCTTGGAATGGGCATTTGTTGCCTTTATTACCGGCTATGATTTCATCAAAGAGGCAGATGCTTGGAATCCTTCTTGGATGACCAATGCGTCGGTTTACTGTCAGTATGAAATGACCACCGAAACATTCGAAAACAACGACGCTCCTTTGGATGAAGAGTTTGACGAAAATGTCCGCTACTTTACCATGTACATCGGAGACTATGACTCTTCGGCATGGCTCAAGCTCATGATCCCCGATTGCTTCCAGAGCGGTATGCGTGGCCAAATGCCCATGATGTGGGCATTTAACCCCAACCTGTCGGACCGTGTTCCCATGATTTTTGATTATATCTATGAGAACAAGACAGAGAATGACTACTTTGTTACGGGCGATAGCGGCGCGGGTTACGTATTCCCGTCCAGATTGGAAGATTTGGATAAGTGGGTAGAATACAATCAACCGTATCTGAGCAAGTTCGATATGGATATCGTTGGCTTCATTATCGATGACAGAAAGCTGTCTTTGGCTAGCATGGAAGCGTATGCTCAGATCGCCCCGCTTGGCGGTTTTGTTAACACGGGCGACTATCTGACGGTACTGAACGGCGAGACCGTTTTCCTGAGAATGTGGGGATCGGTACAGTCGGTTCACAATACCAATGAGACTCGTGAACAAATGTATCAGGAATTGTGCAACAGCGGCACTAACTTTGCTGCGTATCGTACCATTCGCCAGTACACTCCTGATCTCGTTGGCTTTGTCAACGATTTCATCGAATACGCCAATGCGAAAAACGATGGATATACGTATAAGTATGTAGATATGTATACGTTGTTCGACTTGATTTTGCAGTCCGGTCAGGGTAAATATGTTTACTCCGAATGATTGGTAAATACCGCTTCGGCGGATCAAATTCCATGCCCTGCGCGTTCGAAAGAACGGGCAGGGCATGGAATTTATTTTTTTGTGATTTTTTATATTTTTTTGAAAAAACATTTGCAAAAAATCAAATTGTATGATATAATGAAAGGTACCGCAATTATCATGGCGCTTGGTACAACATAGCGCCTTTGTTTTTATAAAAAAAGAAAAAGGAGGAGGAAGTTTATGCCTAAATATGAAGTTTTATCCAAAGAAATCGCACAACAAATAGAACAAGCAAAGCAAACGGGAATGTATGAGAAGGTTGCCTTCGACGATCAAAATGTCGTCCGCCGTCACAATTTGACCAAAGATACTGCCAGCGTATGGCGCCCGACGTTTGTACATGATATCGATAAAATCATGCATTGCCCCTACTACAATCGCTATACAGATAAAACGCAGGTGTTTTCGCTGTGTAAAAACGACGATATCACCCGTAGAAGCCTGCACGTCCAGCTGGTGTCGCGGATCTCGCGTACCATTGGCGCCGCCCTGCATCTTAACATCGACCTGATCGAAGCAATTGCTCTCGGTCACGACCTGGGACATACGCCGTTTGGTCATACGGGAGAGGCTTATTTGGACGAGCTGTATCGAACCCATACCGGTCGCCGTTTTGCCCACAACGTGCACTCCGTTCGCGTGCTGGATGGTATTTACCCATTTAACATTAGCTTGCAAACGCTGAATGGTATTCTTACCCACAATGGTGAAATCGAGCTGGAGGAAATTCATCCGGAGCCGCTGTATTCTTTTGATGAATTTGACAAAATGGTGGAACGCTGCTATGTCGATCCCGTATATACTCGCTCCCTGATGCCTTCAACTCTTGAAGCGGGCGTAGTCCGCTTGGCGGATATCATAGCCTATCTTGGAAAAGACAGACAGGATGCGCAAAGAGCCAAGTTGGTGGAGGAAAGCGTATTTGTCAACGAGGACATTGGCTCGATCAATGCCGAACTGATCAATAATCTTGTTGTCAATATCATTGAAAATAGTTACGGCAAGCCCTATATCAAGCTGGACACCAAACATTTCAAAGCACTTCAGCGCTCCAAGCGGGATAACTACGCTTTGATATACAACAACACCGTATCCTTTTCCAAGTTGGATCAGACGGTTAAGCCTATGATGTCTGAGGTTTACGGTCAGCTCTTGGACGATTTGAAGAATAACAATATTTACTCGCCGGTGTTCACACATCACATTGACTATATCAATACTGTGCATTATAAGCGCGCTATGCCGTATGAGAGTATTGAACCTAACCAAATTGTTGTGGACTATATTGCCAGCATGACGGACAATTATTTCATAGAGCTTCATCATTATTTGTTCCCCAATAGCCCCTTGAAGGTAGAATACAGAGGCTATTTTGATGAGTGCATTATTTGAGAATGGAGAAAAGTATGTTTGAACCACTGATTCAACTGATTCAAAAATATGATACGATCATCATTCATCGCCACACCAACCCCGACGGAGATGCCTTGGGAAGTCAGATTGGCCTGAAACATATCATCAAGGATTCATTTCCCACAAAGACGGTATACGTTGTAGGCGATGCCTCCCGCCGCTACGGTTTTATGGAGGACTCGGTCATGGATGAGATCGACGACGAGGTATATAAAGGAGCACTGGCCATCGTTTTGGATACGTCGGCAAAGGCATTGATCAGCGATGACCGGTACACGTTAGCGGATGCTACGGCTCGCATCGATCATCACCTGTTCTGCGAACAAATCGCGCAGGTTGAGGTGACCGATTCCTCATATGAGAGCTGTTGTGGTTTGGTCGCCGCCATGGCAATGGAAGGCAACCTAATCCTCTCCCCCTTGGCGGCAAAGTCGCTGTATACGGGCATGATCACCGACTCCGGACGGTTCCGCTATGATTCGACCAGCGCCCAAACCTTCCGCGTCGCTTCCTTTTTGATGGAGCGTGAATTTTCCACGGCTGATATTTATCGCAATCTGTACGCAGACGATTTTTCATTTATTCAGTTGCGTGCAAGATTCGTTCTGAAGATTCAGCTGACGGACAAGCCGGTTGCCTATATCTACACGACGAAGGAAGAGGCTGAATCCTATGGCGTGGATAACTTTACCATCTCGCGAGGTATGGTCAATGTCATGGGTGAGATCCGCGGTGTGGATATCTGGGTGAATTTCACCGAAACCGAAGACGGAGTTCTTTGCGAATTGCGCTCCAATAAGTACAATATCAACCCGATAGCAAAAAAATACGGTGGTGGCGGACACGCCAAGGCCAGCGGAGCTACGGTTGAAGATCGCGAGACGGCGATGAATATGCTGCAAGATTTGTTGCAGCTGACGGAGGATGAAGCATGAACAAGCAACAGATGCAAATGATTTTGGATAAAATCAAGGAATACGGAAAGATCATTATTTTCCGTCACAAGCGCCCCGATGGTGACGCGGTTGGTTCAACCAAGGGATTGGCCGAAATTTTGAAGCTGACCTATCCCGATAAAGAAATCCACATCATCAATAATGACTACTCCGACTTCACTCGCTTTTTGGGCGATGAGGATGAGGCTCGTCCCGATGAATTTTATGCGGACGCATTGGGTATTGTAATTGACACGGCAACGGTCGAGCGTATTTCCAATCCCAAGTATGAGTTGTGCCGTGAGCTGATCAAGATAGACCACCACATCAATCGAAATCCCTACGGTGACCTCTCTTGGGTAGAGGAAGAAAAATCTTCGGCTTGTGAGATGATTGCTGACTTTTACATGGCTTTTTCGGACGAACTCAAAATTAACAG
>JAZQUX010000235.1:0-10627 GCA_045631585.1 Eubacteriales bacterium | reverse complement strand
CCCGCTGCCGATCGGCAGCTCGCACTTTTGTCATTTTGTTTTTATTTGACGGAAATGGCCCCGATGCTGACCTCGATGTTCTTGGTCACTTCGGGAATGACAAGGTAATCGAAGTTAGGCATCCATTCGGTATCGCCTACTCCTTCGGATTTTGCGTATCCGAAGATGGTGAGCGTGTTTTCGCCTGCTTGGAGTTCCAGTTCCACTTCAAACGGCTTGAAGTTGTGGAAGTGTCCGGTCTGAGCGGAGTACAGCTCGTAAATTTCTTCACCGTTAACCATCAAACGGAAGGTGCGTCTGTCACCCGATGCGGCGTAAATCAGCACTTTGTAGACACCGTCCTCGGGAACGATGATGCCTCCCATAGTGAAGCTCGACTCTCCGGATTTCAGATTACCGACAGCAAATCCTCCGGACTGTTCGTATCCGTCGCGGGGCGCAAGCTTATTGGTACAACTGATGTACTCGTCGCCGCTCTCGCACTCATAAACGGCAGGACCGCCCTTACAACCCAGCGAAATGGTGTTATCACCGGCTTTGAGATAGATGGTCTGATTGAGGGTAGAGAACAGGTGTGTACTGTTGGTCGTGGGGAATACAATCTGGGTGACCGCACCATTGACCGTCAGATCCAGATGCTGATCGCGCAGGGAAGGATTGGAGTAGTTGATATTTAACTGATAGGGACCGTCGTGATCAACCGTGACCGTGTAGGTGATGACGTCCTTGTCCGTGGCGCCAAAACCGCTGATCACGTAGCCGCCCAAAGCGGTGCTGATACTGTTGACCTCCAAAGCTCCACCGACCTCAGCATCCTCGGGATAGAAGACGGTTCCGCCAAGCGTGGTTGTCGTGGTTTCATCGTCGTAAACGATGATGCAGTCCATATCGGGTGCCCATCCCTTGCCTTCGATGGTGCCGAAGGTAATAGAGTTGGATCCAGCGTTCAATTCCATGGGAATGGTCAAAGATTGCGGCTCGTTCCAGTTTTTGTTGCCGAAGCAGTAAACGGGGATTGCTTCCTCACCATTGACGCTGATATACAGCATACGGGCGCCTTCTTCACCGTTGTAGAATACAATCTCAACGTCGTAGGTGCCGCTCTTGGCTACCTTAATATTGTTTACGGTCAAAGAGTTCTTGCCGTTGTTACCAAGAGAAGCAACAACGTACTTGCCGGATGCGCTTTCCTTGAAGGCAGCCTTAGCGCCGGTCATGGAGTTGTCGGAAGCTTCGCACTCATACAGCGCGCCTTCCAGTATAATTTCGGGCTGCTGTTGCTCCGGCTCTGCACCGACAGTAACAGCAACGGTGTGCTGCTTACCATCGTCCGTCAGGCGAACGTAGATAATCTTGTCAATATCATTTTGAGCGGTAGCATCGTAGTAATAGCAAGGAGTGGTTGCATTGTTGAACGCTTCCAGAGAAGAAACAGCGGAGAGAGTCGTGCCGTCCAGTACAACGGAGGAGGGCAGAGAGCGGTAGTGAATTTCCAATACACACGCACGGGTATCAACGGCATACTGACCGGAGCGTGCGCCAATAGTGCACAGAATGGTATTGCCCTGATGCTGAGAGGTGATGAGAGTCTCGGCGTATTGGCCTTGTTCGTAATTGAAGGTTGTGCCGTCATCCTCATACAGCGTGAAGTCCGTCATGTTGGAAGAAGGATAGATATCCAAAGTCAAGGTAGTATCGGTGACATCTGCGGTGTTGCTACCATAGTGACCTTCGGGAATGATTGCACCCATTCGGACGAACAACGGCAGTGTGCTTGCAGAGCAAGTGTATTCAATGGTTTGACCGCCGTCATAGATGTAGCCGGTGTTAAAGTCCATCCAGCGTTCGCCGGCGGGCAGATAAATCTTAACGGTGGCAATGCGATTGTTGCTGCTGACGGGGCAAACCATCAAGGACTCACCAAGCATGAACTGGTTGTCGATGGAGTAGACCTTAGGATCATCCTGGAATTCCATGAGCAACGAGCGGGTAACACCGATACCGGTATTGTGCTGCTGCCAGAACAGGCTGTACATATAAGGAATCAGCTCGTAGTGCAACTGATTGTACTTCTTATAGCAATCGATAACAGCTTGGCTTCTCATCAAAACCGTAGCCTCAGTCGCCCATTCGTTGGACATGGCGAACGGCGTCAAGAACATCAGCTGTGCGCGGCGCATATAAGAAATATCGCTCTTGGTGCTGGTGTCGCGGATTTCGGGAGTGTAGTAAGTACCCGAGTAGGATTGAGCGACTACGGACATGACAAACTGATCAAAGCCGTAGTAGTCGGTATAAGCCGAGGTGGCATAGCGCTGCATACCGGAGTAGTTACCGCGGCTGTAAATAAATGTACGAAGATTGTACTCCTCACGGTATTTTTCATGCGTCAAATTGACCGCAAGCGTACCGAGGAGGTTGTGGTAGGCGTTGTTGGACAAGCCGCCGGGGAAGAGCAGGTCAAGGCTGTTGTTGGCACCCCAAGAGTCCGTTTCATCGATCTTGTAGCCGTCGACACCGATGGAGGCCAAATTGGCATTGTGAATGCTCCAGTACAGATCTCTCGCTTCGGGAATGGTGAGGTCGGGAACGATACCGCCGAAGGCATAGTTACCGCCGCGGCCCTCCCAGTCACGGGTTCCGATGACAGAACCGCTCAGAGAATATTTCAAGATATCCTCATAAATGTCGGCCTCGGGGGAAACGTAGGGGTGCTCCCACAAGTTGACGTGCAGGCCAAGTTCGTGTGCGCGTTCAACAAACGCAGCGGCATCCAACGTAAAGTTGGTGCTCCATTCATAGCTGCAGGGGTAGGTTTTGGTCTGCCAACCGGGCTCAACACCGGCGATATCGATCGAGATACCGGCGTCAAGCTGAGAGGTGATGGCTTCCATGAGCTGTTCTTCGTTCCAGCTACCAAAGCCGCGATAGGTCAAGCCCAAAGAATAGAGAGGAGGCATGGCCATGCGTCCTGCCAGTTCGGACCAGTTGGTCAGAATGGTTTTGAAGGAAGGACCGTAGAGGAAATAGAAGTTCATTTCACCGCCTTCCAAAGACAGCGAGTATTCAGACTTGAAGGAGATACTTCCGCGGTTGGAGTTGTTGACATAAACGCCATAACCGGAGGTGCTGTACCAAAGCGGAATGATCGCGTGAACGTTGTCGTCGTGCATCCACAGATCATACACGGTATTTCTATGATCGGTTGTGGTGAATGCGTCACCCTTGGCGTTGCCCAAACCAAAGAAATGCTCCGTGGTTGCTACGTCGCGGATGAAGTTAGCTGTTTTGCTTTGGCCGTTTGAAGAAAAAGCTTCTGCGGCGCTCTTGAAAATTTCATTGCCTTCCAAGTCGGTAACAAGAATACCGAGCGTGGCATGATCAACGGTCACGGTCAAAATTTCGGTACGAATGATTGTCGTTCCGTCTGTTTCTTCGATCTCTCCGCAGACATCTGCGTAATCGCCGTCAAACTTGGCGATAGATTCGGGAACGGCATCTTCGGGAGCGAATTCATCGCCGTTCGGAGCATAGCGGAAATGAACCAAATCTTCGCGGCAGAAATTGACCGCCAGGCGATCGTCGCCGGAAGAAATAATCACTTCAGAAATGGGTGTTGTGTACATGGGGGGATCCTCCTTGTCTTCTCCGGGCTCATTCGGCTTGTCCGGCTCATTAGGGTCTGCTGGATCTTCTGTGTTCGGCGGATCCACGGGATTATCGGTCGGCTGTGAAGAGCCGCAGGCCGAAAATGAGATGCAAGCAGTGAGGCTCAAAAGAAAACAGAGGAGTCGTATCCAAAAGCGAGACATTTTCATAGATACTCCTTTCGACATGAAAAACATGCCTATAAAAATTTGTAATAGCCACGCGATAATTATACAGTATATAACTTTAAGATTCAATATGTGACAACCAATTTTTTGCTTTTTGTTTGAGTGCCTAAATTTCAAAAAGTTTTTTTGTGAAAGTTGACCACTCCGATTCGCCGCCACCCGATGGCTGATATCTCTTGCGATCGCGTCGGTTGAATTTAATTCTTCCGTATAAAAAAAGAGGAAGACTACCCGAGTGGGTAGTCTTCTTTTTTGGCTAATGACTATAATTTTGATACAAAGCAGATTTCTTTAACATTTGCGGCAAATTCCGCATCCCACCCATTTGGAATTTCTTGATGTTCTCCGACAATTACCAATTTACACTGCGGGATATTGCAAAACGCGTGCTTTCCTACTCGTTTTACCGTACTTGGTATGATAAGCTCTCTCATTTGATCGAGTCCCCAAAATGCTTGAGCTCCAATTTCAATGACACTCTTCGGTATGTTAATTTTCTTCAACTCTGTAAAATCGAAGAAAGTGTTGGCGTCAATCGTTTCAAGTGTTGACGGCAGTAGGATTTCCTCAATCAAATTGTCATAAATATAGTTGCAAATATCGGTAAAACCTATCTTTTTTGTTCCTTCGGGAATAATGAGAACTGTTCCCTGAATCATACATTTCATGAAACCACCGCCTTTCCAAAATCATTATACCACAAAAACACAAAAACCGCAATCCTTTTGTATCAGAATTGCGGTTTTTGTTTGGCGGAGATGGAGAGATTCTCTCGCCATGCTTCGCATGGCATTGCACCTCCAAAACATAGTCGTCTTGCTCCTTTTGTCGCAATCCTCCTTGTTTTGTCACTCGCTTATGCTCGCTTCATCCGCCACCGGCGGCGCTCGCAACGCTCCCTCTCGCGGGCGCTCGTGTTCAAATCTCCTCTATGCAAAAAAGAAGACTACCCGAGTGGGTAGTCTTCTTTTTTGGCGGAGATGGGGAGATTTGAACTCTCGCGCCGGTTTAGCCGGCCTACACCCTTAGCAGGGGCGCCTCTTCGGCCTCTTGAGTACATCTCCGTGTACGCGTGAGCGGCCGTTGCATCAACTCACGCGTGATATTATAGCACAAGCCATCTGATTTGTCAAGTGCTTTTTTTATTTTTACACAAGATATTTCCGGCGACAAATTATTCGTCGTTTCGATTGAATAATGTCATTTGATCTGCAGGGGATGGCTTTTGGTGATAGGGAATTCCCAGGTGATCATACGCAAGTCGGGTGACGCAGCGACCACGGGGGGTTCGTGAGAGAAAACCGATTTGCATCAGATACGGTTCATAGACGTCCTCCAACGTGATGGCTTCTTCGCCGACGGTGGCTGCCAGCGTTTCAAGACCAACGGGGCCGCCGTCGTAGAACTTGATGATGGTAGACAACATTCTTCGGTCGAGATCATCAAGCCCCAGTGCGTCGATTTCCAACCGCGACAAAGCAAAATTGGCGATAGCCGCATCTACCGTGTCGGTGCCCTTGACTTGTGCAAAGTCGCGCACGCGCTTGAGCAGTCGGTTGGCAATACGGGGCGTACCTCGGGAACGGGATGCAATCTCGTATGCGCCGTCCTCCGTGATAACAATGCCCAAAATACCGGCACTGCGCTGTACGATGTTGGCAAGTTGCTCAGGTGTGTAGAGATCGAGCTTGAGAAGCACACCAAAACGGTCACGCAAGGGTGTGGTCAGCTGACCCGCGCGGGTAGTTGCACCAATGAGAGTGAAGCGGGGCAGATCGATACGAATACTGCGCGCGGCAGGGCCTTTACCAATGATGATATCCAGAGCATAGTCTTCCATAGCGGGATAGAGGATTTCCTCGACTGAACGGGACAGGCGATGGATCTCGTCGATAAACAGCACGTCGCCCTCGTTGAGATTGGTCAAAAGCGCGGCCAGATCGCCCTGCTTTTCAATAGCGGGACCGGAAGTGACGCGAATGTTGACGCCCATTTCGGCCGCGATGATGTTGGATAGCGTTGTCTTACCTAAGCCGGGAGGGCCGTAAAGCAGTACGTGGTCAAGCGAATCACCGCGCAGGCGCGCCGCGTCAATGTAGACCTTGAGATTTTCCTTGACCTTATCCTGTCCGATATAGTCCTCCAAACGCTTGGGGCGCAAAGAGTTTTCTTCATTTTCGTCACCGCGCTGGTATTCGGCACCCAGCATGCGATTTTCAAAATCAAATTCGTCAGCGTTCATGTGTTACCTCCTTTGGGTGGACGGTATGTTACTTCATCAATTTTTTTAGGGCCGCGCGGATGATATCCTCAATTTCCATGGCGGATACGTCAATGCCTTGCAGAGCGTTTATCGCTTCACTACGGCTATATCCCAAAACGGTCAGGGCGTCCTGCGCTTCGCTCAATTTACCCTTGGATGTGCCGGGCGTTGTGATGGCCGTCGAAATGGTGGCCTGCGTTTGTTCCGGCGGGGTCTGCTTAAGGAGTTTGTCCTGAAGCTCCAAAATAATGCGGGCCGCCGTTTTTGGGCCGATTCCGCTGGCTTTGGAAATGGTCTTTTTGTCGTCGGTGCAAACAGCCAAGGCAAATTTCTCCGGGGTCAGGAGAGACAAAATGGATATGGCCGCCTTGGGACCAACGCCCGATACGCCGAGCAACATTTTGAAGGAAGAAAGCTCCGCTTCGCTTGCAAAACCAAACAGCTCAATGCCGTCCTCGCGTACCGACATATAGGTATACAGCTTAGTTGTGGGGAAAGCATCGCCGGTTGAGCGGGGCAGGGATTCAAATGTATTTTGGCTGATGGTCAATTTGTAACCGACGCCACCTGCGTCTATGACAGCAATGGTCGGAGAAAGATGGGCAAGTTTGCCCGCAATATAATAAAACATAATCGTTCAGCCTTTCGTTTGATATCAAGTGGTTGAGGGTTGGTCGGAGGAGGGAGCCGGCGTCAAGCGCTTGACGGCTTTTTCCAATTTGATGCGGTCAATTACCATGTCGTGATCGCATCCCAAACAGCGAATACGCATTTCGCTGCCTACTCGTAATACTGTAAAGCGGCGGTTGCCGCAGGGATGGGGCTTTTTTAATTCGAGTATGTCGCCCAGGGCGAAACGCAAGATGTTGGGCATAAACGCGCCTCCTTTTTACAGTTCTTCTACTATGATACCATATTTTCGGAGGATTGTAAATGAAATTTTGAAATTTTTTTCAACAAGTAGGAATGAAAAGCGATGCCAAAAAAGATGTAGGAATATTTCGTGAATTGCTTGACAAAGTGATGAAAATAAGATATAATGAACTTATAATCGGGGAATATGGTTTTTTGTTCGAAAAGAGTGAAAAATCAAAGAGTTCCCACATAAGATATGGAGGTTGTTTATGGACAAAAACACAACGCTCGGAAGCGAGAAGATCCGCTCGCTGTTCGATGCAGGTACCTTTGTCGAGATCGGTGCCTACGTACGCAGCGCCATGTCCTCGGATGCGTATGATGGTCTGGTTTGCGGTTATGGATCCATCCGCGGAAAGCTGGTCTTTGCTTTTGCGCAGGATATGGACAGACAAAAGGGGGCTCTGGATGCTCCCGGCGCCAAAAAGCTCCGCACCCTTTACAGCATGGCTGTAAAGAATGGTGCTCCCGTCGTCGGTTTGTTTGACAGCGCAGGAGCTGTCGTTTATGATGGTACTTCCGCACTGGATGCGTATGCCGGTTGGATGCGTCTCGTTTCGGATGCTTCGGGTGTCATTCCCCAGATCGCTGTGATCTGCGGTGTTTGCGCTTCCGGCGCCGCCGTAGTTGCTTCTATGTTTGATTTCATCATTACGGTAGACGGCAGTTCCTCTCTGTATATGATTTCTCCTTTCCTGACGGGCGAGGAGAGTGCCGGTAGCAAGGCTGCGGCAGAAAACGGTTTGTCCGCTCTGAATTGTGCGGATGAGGCACAGGCCTTCGGCGCTGTTGCTACTTTGATTGATCTGTTGCCCATGAACAACTGTGATCATAGTTGTTCTGACGCGGTCAATCCTGCCGATGCTGCGTCGATCGATGCTCTTTTGGATCAGGGCACTGAACTGGAGCTGTATGCCGCATTTGCTCCCGAAGCAAAGACGGTGCTGGGCCGTCTCGGCGGAGAAACGGTATGTCTACTCAAAGTAGAAGGATGTTTGACTCCCGATGCCGCTCGCAAGGTGGCGCGCATGATTTCTTTCTGCGATGCATTCCATCTTCCCGTGATCACCCTTGTCAACAGTGAGGGCGTTCTGGTGGATGTCAAGGCACAGTCTATGCCTGCGGCATCGATCTATGCTCGCTTGGCAATGGCCTATGCCGCTGCTGATTGCGCGAAGATTGCTGTTGTTACGGGTAAGGCTTACGGTCTTTCCTACAGCCTTCTGGCTTCTCGCGAGATGGGGGCTGACTTGGTGCTGGCATTGCCTGAGGCTGTCATCAGCGCGATGGCTCCCGATAAGGCAGTTGCTTTCGTATGGAACGATAAGATTACCGAGGACGTCACTCGCAAAATGGTCGAAAAAGAATGGATCGATACTTACGCTAAGCCCGAGATGGCCGCTGCCAAGGGCGATATTGATGACGTGATCGCTCCGGAGGAACTTCGTATGCGTCTGTGCTCGGCTGTGTATATGCTGTCCTCGAAGGCAGATGGCAAGCCGACCCGCCGCCATCCCACCCTTGCGCTGTAATGCAGCGGCAATGAAAGGATGGTTCGTATGAAGTTATTAACGCTACAGCTTCTCACCGCGGCCGGGGAAGAGATGGCTATTGGAGAGCGTGTTATGTACGCGCTCCGTATGCTTGTCGTTGGCCTTGGCGCTGTGTTTGCGATTCTTGCGCTTTTATGGGGCGTTATGGTTTTGGCTCGCGTGTTTCTGCACGATATTCCCGATCGAAATAAAGTGTCGAAGAATCAACGCAAGAACGCGCCTTCCGCAGATCGTCCCAACGTCTCCCCCGCTCCTGTGGCTCCCGCCTCGGTTGCCCCGGCGACCTCTGCCGCGCAAGACAACGGCGCTTTGATTGCTGTGATCACGGCGGCCATTAGTGCGGCTATGCAAGAGGAGGGAACGCTTCCTTCCGGCGGCTTTAGAGTCGTCTCCTTCCGCCGCTCCTCCAACGGTAGCGCGTGGAACCGTAAATAATCCGTATCCATAAATTGATGAAAGGTTGGAATATTACAATGAAGAAATATAATGTTACCGTCAACGGTGTTACTTACGAAGTTTTGGTTGAAGAAGTCAGCGCGGCCGGTGCGGTTGCTCCCACTCCCGTAGCAGCTCCTGTTGCCGCTCCCGCGGCTGCCCCTGCAGCAGCTGCAGCAGCTCCCGCTCCTGCCGGAGCAGGCGAGGCTGTCAAGGCGCCCATGCCCGGTACCATCATGAAGATCAACGTATCCGTTGGCGACAAGGTTAAGAAGGGCGATATCATCTGCATCCTCGAAGCAATGAAGATGGAAAACGAGATTTTCGCTCCCGTAGACGGTACCGTCACGTCTTTGCCCGTTTCCAAGGGTGCATCCGTTCAGACCGACGAGGTTCTGGCTACCATCGCGTAAGCCAAACACTTGTCAAATCTGAAGAAAGGATGACTCATTACTATGGCTGAAATTTTACAGAGCATAGAAACCTTCCTCAAAGGGACGGGCATTTATCTGATGTTTGCCGAAAATCCCGATTGGTGGAAAACAGCGGCGATGTTTGCCATTGCCGGTGTTCTGGTCTATTTGGCGATTGTCAAGGGCTTCGAACCGCTCTTGCTTCTCCCCATTGCGATCGGTATGCTCCTGACCAACATTCCCGGCGCGGAGATTTTCCATGCCGATTGGTTTGTCCAAACGGACATCAACTTCGGTCAGGTTCTCCACGACGGTGGTTTCCTTGACCTGCTTTACCTCGGTGTTAAGTTGGGTATCTATCCTTGCCTGATCTTTATCGGTATTGGTGCGATGACCGACTTTACCCCCCTGATTGCCAACCCTAAGAGCTTGCTGATTGGCGCCGGCGCGCAGTTTGGAGTCTTTGTTGCTTTTGCGTTCGCTTTGATCTTCGGTTTTTCTCCTCAGGAGTCGGCAGCGATTGGTATCATCGGTGGCGCGGATGGCCCAACCGCCATTCTTGTTACAAAAATCCTCGCATCGAATCTTTTGCCCGCTATCGCGATTGCGGCCTACAGCTACATGGCGCTGATTCCCATGATTCAGCCTCCCTTCATGAAGCTGTTGACCACTAAGAAAGAGCGTGCCATTAAGATGGGCAATCTGCGCGAGGTTTCCAAGGTGGAAAAGGTTGTTTTCCCGGTTCTCGTTACCGCAGTTGTCGGCTTGATCGTTCCCAGCGCGCTTACGCTGATTGGTTGCTTGATGTTTGGTAACCTGCTCAACGTTTGCGGTGTAACGGATCGCTTGTCTAAAACGGCGCAAAATGAACTGATCAACATTGTTACCATCTTCCTCGGTATCTCTGTTGGTGCAACGGCAACGGCTGACAATTTCCTGCAGCCTCAAACCTTGTTGATTATCATTTGCGGCCTGGCGGCATTCTGTGTATCTACCTGCGGCGGTTTGCTCACGGCGAAGATCATGAATGTTCTCTCGGGCGGTAAGATCAACCCTCTGATCGGTTCTGCCGGTGTTTCCGCTGTTCCTATGGCAGCGCGTGTGGCGCAGAAGGTCGGTCAGAGAGAAGACCCCACCAATTTCCTTCTGATGCACGCCATGGGCCCCAACGTAGCAGGTGTTATCGGTTCTGCAGTAGCAGCCGGTGTCTTC
>JAZQUX010000234.1:0-7729 GCA_045631585.1 Eubacteriales bacterium | reverse complement strand
GGACTCGAACCGGCGACCTGCTGATTACGAATCAGCTGCTCTACCAACTGAGCCACACCAGCGGAGCTTTTTGCTCAACGCATGATATTATAACATACCATTTTCAAAAAAGCAAGTCTTTTTTTCGTAAAAAACAAGTTTTTTTATAAAAAAATCGAATGCGGAGCAGGATTGCAAGAGGAATGCTTGATTTTTGGGGACGATTGTGATATACTGATTCCAATGACAGACCAAAAAAGAAGGGAATTACTATGAACCTTTGTGATATTCGCGAAATCAAGCAAATTATGAATATGTTTCATCTGAACTTCAAAAAGGAGTTGGGACAGAATTTTCTGACCGACCGTGGCGTCGTGGAGGATATTGCAGACGGTTGTTGCGATGACGCGCGCTCGACCATTTTGGAGATCGGCCCCGGCATCGGTACGCTGTCTTGGGCGCTGGCAGAGCGCTATCCCAAGGTGGTGGCGTTGGAGATCGACAAGGGACTCATTCCCGTATTGTCGTTTACCATGGGCGAATATCATCATTTCAAGGTGATCAACGAGGACGTGATGAAGGCTGATTTGGCGGCAATTTTGGCCGAGGATTTTGAAAAAGGCCCCGTCTCCGTTTGCGCCAATCTCCCTTACTATATTACAACTCCCATTCTGATGAAGCTGTTGGAGAGCGGCTTGCCGTTTGAAAACATTACCATTATGATTCAGGCCGAGGTGGCGGACCGTCTGTGCGCTCGCGCGGGTAAGTCGGAATACGGTGCGATTACCGCGGTGCTGGCTTATTACGGACAGGCAGAGGCGCTGTTCCGTGTGCCGGCGGATCGTTTTGTCCCCGCGCCCAAGGTGGATTCCACCGTGGTTCGCATCCGACTGTACAAAGAGCGTCCGTATCACCCGCAGGACGAAGCCTTGATGTTCCGTACCATCAAGGCCGCGTTCGAGCAGCGCCGCAAAACGCTGTCCAACGCGCTGTCTGCCGGGTTCCCTGAGTTGACCAAGGAGCAACTGACCGACATCATCGTTGCCTGCGGCCACAGAGCGGATATCCGAGGAGAAAAACTGAGCATTGGCGAGTTTGTTGCTCTGTCCGATGCCATCTTGCAGGCGATTCAAAACAAAAAATAATGTGTGCATCCGAAAGGAGACCTCGCATGGACATCAAGCGTATCGACAACAAATACCGCCCCGTCCCGTTTTGGTCGTGGAATGAGCGGTTAAATGTACCCGAGACCATCCGTCAGGTGGCGCTGATGGACCAAGCGGGCATGGGCGGCTTTTTTATGCACGCCCGCGGCGGTTTGCAGACGGAATATATGGGCAAAGAGTGGTTCGATCAAGTCACCGCCTGTGTCGAGGAGTCCCAAAAGCGGGAAATGTATGCATGGGCCTACGATGAAAACGGCTGGCCGTCCGGCTTTGGCGGAGGTCTTGTCAATGGCAAGGGATTGAAGTACCAACAAAAATATCTTCGCCGCCGAAAGACGTGCGAGATGGACGGTACGGTGGAGAGCCCCCGTGTTCTTTGCCATATCGGTGATTATTGCTACTATTACGATGTCAATCCGTTTTATGTTGACACTCTGGATGGTGAAGTCATTGCGGATTTTATCAGGGAGATTTACGAACCCTATGAGCAAGCGTATGGCAACACGCTGGCCGGCTTTTTTACGGACGAACCGCAAATTTCGCGCGCCGGTATTCCGTGGAGCTTTGTCTTGCCCGATGCATACGAGACGGCGTATGGCGAATCGTTGTGTCCCCGCTTGAATGAATTGTTCGAAGCGACGGGAGACTATCGAACCACCCGTATGCGCTTTTGGAAATTGGTGACGGAACTGTTTTCCAAGAATTTTATGAAGCAGATTTACGACTGGTGCCAAGCCCGCGGTCTCGGCTTTACCGGCCACATGGTGCTGGAGGAAACCTTCCACGCTCAACTGACCTCCAACGGCGCTTGTATGCCGCATTACGAATATTTTACCATTCCCGGCATGGACTGGCTGTGCCGTCCGATCTACCATTGCTTGACCTTAGCTCAGCTTTGTTCCGCCGCCGCTCAAACGGGCAAGCGGCAGATTCTCTCGGAAACGTTTGCTTTGTGCGGTCACAACGTCGGACATGACGAACTCAAGCGCAACTACGAATGGATGATGGTCAGGGGCGTGAATCTGATGTGTCAGCACTTGGAGGGGTATTCCTTGCGCGGCATTCGCAAGCGCGACTATCCCCCGGCGATGTACTACCAACAGCCTTGGTGGCCGGACTACAAGCAATTCAACGATGCGATGAGTCGCATCGGTATGCTACTGTGCGAGGGCGAGATTCGAGTAGATACGCTGGTTATGCACACGCAGACGACAGCTTGGATGTGCTACGATGACGGTGCCTGCGAGGGCATGGGCGAGTATCAACAAGGCTTGCTTGACGTAATGCGAACGTTGGACGAAAAGCATATTCTGTACCACTTGGGCGACGAAATCCTGATAGAGCGCCACGGACGCGTGGAGGGGAACATCTTTGTGATCGGAAAGATGCGCTACTCCAAGATCATCTTACCGCCCCATATTTCTTTTTTGCCTCATACGGATAAGCTGTTGGCGGAGTTTGTCCAAAACGGCGGTTGTATTGTGACGGCGGACGAGCTGGCCCCCGATCCTATCATTGACAATCCCGCCGTGACGTATACCATGCGCGACTATCCCGCCGAGGGCGCGACGTTGCGCTATTTTGTGAATTCCACCGACCAAGAGCAGGTAGCCAATATCGCCTGCGGTGGTCTGGTGATAGACCCTGCGACGGGAGAGATGACACCCTTTGGCGGTAAGTTCACCTTCCCTAAGTGGGGCAGTTTGCTCCTTTGGGATGACGGTAGTTCCCCTGTGTCGGCGGCGATGGCACCTGCGGCTCCTTGCTTGGATCTTGGCGGCGAATGGCGGGTGGTGAATGCCACGGAAAATGCCTTGACGCTGGATCGGTGCGATTATTGGTTTGACGGACAACTGCAAGAAGAGCAAGGGTATATCCTCAACGTGGGATCGCGCGCTTTGGAGCTGGGACGTCCTGTGGAGGTGACGTGCCGCTATACCGTGCGCGCGGAGTATCTCCCCGAGCGGTTGTACCTCGTTTGCGAAACTCCTGAGATATTTGACATCACGATCAATGGCGTCCTCGTGGATACCGATCAGCGATGCGGCTATTTCCGCGACATCTCTTTTGTAAAGCTGGACGTTTCCGGTCTGTTGCATACCGGCGAAAATGTGATCGAAACGCGGGTGCTTTTTGCTCAATCCGAAACCGTGTATGAAAACATGAACAAGGCCAAGCAGTTTGAAAGCGAGAAAAACAAACTGACCTTTGATATGGAAATGGAAGCGATGTACCTTGTGGGCAAGTTCGGCGTCAAAACGGACGGAACGTACGAAGAAGTGGATCACGATGCCGCGTTCTATGATGGTGCGTTTGTGATCACCGAGCCGCCCGAAGAGATATCGCTGTGCCATATCGAACGGCAAGGCTACCCCTTCTTTGCGGGAGAGCTGACGGTCGAAAAAACGCTGACCCTTGCGGAGGGCGACACGGCTCGCGTGCTGACGTTTGATAAAACAGGCATCAACGCCGTGCGTGTGAACGTGGACGGAACCGACGTGGGAACGCTTCTGTGGCGGCCTTACAGGCTGGATCTGTCTCCCGATCTGCACGCGGGCGATCAGGTCATTCGCTTGACGCTGGTCAACAATTTGCGCAACCTCCTGGGACCGCATCACCACACGGCGGGTGAGCTTTGGGCGGTTGGACCGGGTCACTTTTATAAAGAGCCCTGTATCTGGACCGGCTATGGTGCGGTGGGGTATACTGAAACATACTGCTTTGTGCATACAAGCATATTCAACGAAAGAAGAGAAACGATATGAAATTGCAACTGGTTGCGACTTGTTTGTTTGGTTTGGAAAAGCTACTCGGCGAGGAAATTGACGCGCTGGGACTTTCGCGCATAGAAACCATGGATGGTCGCGTGATTTTTGAGGGAGAAGAGAGGGATATTCCCAGAGCCAATATCGCGCTTCGTTGCGCGGAGCGTGTGTTTGTTCTGATGGGTCGTTTTCACGCGGAGAATTTCGACCAACTGTATGAGGGAACCAAGGCGCTCCCTTGGAGCGATTGGATCGGAAAGACGGACGCCTTTCCCATCAGCGGACACAGCATCAAAAGCAGACTGACTTCCATCCCCGCCTGCCAAAAGATTGTCAATCGCGCGGTGGTGGACGCCCTCTCGGCCAAGTACGGCATCACTTGGTTTGAGCAAAACAGCGGTGTGACGTATTCGGTTGAATTTTTCTTGCTCAAGGATGAAGCGATGCTGCTCATCGATACCTCCGGTATGGCTCTGCACAAACGCGGCTACCGTCCCCACGCGGGTGTTGCTCCTTTGCGCGAAACGCTGGCGGCGGCGATTGCCCTGACGGCACGTCCCCGCGAGGACGTTCTGTTTTGGGATCCGTTCTGCGGATCGGGTACCATTGCGATCGAAACGGCCATGATCCTGCAACATCGCGCGCCCGGCTTGAACCGCTCCTTTGCGGGAGAGAGCTTTGCTCGATTGCCGGCACCCTTGTGGACGGATGCCCGTGAAGCGGCGTTAGCGGCCATCAAAACGGACAGCGCGTGCGAGGTGTGGGCGTCGGATATCGACGAGGATATGACGGATATGACCTACGATTGTGCCGCTCGGGCGGGCGTGGAGGACGTGATGAACATTTTTGCGGCTGATGCACGGACGATTGAAAAGCCCGACCGCCGCGGCACCATTTTGTGCAATCCTCCCTACGGCGAGCGCCTGATGACAGAAGCCGAGGCGGCAGAGCTGTATCGCGCGATGGGCAAGAGATTTGCCATGTTTGAGCCTTGGCAGATCTACGTGTTGACCTCCTGCGAGCAGTTTGAACGACTGTATGGCCGCCGCGCCGACAAAACGAGAAAGCTGTATAACGGTATGCTTCCGTGCTATCTGTACCAGTTCTTTCGCCCGGCAGGCGCGACCTCCATCAAGCCTCCTGTCAAACACGGCAAAGATTTCAAAAAGATCAGAAAATAAACGAAAAGCGACGCGGCGGTGTGCCGCGTCGCTTTTGTGCAATATGCCCCCTTTTTTGTATAATCGTACGAAAAATGAAAAGTTGAGCGATAGGGGTACACGAAGAAGAATTTTTTTGGTATAATGAGGCTGATAAAAGGAGGCGGCCGATGAAACAAGCAGGGAATGTGTTTATCAAGCGATGGACAAGTATATCGTTGGGGATGAACGTTTTGACCGTCGCCGTCAGCGCGGCGATCGTTCATCATGTCTATGAAATGCTGATCGTTGGCGGCATAGGGGCGCTTGCACTTGTATTGCGGTGCTTCTTGAAAATTTACAGAGATCGAGCAGTGAAGGATTTTTCTGCGGCTTCTGCTTTGATCATGGTCATTGCGGCTATCGCTCTTTCAATCACAATGGCGGTGAGTGCTTTGCTCAAGATATCCGCCGTGTCGGCGATCATTATTCTTGCCTTGACATTGATAGAGTTCTTGTTGGGATGGATTTTGTATCGCGGTAAATGTAAGATCTCCAAGCGTGTGAAAAAAGGTAAATGAACAGCGGGAGGAAGCCCCCGCCCTACGATATCAACTATTGTGGAGCGAGTGGGAAGGGACCCACGAGCTTGCGGTAGCTATGGTTTGGATCAACGAAGTAACTTTCCCATTTAGCCAATGATGATTTCCCATAAAGTTCTTGAAGGGGTTTGGGGAAAACTTCTTTCAAGAAGTTTTCCCCAAGAAAACAAAAAACACCAACACGGAGGTAACTATGGAACAGATCAAGATCACCAAAGATGGAAAGAAGATGCTCTACATTCCGGGCGGCACATACATCATGGGCTCGGAGAAGGGATATGGCGAAGAAAAGCCCTTGCACGAGGTGGAAGTCGCGCCCTTTTACATGGACGAAACGCCTGTAACCAACGGTGAGTTCCGCGCATATTGCGATGCGGTTGGCCGCGGCTATCCCGGCTCGCCCCGCTGGCCCGATATGCCCAACTATTTTATCAATTATCCCGATCACCCCGTCATCAACATTTCTTGGGGCGAGGCGGCAGCTTATGCCAGATGGGCGGGCAAGCGCCTTCCAACGGAGGAAGAGTGGGAATATGCCGCCGCAGGTGGCCTGAATGCCCCCACTTACCCCTGGGGTGAGGACGATCCTACGGGATCTCTTGTGAATTTTGCTGATAAATGTAGTGAATTTGAATGGCGCGACAGTGCCCAAAACGACGGATATCAGTATACGTCCCCCGTTGGCAGCTATGCCCCCAACGGATATGGCCTTTACGATATGGCGGGCAACGTGTTTGAATGGGTAGAAAACTGGTTCTTTGCCTATAGCGATAAAACGCACGACACCGAGTCCTTCAAGGACGGCTGGGGCGGTTCTAAGGTCTGCCGCGGTGGCTGTTACCATTCTCCTAAGAAGGATTTGCGTATCGCCCGTCGCCGTCAGGTGTTGGGCGGTGGATCCAACGCGTCGGTCGGCTTCCGCTGTGTCTGCGACCTCGAGGGCGTTGTCCACGAGGAAAAGGATCGCGTGGTACATAAGCGTTCGGCCGCCGGCTGGGATGAAAAGCTGGATGCGATGCGTGTTACGATTCCCGAAGGACAGGAATTGTGTATCGGCATTGGCGCAGTATCCAATCCCACCGAGTTGCGCCGCCTGCGTAACATGGGTGTGACTTCGGTAGAACAGTACGTCACCTGGGAAACGTGCGAAAACAAGGGCGAGGGCGAATGGGACTTCTCGCATTGGGACCGCGAGGTGGAAAAGATCCGCGAAGCCGGCCTGAAGTGGTTGCCCTTCCTTATCGCGGGCCCGGCCTATTCTTTGCCCGACTGGTATCGCGCATCGCGCGATTTCGAGGGTCTGAGATGCCTGGAGCATAATTTGGAGAGCAAAATTCAGACCTTCTGGGACAAAAAGTTTTACGAGTATATTGATCGGTTCTTGGCCGCTTTTGCGGATCACTACCGCGATCACGATATTTTTGAAGGCTTGCTGTTTGGTATCACCGGCGACTTCGGAGAGGCCATTGTCTCGGTATGGCACGGCAACTGGCCTACGAATATCCCCGGTTTGTATCATGCCCACGCCGGCTATTGGTGCGGCGACCGCTTCGCCAAGGCCGATTTCAAGCGCTTTGCGGAGCAAAAATACGGCACCACCGAGGCGCTCAACGCCTCTTGGGGCACCCAATACGCCGCGTTCGGTGCGGTGGAATTCCCGCCCATCCAATCGGGCCCCGATAACTTCCGTATCGATGAATGCACCGGCCCCGGCCATTTCGCTCCCAAGTGCGTGGCTGATCGCCGCCGCTGGATCGATTTTATCGACTGGTACCGCGCTTCTATGACGGAGTACGCCTCCTTCTGGATGAAAACGGCCCGCAAGTATTTCCCCGACGTCGAGCTGTACCTTTGCACGGGTGGCGGCGCTGAGCCTTGGCACGCCTCTGAGTTTGCACAGCAATGCAAGGTGTGCGCTGAGGTGGGCGGCGGTGTCCGCATCACCAATGAAGCGTCCAACTACGGCGCCAACTTCGTTGTGACCAACTGGGTAGCGACCGCCTCCAACCATTATGGTGGCTACTTTAGCTTTGAACCTGCGGGGAAGTCGGATCGTAGCCATGTCGTTCTGTGAGCCA
>JAZQUX010000233.1:0-28889 GCA_045631585.1 Eubacteriales bacterium | reverse complement strand
CGCATCATCCGCTGGAGCGCCGTTGCCTGTGCGTGTTTGGCGGTGATTATCGCCGTCAGCGTCGGATGGCTGTGGCGCGGAAACGAGCCGGGCGTGGAGCCGCCGGTTGTAGAGCCGCCGGATCGTCAGCCGGGAGAAGCGTATATCTATGCTGTAGGTGAGACTTGTGTAAGCAGTTACGGGACGATTTTCTACCAAGCGTATGAAGATGGTAAAGTGACGTTGATTTTTAATAAGACTGATGAGCGCGAGGTTTTTTTGTTTTTAAGTGGTAATGATATTAAAAACGAGTGGTTGGACGAAAACGGAAAACCTGCGTATGACTTGGATCATTATTATATTTCGAACAAGCCCGATTACAGTGAGCGAGGAACACGCGTTACGGATGGATTGACATTTATCGTAAACGGCGAAGAAACAAACGTATTTCCGACCGCACCCGGCCGCTATGAGATCGTGATCGACTATACGAAGCTTCTCAATCTTTGCAATGAAATAGATCCGTATATGCATGGTTCTATTGGTGCTTTTTATATTGGAGAGTATGCCTATATTGAGGGAAGGCCGGGGTCGAATGAGCAGCCGGATGTTCCGGGAGTCATGGATGATCCAACTGACCTTTATTTTTCCTCCGAAGAAATGCTCTATACCTTTCTCGAAAATGCTTATCGGGAGGATGATATATTCCTTGAATACTTGGAGGAGATAAAAGCTCAGGAAAGAGGAGAGGAGTATTACAACATTTTGAATGATCTGAAATATCATGGCAAGAGATCGCGTGTGGACGATTTTCTATCCTACATGGAAACCGTTTCTATGCCATGTGCGCGCCTTGGAAATTCGCTATCGGATTTTGGATATTTCCCGATCACTAACTCGACTTCGCATCTTCCCAAATTTGATATTCGATATTTGATCGAGGGACAGTTCTATCGTTTTGTGTATGATCCGCTTGCCGAGGACGAGGTCGATCTTACCAATGAGGAGTATCAGCGATCCGTAGAAAAAGGAGTCGGTGTAGAAGTTACGCTGGGAGAAATTCCTTTTTGGATGAGTTGGAATGAAGAGCATCTGAGATACAGCGGAGCATTTATTTTGAGTGGATACCGCGTTGTCGTTACAGTTATGGATGCTAGGGATACGGCGGACGGAATTGTAAATTGTTCGATGGATTATTTTGATTTGAAACCAATGGTTCAAGTTACAAAATCCTCTGAATTCGATTAAAAACGAAATCCCGTCTCGGCGGAAGAACTACTTGCCAAGACCTACGTCCCCGCCGTCGAGATCGAGGGACTGGAGGAATACTTTGAAATGCAAGCGGAGAAACACAAATAAATAAAAATTCCTCTTGCAAAGAATGTCGTTTTGTGATATACTTTTCTTCCAACACAAAAAAAGGAGATCACAATGGACGCTATTTCGCGCATTTTGAAGGATAAAAAGGTCGTATTATTTGATTTTGACGGGACGCTGGTCGATTCCATGGGTATGTGGGGTGAGGTCGACAAGGCCATATTGAGATTGCACGGTCTGCCCATCCCCGACAATTTCACCGAGGAGTTTATGTTTCCCCTGATTCCCTTGACCGAGGAGGAAACGGCCCAGTTCTTTTTGGACTACGGCTGCAAGGGTACGGTCGAGTCGATCATCGGGGAAATCGAACAGCTCTCACAGGAGCAGTATGAACAGCATATCGAGGCCAAGCCGGGAGCGAAGGCGCTGGTCGAGGCGCTTCGCAAATCCGGCGTTAAGACGGGTCTTGTCACCGCCGCGACGATTGGGCGCATTCTTCCTTGCCTTGCCCGCAACGGGATGACTGGATACTTCAGTCTCATCCTCAACTGCGATCACGTCGGACTCCCAAAAACCGATCCTGGCATCTATCGCATGGCGCTGGAGCATTTCGGCGTTCAACCGGAAGAAGCCGTTTTCTTTGATGATAATCTCACAGCCATCCGTACAGCCGCTTCGGTCGGCATTGCTACCGTCGGTGTGTACGACGCCCACGCGGATAATACATGGGAAGAGATGCAGACCGTAGCCGACGCGACCGTGACGGATTTCTCGGGACTTTGCGATCAAATCTAAATGAAAAACAACCCCAATCGTGGTTTTCACGGTTGGGGTTGTTCGTTTATTTAAACAAGACTTCGATCTCATTCTTGGTCGGGATGGAAGACGACGCACCCGCGCGGCTGACAGTCAGAGCGCCCACGGCGTTGCCGTAGCGCACGGCCTTTGTCATGTCGTTCGTCTGCAGATACGAAAGCGTCAGCGCGGCGGTAAAGGCATCGCCGGCGGCGGTGGTATCCACGGCCTTGACGGACAGAGTGGGAATGAGCGAGCCCACTTTTTGGGCGGTGTCGTAGAGATACGCCCCGCGGCTACCGAGCTTCAGTACGATGTACTGCGCGTGCACACGATCCGAAAGTGCCTTGGCACAAGCGAAGGCAGAGTTTTCGCCGTCAGGGCAAATGTCTGTAAAGATTTCAGCCTCGGTTTCGTTGGGCGAGAACAATACAAGGGATGGCAGCTCTTCCAACGGAAATGAGATGTCGGCAGGACCTGCGTCGATAAAGATGGGGATACCGCGGGCAGCTGCGGATTTGGCCGCGTATAGCACGGACGCATGGGAAATTTCCAGTTGAAGATATAGCGCATCGGGATTTAGATCCAGCGCGCGGTCGATGTCCTGCTCGGTCAGCGTCATGTTGGCGCCGGGATAGACAACAATACGGTTGGAACCATCTGCTTCTACCAAAATGGCGGCCAGACCCGTCGGTGCGTCTTCACTGCGGCACAGCGCGCGGCAGTCGATGCCTTCGCGTTCATATAGCGCGGCCAAAGCGTCTCCGTTGTCGTCCTGCCCCAATTTGGCGCAGAAGGTACAATGTCCGCCAAGACGTGCCACAGCGACGGCCGAATTGGCACCCTTTCCACCGGGGACGTAGCGGTAAGTACCGGATTCTATGATGGTTTGTCCGCGTGCAGGAAAGGTGGCAAGCGGCATGACAAAATCCATGTTTGCAGAGCTGATGATTAGAATGTTTGGCATGAAGACTCCTTTCTTACCCCCCGATGATGTGAATCAAGACATATACGGCAACCACCAGTACAAGGATTGGAGGCATGAGAAAGCAGGGAATCCAAGCCAGTTGCCATGTAAAAGCAAGGGACAGGGCAAAACAGTTGATGCATATAACAAGTGCAAAGATGATAATCCAGCCGGCCAAAAGAGAAAGTAACACGGCCAATCGTCTGTGATCGCGGAACCAGTACTTTCGGATATAAAGATGGCTGATTTCTATATAGGTATAAATGAGATCAATGACCGAAACAGCGATCAGTAATGCGGTCATCGTGCGGTGGTTGAAGTAAAGAAGAAAACTTGCAGCACAGAGCAGGCATCCGAGTAGCGAAAACAGGACAGTGATCCAGCGTCCCTCGGAAGTGTCGCCGGGAGTTCGGTGGCATTTCTCATAAACGTCAAAAGAGCCGCTTGGAGATTTTCTGCTCATGGGAACGTTCTCCTTCCTTTGTGATTAAGAAAACATCTCCGTCGAAAGATATCTTTCGCCTGTGTCAGGCAGCAGAACGACGATCGTTTTCCCTTGATTTTCCTCGCGCTGTGCCAACTTTACAGCGGCATGGAGGGAAGCGCCCGATGAGATGCCGACCAAAACGCCCTCTTGGCGAGCCATCAAGCGTCCTGCCGCATAGGCCTCGTCCTCGGTAACGGTGATAATTTCATCGTAAATATTGGTGTCCAACGTCGCGGGAATAAAGTTGGCGCCAATGCCTTGCAAACCGTGCGATCCTGCGTGTCCTTGGGAGAGCAGGGGTGACGAGGCAGGCTCGACGGCTACGACACGAACCTTCGGGTTTTGTTGCTTTAAGTAGGCACCCGTGCCCGAAATCGAACCGCCTGTGCCAATACCTGCGACGAACATATCGATCTGTCCGTCCGTATCTTCCCAAATTTCGGGTCCCGTGGTCACAAAATGCGCCTCGGGATTGGCGGGATTGGCAAATTGATCGGGAATCAGGCTGTTCGGAATGGTTGCGGACAACGCCCGCGCTTTTTCAATCGATCCTTTGATGCCCAATGCAGCGGGCGTGAGTACCACCTCAGCACCGTATGCCTGCATCAGACGAATGCGCTCGACCGACATATTGTCGGGCATCACGATGACTGTGCGATAGCCGCGCGCAGCAGCCAGCGCACAAAGGCCAATGCCCGTGTTTCCGCTGGTCGGTTCGATGATGGTCGATCCTGCGGTCAGCTTGCCCTCGGTTTCGGCTTTTTCAATCATGGCCAGCGCCACACGATCTTTGGCAGATCCGGCCGGGTTGAAGCTCTCAAGCTTGACCAAAAGTTTGGCTTTTAAATAATATTCTTTTTCGATATTGGTCAGCTCCAAAAGGGGCGTTTTTCCGATGAGCTGATCGATGGAGGTGTATATGTTCATGATTGTGGCTCCTTGCTTGCGGTGGGGATGGTGCTCAGCCGGCGCTCGCACAGGCGGGCGGCAAAAGCGGGAAGGCGGAAAATGGTTGTTTCCCCGCAGACGGTAATACGGATATTGGCGATAAAGTTGCCGTGCTCGATAGAGATGTCATCAAGTTCGGTCGTATGATAGGTTTTGATGCGAAATTTGAATATACGGATTTTGTCCCGATAAATGGCGAACCCGCGGTGTCCCGAGGCGTAAATTAAAAAGAAAAGCAAAAAAACATAAGCACAGATGCAGGCAGCAAGAGCGAAAGAATTTTGCGGCCAGGGGAAGAAAATCGCCGCAAGGATACTGCCCCAAAGCTCAATTTGGATGACAATCACGAGGCTGACCAGGTCGATGCAGTAATAAAAAGTGCGGGGGCGATATTCCATGAAATATTGGTAGATCAAATACAGAATAATAGATATTGCAAGACACAACATCCAGTGCCACGGATCTGCCCACGAGGAAAAGGTGTGGTGAGTGAATGCGGGGTTCTCAATCCAATTGTAAATGGGGCTGCCGAAGCCCATCAAAAAAGCAAGGCCAAGAATGCAAACAATGTGTTTAAAGACCTTTTTTGCCATGATTTCCCCCATAGTATTTGTTATATCTATTTTAACATCTTCTTTGCGGGATGTCAAGTCTTGTGGCACGGCACAAGGAAAAAATCCCGCCACTTGGGCGGGATGTTGGCTTATAATTCAGACAGGCGCTCAATGGCATTTTTTTCACAAATGGGGCTGGCGTGCTCGGTTATGTAGAGAAGCGTGGCATTGGCCTCTTTGGACTCGGCGTATTCGTGTACAAAGGCAAAAGTCACAGGATTTAAGCAGGGATATGTCCCCTTTCGGTTTCGCAATCGCAGATAATATCGTCCCAATTCATCGCGCCATACACTGCTTTCGCCATACAAAAAGCGAGATCGCAAGTGTTGGCAAACGCGTATGACGTCCTTCAAAGAGTCAAAGACAAAAACGGCTATATTGGATTGGCTTGGCGTTGATTTTGAAGATGCAATAGCGTGGCGTTCTTTTTGGTCGCGCTGTTCCGACAACCCAAGTTTGGTAACAAACAGCTCACACCCGCCTTCTTTGGACGGATACAGTTGGACATAGATGCGATTGCCATCCGAATCAAAACCGGTACGGCTGCGTGCCTCCTTCATAATCGTGCGGAAAGCAGCACGCGTTTCGATATTTTCGGCATCCAGCTCTTCTGCGGAAATGGCGTAACTCTGCATATCCGAGGGCGTTAGCATAATTTTAAGTTTATTTTCGTTGATCTTGATGAGATCCATTCGCGTTCCTCCTTGCAACAGGCGACGGGGCCTTGGTCGTTGGTTATTAACATTATAGTACAATCAGAGGAAAAATGATAGTCCAAAAAATATGGTAATTTGCAAGGAAGAGATATACTTTTTTTGATGCGCGCAAATAAAATGAAGCGATAGGTCTTGAAATTTTATCCGGAGTATGGTATACTGTGATACAACAAAGATAGAATATCCGTATTATTACATAGAATCATATCAAGGAGGGTAACTATGTCACAGCCAATTCAATCTAAAAATAAACAGCAATTAGTTTCTGTTGCCATGCTGGTGATTTCGTTTTTGTCGCTGGTGGCGGCGATCATCGTTTTCATAAGCGCGCCGAGCATGACAGCATCGTATCAAAAAGTGTTGCTTCGCATAGCGGGTGTGCTGTTGTTGGCCTTGACAGGGCTTTCGCTGTTCTATTTTTATCTGTCTCGCGGGAGCGAGCCGAACTTCTTTTTGTACGATCAAACACAGCGCAGAAATATCGCTGTGGAGCACCTGACGTTTTCAACCGTCAACGACAGAATGGATTTCTATTTGTCGCTCATTTCCGATTCGGACGAAGAATTGTGGCAAGGTGGTGTTCTTGCCAAGAACGATGGCTCCTTTGGCCGTGAGGATGTGTACCGTCCCTTGGTCGCTTACAAAATGCTGTACGACCTGACCGAGCGTGACGATGACGTCCAGTGGGGACTCTTGGAATTTGCCGAAGTTACGACCATTCGTCTGTTGACCCGTGCGCTCAAGCAGGGCGGTGACGCCGATATGGCGCAGGCGATTGTTGAGCTTTACAAAGGCGAAGGCGAAGAAGGCGAGAATTTGCGTGATTTTCTCAAGGGAAACAGCAAATACCTACGTGGTAGAATGCTTCGCTACGTCAAGCAGCATTTGGATTATTTCTATTAAAAGATATCAGAACAGGCGCGAGTTTCGCGCCTGTTCTGTCTATATAGGAAACCGCCCCGTCGAGTCGTTCGATGGGGCGGCCATGTTATTCAAAATACGGGTTTGCAATGTTTTTGATGCAGTTGATCACTTCAGCCGCATCCTTGGCACGGAAAATGGCAGATCCGGCAACCAGCACGTTCGCGCCGTGCTGAGCGCACACTTCAGCAGTCTTGGGGCCAACACCGCCATCGACTTCAAGGTCGATCTCAAGCCCCAATCGGTCGATCTCACGGCGGAGTAGGGCAACCTTGGGCATCATGTTTTCCATGAACGATTGCCCACCGAAACCGGGATAAACCGTCATGACCAAAACCAGATCGCACAGGGGAAGAAGCGGGAAAATGCTCTCCACCGGGGTGTCGGGGCTGATAGCAAGACCTGCGCGACAGCCTGCGGCGCGAATTTCCTTGAGACATTCGGGAATGTTGTCGGCGCTCTCAGCGTGTACGGTAATCAGATCGGCACCGGCCTTCAAAAAGTCGTTCAAATAACGGCCCGGATCGCAAATCATCAAATGCACATCGAAAAACAATTTGGAATGAGGGCGCAATGCCGCAATTACGGGAGCGCCAAAGCTGATGTTGGGAACGAAAGCACCGTCCATGACGTCTAAATGGAGCCAGTCCGCTCCTCCGCGTTCCACACGGGCAACGTCGTCACTTAAATGAGCAAAATCAGCGGCAAGGATGGAAGGAGAAATATGTACCATAAGGATCCTTTCTTTTTCGTCCGGAAAATAAAATGTCGAATTTTGGGACAATGCAACATATCGTGCATATACTAAGATTGCAGGGGCAGATGCTCTGCAAAAAATTCAATCCCTGCGGCGTGATTGGATGCAAAAACAAGGGATGTGATGACAGGCATAAGCACACAATCCAAAAACCGTAGGGTGCGGGACGTCATGGACAAAAGTCCGGACGTCCTTTTTTATTGCACGATAGAGTGGTGAGAGATCAGACACACAGCGTGCGCCGCCATACCTTGTCCGTTGCCGGTAAATCCAAGTTCTTCTTCCGTGGTGGCTTTGATATTGATTTTTCCTTCAGGAATACCCAAAGCGTTGGCCAAATTCGTTTTCATTTGCGCAATGTAGGGACTGATTTTAGGGCGTTGAGCAATCAGCGTCGCATCAACGTTGCCGATATCATAGCCTTCCTCGCTCAGGCGCAGTGCAACATGAGCGGCCAAATGTAGGCTGTCAGCATCCGTGTAGGTGGGATCTGTATCAGGGAACAGGGTGCCAATGTCACCGATTCCTGCAGCTCCCAATAATGCGTCCATGATGGCGTGTGTCAGAACATCGGCATCCGAATGGCCGAGAAGTCCTTTTTCAAACGGAATTTGAACGCCGCCGAGAATGAGAGCGCGTCCTTTGGTTAAGCGGTGCACGTCATAGCCGTGTCCAATTCGAAAAGGAATCATGAGTTGTTACCTTCCTTGGTGTTTATTTGCTGATCAAAACGACGCTCAAGAATTGCTTTTGCAACATAGAGATCATCAGGGGTTGTAATTTTGATGTTTTCCTTGCCGCAGTCAATCAATTTGACACGGCGCCCGATGGCCTCCGCCAACGCATTGTCGTCCGTGGCGGTCATGCCTTTTTCTTTGGCGTGATAGGCGGCGGCTCGATATAACGGGAGCGAAAAAACCTGCGGCGTTTGAGCAAGCCATACCTCATTGCGGTTGGGAGAATTCTTTTTGGTATATCCCTTGGCATCGACGAGCTTGACCGTATCCGTTGCAGGCGTGGCCGCTGAAGCGGCTTGCGTTCGGTAAGCGGTACGACATACCATATCAATCTGTTCCGGCGTTGTCAGACAGCGCGCTGCGTCCGCAATGGCGACAAATTCGGTCTTGTCTGAGACGACCTCAAACCCGTGCAGCACAGAGGTTTGCCGATCGTCGCCCCCGAGTGTGACTCGCTTGAGCTTGGTGATGTGGTGTTTTTTTGCCAAAGCAATAAAGGTATCAAAATCTTCGCGGCGGGCAACGAGAACGATCTCATCGATGTTGCCGGCTGCTTGATACGCCAACAGTGTGCGTGCAAGGATCGGCATACCGTCGATGTCCAAAAGCACCTTGGACGACTCCGAACCCATGCGGGTGGATGATCCTGCCGCCGCGATGATGGCGGTAGTATGGCGATGGGCGGGAGGCTTACCTGCCATTCGCCGCAAAAGATCCGCTATTTTGTGCGCTTTGTTTGCCATGAGAACACTCCTTTCGGCATATCGTTCGGGGGATGTATGTTATCGGAGAGCCTCGCGGTCTTCAATCGCGGTGAGCATATCAACGCGAGACTGATGTCTACCGCCTTCATACTCCGTGCCGATAAAAGCATCCACCAGCTGCAGAGCGAGCCCTTCGCCTACAACACGCGCGCCAAAGCAGAGAACGTTGGCATCGTTGTGCAGACGTGTGGCCGACGCGCTAAAGGTGTCAGAACAAATGGCGGCGCGAATGCCGCGATGCTTGTTTGCAGCCATTCCCATACCGATGCCGGTGCCGCAGATCAGAATACCCAACTGAGCCTCGCCCGCCTGAATCTTTTGGCAAGCCGCGCTTGCATATTCAGGATACGCGCAAGAATCGGTGGTATGGGTGCCGACGTCGATGGTGGCATAACCCAATCCTTCCAGATGAGAGATGACCTTTTTCTTCAAATCAAGTGCCGCGTGATCGCAGGCCAATATGATGGTCTTGTTTGCCATAATGCTTACCTTCTTTCAATGATTATGATTGGTGGTTAGAATTTGCTTGTTCTTTCTCCAAGCGCTCTAAGCGCTCGCGTTCTGCTTGGGATAGGCGCAAATAAACAGGGACCAGTTCGCCGTCCGTTACTTGGCATCCTTGCTTGAAATGATGAAGGGCAACCTGAGCGACGGAATACGCATTCTGAATCCGCAAAAGCACGGGCGTTTGACGAATGCGGTCAGCACAGGCGGTTAACTGTGACAGAGCAAGATCGTATCCGTCACCCGCAAGGTAGATGGGGCCGATGTTCATGGCCGCAAGCTCTTCGTCCAATGCTTCGAGCGCAATGGCGCGATCCTCGCACAATCTGGTGATAATACCGTCCTTGCATCGAAACAACGCGTTGTACACCTGGTTGCGACGGGCATTCATCACGGGGCAGAGAATGCCATCGAAGCCAACAAGATTTTGAGCCAACGCCTCTAGCGTGGAGGTGCCAATACAGGGAATGTTGGTGCCGAAAGCCAATCCTTTGATGGTCGAGACGCCAATGCGCACGCCGGTAAAAGAGCCGGGGCCTGCCGAGCAAGCAAACAATGCGATATTCGCGGGGCAAAGTTCAAACCGAGCCAGAGTTTCTTCCACCATGGGAAGCAGGGTTTGGCTGTGGGTGTTTCCATTTTCAACGGTAGTCAGCGATAGCAGCTTTTCATCGTCACATAACGCCACGGTTGCGGCAATGGCAGTGCTGTCCAGAGAAAGAATGTACATAAAAGCTCCTTACTTGTCGCCCGTAACACGGGTGATGGTAATTTGGCGATGATCGGGAACATCCGCGCCGCACTTTTCGATGGTCAAGCGCAGATAGTCCTCAGGCAGGGCATAAGGGATGTTTTCACTCCATTCGACAAGGCAAATCCCACGATCAAGATAGTCATCGTAGCCGATCGAATACAAATCGTCCTCCGATGTGATGCGGTACATATCGAAATGAAAAACGGAGGGAAGACGGGTGGCGCGGGGCGGATGATATTCGTTGACAAGAGCAAACGTGGGGGAGCGAACCAACGCTTGCGGTGCAATTGCACTTGTAAATCCACGCGTAAACGCGGTTTTTCCGACGCCGAGATCTCCGCGCAAGGCGATGTAGCGAGGAAGCGTAGGATCCGCAAGAAGCGCCTGCGCCAGCGTAGCACCCAACGTCTCGGTCTCCTCCACGCTTGTCGTGATTTGTTGATAGGGAAAATCGAAGGACATGATTGCTACCCTCAGTCGTCACTCTTTTTGAGTTTTTCTTTTGTGCCGTCGGGACGTTGAATGACGGTGTGATCCAGTTGGTTGGCAAACGATGCTCGAAATTCTGCGATGTATTCCGCGCGCAACGCCGCTTGCTCCGCCTTTTCTGCTTCGGTCAGACCTTCTTCTGTTTTCGCTTTTCTGGCTAAGACATTGATGCGATCGATTTTTTCTTGAATCATAATAAGAAATACTCCTGAAAATAATTATCCAAGTGTATTATATCACAATTTTGAACGCTTGAAAAGGGGAAAATCAAAAAAAGAAAGCATTTTATTTTTGTTTCCCGCGTTTTCAAGTGCTTGGTAAACGTTTCTCAAAAAATAAAATATCCGCGGCGCAAATAGAATCTGCACCGCGGACGATATGCGGTATTTGATTTTTACCAAATAGCGGTTGGATATCCGTACCATTCGGGCGAGGTAAAGCCCTTGGCACTTGGGTGATAATAAATGGTAAAGGAAACATTATAAGCATCATGGGTACCTAAGATGGAATCTGAATATTCAAATGTATTGGGCGCGTTGCCATCAAAGAAAACTTTGCGCAATGCACTACATCCTGTAAAAGACATTTCGGTGACATGAGTTACCGTTTTGGGAATCAGAATTTCCTCTAATTTCGGATTGGATGCAAAGGCTTTGTACCCAATAGTAGCGAGGCCTTCGTTTAGTGTAACGCTTTCTAAACTTGAGCACCCTGCAAACGTTTGTGTTCCAATCTCTTTGAGGCTAGAAGGGAGTACAAGTTGTTTGATTTTGGTGTGAGCAAAAGCAGCATTTCCGTCAATAATCTCAATTCCTTCAGAAAACTCTATTATTTCTAGTCCGGAACTTTCAAAAGCCATGTCGCCAATTTTGCGCACAGATATTGGAATTTTGATTTGCTTTAGAGAGGCACATTTTTCAAAGGCAGACATGCCTATTTCTGTCAGGGTGTCAGGCAGAGAGATAACCTTTAAGCTTGTGCATTCCTTAAATGCTCCGCCTTTAATGGATGTTATTTTATCGGATAAGACGACCGTATGCAGGGAGGAGCACTGACGGAAGGCATCGTGTAGGATGGTCAGGACCGAATCAGGCATAATCACAGAAACAACATCTTCATTCCAATAAAATGCGCTTGTGCCTATCTCAGTCACGTCTTTACCGTCGATCTGTGCGGGAATAATCACATCTGCATCGGTTCCAATGTACTTCGAGATAGTGATTCCGCCACCTTCATTTTCTTTATATTCAAAATCCGATGCAGGGTTGGCATTATCCTGCACGGGAGGTTGATTTTCCTCATTATTTGGATCTTTTAGTTCAGGGGTGTCCTCAGCGCACCCTGGAAAAGTTGTTGTGAACAGAAAAAGTGCTAAAAACAGAGCAAATATTTTCTTCATCGTTCATTACCTCTCATGGTGTTGTATTTAACACGAAAAAAGATTGTATCCGATATGACAGCACCTTAAAATCATTTTAATTTTGGGTGATGCAAATCCTCAAAGTTCCAAACGCTTTCATCAAATCCATGATTGGTTGGCAATACATCACAACCTTGGCAGTTTATTTGTGAAAAAGCAGGTCCTTCGGGGAGAATATACAAATCAGTGTAAATCTTTTTCTCTCCCGTTTCCGTATCCACATGTTCTACGCAACCAAATACGTTTTCAAACTTGTAGCCTATCGCATTTGGGTCATCCTTAAGAGCAAAATAATATGCTTCTCCTATGATAGCCTGAGAAATGATTGCAGAAGGTACAGACATTGCGGTTTCCAGCATGGGCTTGTGTATTGTGGATTTTGAAAAAACATTTTTAACAGTAAACGGTTTGGCAGAAGCTTGCGCGTTTCCAATTGCTCCGCAAAAATCGTTGGTGAAAGTGTAATAATATTGTTCAGAACTTACAGATAGTATTTGATAAGCAGCGCAATTTTCCATGTTGAATGTACTATCATGAAAATTTACAGAACCCAAAATCGTTCCCATATAATTGCTCGAGCCGTATCCATTTTCCAACGAAAGATCTAAATTGGCGTCAACAAGAGAGATTGTGGTGACCGTGTCATTATAGGCATAGATATGACCAATTGCACCGCCAATACTCAATGACAGAGGACTTTGATTTGTGGGAAAGTCCGTTGTAACCGTTGCGTTTTTTATATCAATGTTCGAGATGATAGAGGTACTTTGATAAGTTCTCACAGTGCCACACAAAACGCCAACTCTGTGTGTGTCCCCGCTCTTGGTATCGGAAATTTTAATCGTCGCACCGTCGATCACTATATTTCGAATGGTGGCATCCTGTACGGTGGCAAATAATCCCGAATCACAATAGGCTGCTTTTTTCCCCGTTGGATATTCATAAGTGTAATGTATGCTTTGAGAAATACTCAAATTTTTAATCATGTGCCCGTTACCGTCAAAATGTCCCATGAAAGAATGGATACCGTTCCCGATCGGAGTCCAATCGAGGTTGTTTAGGTCAACGTCGCACAAAAGCGAGAAATACTTCCCCTCATACTGATTTCCTTCGTTTACTTGCTTTGCAAGCAATGCAAACTGTGATGCGTTGGTTATTTCGTAAGGTGAAGATTCGCTGCCGTCGCCTTTTTGAAAGCTATCCGCAATACTTCCGTCCCAAATGCTTTTCCCACATGTAGTAGTGGAAGAATTTGATGCATCATCCAATGTCGAATCATCCACCGGCGGAGTTTTGTTGCAAGCGAGCAACGTAGTCAAAAGCAGGAGGATTATCAAGACCGTGGCAAGTGTTTGTTTCATTTGTTCGATTCTCCTTGAATTTCATGGTAAGGGTACATACTGATATACGAAATGCCTCGATAAAAAGCAACAGGATTTCCAAAAAAATTGAAAATCCTATGCTATTTAATTTCCGTGATACAATTTCTTGGTCTGATAAATTGGCTCGCAGGTTAGATTACATCCCAAGCGTCGGAAAACGTTTTCGTCAACGGCCGCAAGCAGTACCGAGGAGTGAACCTCGCAACCGCGGAGCTCGGATAGCTTTTCCATGCAACGCGCGGCATTTTCATTGCTGGTTGCGCAGATAGAAAGAGCAATCAAAATCTCGTTGGTATGAAGTCTTGGATTGTGATTGCCTAAATGATTGAGCTTGAGGGCTTGTACCGGCTCAAGGATTTCGGGAGAAATGAGCTTGGCTTCCTTAGGAACCCCCGCCAGCTTTTTGACCGCATTGAGCAGGCAAGCTGCCGATGCGCCGAGCAAGGGAGTGGTTTTGCCCGTAACAATCGTTCCGTCATTCAATTCAATAGCGACAACGGGACTTCCGGTGATGGCGGCGCGTTCACGAGCAGGGAAGACGCAGGCGCGATCCTGTACCTTGATATCCAGCTGTTGCATCAGCATTTCTAATTTTTGAACCTCGGTGTCACTACCCATGTCGCGACGGCGGTTGCAGAGCGCGGCAAAATAGCGGCGAATGATCTCGCCCTCGGCGGCGCGTCGAACGGCGTCATCGTCAAAAATGCAGGTTTTGATCATGTTGACGCCCATGTCGGTGGGCGACAGATAGGGACATTTACCCATGATGTGATCGAACATGGCGCGAAGCACGGGATAAATCTCTACGTCACGGTTATAGTTTACCGTGGTTTCGCCATAGGCTTTGAGGTGGAAGGGATCGATCATATTCATGTCGTTAAGATCGGCCGTGGCCGCCTCGTAAGCAATATTGACGGGATGATCAAGAGGCAGATTCCATACGGGGAATGTCTCAAATTTTGCATATCCTGCGCGGACACCGCGCTTGTAATCATGATAAATGTTGGAGAGGCAAACCGCCATTTTCCCGCTACCGGGACCGGGAGCAGTGACTACGACCAATTCCTTGGTTGTTTCAATATAGTCGTTCTGACCGTAACCATTGTCGCTGACGATAAAGGAAATATCGTTGGGATAGCCGGGGATTTCATAATGGTGATAAACCTTAATGCCGCGATCGGTCAGCTTTTTCTCAAAAACGACGGCGCTGGGCTGAGATTGGAAACGTGTCAGAACGACACTGCCGACATACAAACCAAAGCCGACAAACGCATCGATCAGACGGAAAACCTCCAAATCATAGGTGATGCCGGAATCGCCGCGTACCTTGTTCTTTTCAATATCCGATGCGTTGATGACGATGACCATTTCCGCTTGCTCCTTGAGCTGGAGCAGCATACGAATCTTGGAGTCGGGGGCGAAGCCGGGAAGTACACGCGACGCGTGGAAGTCATCAAACAGCTTTCCGCCGAATTCCAAATATAGCTTTCCGCCGAATCTGGCGATTCTTTCGCGGATTTTTTCGGATTGGGTGCTGAGGTATTTGTCGTTGTCAAAACCAATGTGATTCATGATAAGCCTCTGTTTCCTTTCATAGTGGTGGTCATCTCAGCGGATCAAACGAAGCGTACGCGTTGCCATATCCGATATGGATACGCGGGCATTTCCTGCGATGTCCGTGCATAGCGTATCGCAAATGGGCGCTGTAAAATGTGTTGGAATGGCACGGGCACCGGTCATCATGCCGACGATGGAACCAACCGTTGCGCCGTTGCAATCGGTGTCCATGGCAGCCATGACGGAGTAACCCAGCGTTTTTGTGTAGTCGCCGTCTCCCCACAAGAGCGAGGCGGCAACGATCATGGCGTTGGGAATGGTGTGAACGGCGTTGTGCAGATCATGCTGGGGATATTGCTCGTGGATGCGATCGATGGCGTCCATGAATTCAAGTCCCTCGTCGTACATTGCAAACACACGGTCAACGTCGCGCTTTAAACGGCTCTTCTGCGGGATGCGGTCAAGACCGGTCTTGATGATGTGTCGGATGTCGTTTGACACAGCCGCCTCGGCGATCATAGCTGCGATGAACATCTCTCCGTAGATACCGTTGCGAGTGTGGGTACAACAAGCATCGCGCCAAGCCATATCAGCGGCGGCACAAGGATCGCCGGGGTTGATATAACCAAACAGATCTCCGCGGATTTGAGCGCCGATCCACTCGCGGTAAGGATTGCGAACAAAGCCGGAGCGCGGAGGCAAAATATGATTTAAGAAGTTGCGAAAAGCAGCCTGCTCAGCGGTGCAAAGCACCCAGGCAGGGAAGTTGCGCAGCCATGCCTCAACGATGTCGTTGGAGGTAAAGTCACGGCCGTATTGCTCGACCACGGTCAGCGCAAGCGTGGTATAGTTGGTGTCGTCGTCCGAGGGGGAGCAGCCGCAGAGCTTTTCTGCAAAGCAATTGAATTTGAAATTAGGATCGTCAAAAAACGGATCGTTATTCGGGTTATCCACCTGACCGCGCAGATAGCGGGTGATGGGGTAGTTTCCGTCTGCTTCTGCGATTTTTCGGATGTATTCGCGTGAGCGGTTTTCTACCGGCTTGCCGAGAAGACAGCCCGTGATTCGACCAATCCACGCGCCGTGGATGCGATCGACCAACGCCTCCTTGTCATAAGGCATTGCCTCGCGGCAGGGAACGGAACAGGCATGAATCTCGTCGAGCGTGTCGGGCTCGATGAACTCAGGATGCTCAGGCAGGGGAAGGGCCTCCAGCTCGTCCACCAAGGCCATGACCTTGTCGTATTCCTCCTCTGTAACGGGTGCTACGATATCGATCGCAGCCGCCTTTTCCTCCAAGGCAGACACGTCGCGTCCCTCGTCGCGGCATTGACGCAATTCGGTATCAATCGCGCCATGATAGCAGTACCACATGTGATTCTGAAGCATGATGTCCTCCTTATTTTCCGAAAGTCGATAAAAATAAAAATACAGTATCATCATACCACAAAAAGATCAAAAGGGCAAGGGGATTTTGGAATATTTTTTGAATTGATCGCAGATCAAAAGTGTTCTACAACCTCTCCGACCTATTTACTTTTCGGGAATGGTATGGTATACTGACCTCGGACGGTTATCAAATTGATAAACTTGGATTTGACGAGGTGATTGTATGAATATCTCTCCTGATGAAAACGAAGTCAAGTATATACGAGAAGCGCTCAAACAATTCAACAATGATAGTGTTGGCGAGGACAATCATACACCATTAAATATTGTAGAGTATGACGAGAATGGCAATACCATTGGTGGTATTATCGGTGGTACATATTGGGGCTGGATGTATGTGGATATTCTATGGGTACATGAAAATCATCGCCATAAAGGGATTGGCTCCAAACTTTTGCTTGCAGCCGAAAAGGAAGCTATCTGCAGAGGATGCCACCATGTTCATCTTGATACGATGAGTTGGCAAGCTCCTGAATTTTATAAAAAGCACGGATATGAAGTTGTGGGCATTCTTCCCGATATCCCAAGCGGATATCAGAAATATCTGCTTACAAAAGTCTTGTGATGCACAATCAAATTTATTTCAAATTTGCCGAGCGGATGAATAGCAAAACCACGGTTCACTCTACACATTGGAGTGAACCGTGGTTTTTTGCAATGACAAGGGGGAAACTTCTTTCAAGAAGTTTCCCCATAAGATATCTTTCAAAAATTACTTATCCAATTCGCGGGCGATCATGGCGAAAAACGTGTAGGGGTCTACGACCTTGATCACACGTCCCTGACCTTCCGCATCCAGCATCTGCTGTGCCAGCTCGACGGCTTCGCAAGCCAGAGAAGGATAGATGATGTTGGTTTTAATGGGATAAAAATTCAATTTTCGACCGGAACTGATGGCGTCCACGATGGATTGAGCGGCTTCTTCTGGCGTATTGTATCGGGTAAAGCCCCAATCCTGCGCCATGCCGCTGATGCCCGTGCCACTGATTTCTTTGATGCCCGAATCATTGTCCGGCCAGTTCCAAATACCCAGGCCGTCATAGGAGAAGGAAAGATACGCGCTCATAATCTCATAGTTGGCATAAGGATTATTGCCGTCCAAAAGCATACCTGTGATGGTGAGGTCTGCTCGCTCATACCAATATTCACACCATTCCACCCAAGCGTCAACACCGGAGGGCAAGTTGGAATGCTTCCGCCAATACTCTCTCAGTAGCATCGGATTGATGTAACCGGCACCGCTGTCTCCTGCAATAAAGTAGTCGTTTTCTGTGGCGGTCGCGTAGAAGACGTCCCACAGCATGGGAACGCGCTCCATCAAATTGGGATTGAACGCCCAGGAAAGCGGAATTTCACCGCGGCTGGAATCTTGCCAGGTTCCGTTTGCTGCAATGTGGTACGTCCAGGAAGCGGCATCGTAGTCGCCGCCATAAATATAGATGTAATAGGTGTTTTCATCATATTCCGGCAGATTGTCCAGCGCGTTTTGGCGCTTGTCGGCTTGCGAGTAATTGAGCTGTTGCTGATACTTCGAATAGACAGAGGTGTTATACAGCGAGGAAGGACCGGGGCAATCGGCTTCCACCGCGATGTTGTAGCAGGTCATGACTTCAACGGTCGTCCATTCGGCCATGACTTCATCGTATTTTCCTCCCTGATTGATGGTGTATTTGTAAGGGAAGGGCGGGAATCCGATGCACTTGGAAAACGCGCCGTCGTTGCGATCATATTGACACTGGAGAATTTTTTTGAGCGTTCGATAATCCAAGCCCGAAGGTTGGGTCGGATCGTCTGTCGCCGGTTCATCTGAAAAGATAGAAAGGTCAAACACAAAGATCGCATTGGCTACGATATAATCTTGGCTGGGAAGATACGTCTCATAAGGGGAGTTGTCAAGATATCTGCCCGCGCCGTTTTCGCTCAAGGGATAAAAATCGGTCATGTAGGCTATCGTGCCCTGATTGCAACGATTGGTCTTCAGATATTTTTCCAAAGCCCAAAGATAAGCATCACACTTGGCCGATCCGCTGGAAATCACATCGGTGTCCCAAATGGTTTCTCCTTTGGTACCGGTGAATTTTCCGCGCAGATCCATCTTGACAATATCAGAACCAAATTTCGATAGAAGAATTTGATACATAGATGCGCTGTCTTCGCTGTACATGACGGGCAGATAACCCTCCACGCCGCAAACCGTGGTGGCAATGTTAGAGGTGAAGGGGGCGGTTGGATCCCATACCACAATGCCGCGCTGTGCGATTTGATCTGCAAATGTTTCCAAAATCATATCGAAGCTGGCGATGTTCAGTTGCTTTTTCCCATAGAGCAGACCGTCAGTGGTGGCGCGGAGAAAACGAAACCAGTTCATAGAATCACCGTCATCCACATACAACACGGGCTTTTCTCGATTGAGCAGACCCTGCAGGCTGACGGTAAACTTCATCATGTCATAGTTGAGGACTACATTAGAAGTTGCTTTTTGAAAAACCGCTTGCTTGACAACGTATATTTCACCATTCTTACCGCTGTCGGCATCCGGTGCTTCCTTGAAGTTGGAAAGGTCGGAAAAATCAATGTCTTCAAATCCAACGTGAAATTCCGGCTCGGTATCCTCCGGGTCTTCATCCTTAGGATTTTCTTCCTGAGTGGGATCGTCCGGGCTTTCTTCTGGTGGCTGATCCGGTGTTGGTTCGGGTGTGGGTTGCTTGTCAGCACAGCTCGCCGCCAACGGAAGTACAAATAAGAGCGAAAGAGTCAGACAGAGAAACTTGAAAAAATAACGTGTTTTCATCCTTAGATCCTCCTGTTTTCCAGATAACAACAGTATAATACGGTTGCACAAAAAAGTCAAGAGGGAACTCCTTTTTGGAAGTTCCCCCTTTGAGATTTATTATCTTTTACTGTCTGATGGTAATACCCAGCTGATGCTCCATTGCACCAAGGATCTTGTTCGAAACCTTGTCGGCTTCCTCGACGGTCAGTGTGCGGTCAGCAGCGCGCAGAGACACACGCAGAGATACCGACTTCTTACCTTCGCCGATCTGAGGACCGCGAAAGATGTCGAACAGGGCAACGTCCTCGACCAGCTTTCCGCCGGCGCGGCTCATGGTCGAAATCAGCGTACCGACCTCGACTGCTTCGTCAACAACGAAGGAGAAGTCGCGGGTGGTCGCAGGGAACTTGGGCAACGGCTTGTACTCAACCGTTCCTGCGCGGTGATCGAAGATGGCGTCGAAATCCAAAGCGGCTACAAAGGTGGGTACGTCAATGCCGTAGTTGGCGGCGGTCAGAGGATGAAGCTGACCGAAGATACCCAGCTCGGTTCCGTCAGCGGCGATCACCTTGGCACAACGGCCGGGATGATAGGTTGCATCCTCGCTGTAGGAGACGTAGGTTGCCTTGGTGATACCGGCCAGCGCCAGTACGTTTTCAACCACACCCTTGACGGCAAAGAAGTGGATCTTGCCGTAAGCGCCAATGGTCAATACCTTCTTTTCCTCAGGCAGCTGCTCGCTGTCCTCGTTCGGATGGTAAACGCTTGCGACCTCGAACAGACAAACATTCTCGTTGGAGAAGTTATTATTGCGGGCCAAAACCTCCAGCATAGAGGGAACAGCGGTCGTCCTCATGACCGAGGTATCCTCGCCCAGAGGGTTGCGGATGACAACCGACTTGCGCAGTGCACTGTCCTCGGGCATACGGATCTTGTCGTAGTACTTAGGGCTGATAAAGGAGAAGGTGTGGATCTGCGAGAAGCCCATACCGTACATTGCATGCTCGAGCGATACTTCAAATGCCTGTTTTTCGGTACGGCCGCCGCGAGTAGCCTCAGCACACATGGTACCGGTGGGAATTTCGTTGTAGCCGTAGATACGGATGATCTCCTCAGCCAAGTCGTTCATGCAAGTCAAGTCGGAACGGAACGAAGGAACGATAACCTTCTCACCGTCAACTTTGCACTCCAGCTTGGTCAGAATGTCCCTCATATAATCAGCGGACAGATCAACGCCCAGGAATTTATTGATGCGTTCGACCTCAAGGGGCAGAACAACGGGCTCTTTCTTGCCGGGATAAACATCAATGATGCCGTCGATGACATCACCTGCGCCAAGCAACTCAACCAGCTCGCAAGCGCGCTGGAGTGCGTTCATGGCATTTTCGGGATCCAAGCCCTTTTCAAAACGAGAGGAGGACTCGGTGCGCATACCGTTCTTCTTGGCGGTCACGCGGACGGAAGCACCGTCAAAGCAAGCACTTTCAAATACAACCTTAGTAGTATTTTCTGTGATCTCGCTGTTGGCACCGCCCATGACACCTGCGAGTGCCACAGCCTTTTTGTCGTCAGCGATGACCATCATAGAAGTATCGAGCGTGTGATCCTGATCATCCAGCGAGCGGAACTGCTCGCCCTCGGTGGCACAGCGAACCGTAATGGCGGAGCCATCCAAACAAGCAGCATCAAAGGCGTGCATGGGATGACCGTATTCCAACATGACGTAGTTGGTGATATCTACGATGTTATTGATCGGACGTACGCCGGCAGCGCGCAGTCGGCGACGCAGCCACATGGGGGAAGGAGCAATGCGCACGTTCTTAACAACGCGAGCGGTATAGCGGGAGCAAAGATCAGGACAATCGATCTTGACAGACAGATGATTGTTCACCGTATCGGAGTCACCACAGCCTTTCACAGCGGGTGTGGGAAGGGAGAAGGTGCGGTCGAACGAAACAGCGGCCTCGCGCGCCAAACCGATGACGGACAGACAGTCGGGACGGTTGGAGGTGATTTCGAATTCTACCACAGCGTCATTCAGCATCATCACATCACGGATATCGCATCCGATCTTGTCGGCGTACTGTTCGCCGAGGATCCAAATGCCATCGGCAAATTCACCGGGGCAGTCGTGAGCGTCAAGACCCAATTCGCCAAAGGAGCACAGCATACCGTTGGAAGGAACGCCGCGCAATTTTCCCGCCTTGATGGTAACGTCACCGGGCAGCTTGGCCACGGGAACGGCGGCGGGAACGATTGCGCCCTCAAATACATTTTGTGCGCCCGTAACGATCTGAGAAAGCTCGTCAGCGCCAATGTCAACCTGACAAATCCACAAGTGATCGGAGTCGGGATGCTTTTCCATCTTGACCACGCGGGAAACAATAATATTCTCAATATCCTTGCCCAAAATTTCATAGCCCTCGACCTTGGAACCCGTGTCGGTCATGCGGTCGCAAAAGGCCTTGATGTCAACGTCCTTGACGTCAACGAAATCGGACAGCCAATTCATAGAAAGATTCATAACTTTAACACTCCTTTCCGATCAGAACTGCTTAAGGAAACGAACGTCGTTTTCGTAGAGCAGACGGATGTCGTCGATGTGGTACTTCAGCATAGCGATACGCTCAACACCAAGGCCGAACGCAAATCCGCTGTAAACCTCGGGGTCAATACCGCAGTTGCGCAGTACGTTGGGGTGAACCATACCCGCACCGAGAATTTCGATCCAACCCTCACCCTTGCACAAACGGCAACCCTTGCCGCCGCAAGCGAAGCAAGAAACGTCAACCTCCGCCGAGGGCTCGGTGAAGGGGAAGTGGTGAGGACGGAAACGAATCTTGGTTTCTTCACCAAACATGGCCTGTGCAAAGGTGGACAGCGTCGCACGCAGATCAGCCATCGTAATGCCCTTGTCAACAACCAAACCCTCCAACTGGTGGAACAGAGGCGAGTGGGTGCTGTCCATCGCATCGGAGCGGTAAACGCGGCCGGGGGAAATGATGCGGATGGGGGGCTGCTGAACCTCCATGACGCGCGCCTGAACAGGCGAGGTCTGGGAGCGGAGCAGAATGTTGTCTGTGATGTAGAAGGTGTCCTGCGTGTCACGGGCAGGGTGATTTTCCGGAATGTTGAGCGCCTGAAAGTTGTAGTAATCGTACTCTACTTCGGGACCCTCGGCGATGGCATAACCCATACCGATGAAAATGTCCTCCAGATCGCGCTGAACCAGCGTCAAAGGATGCACATGGCCAACGTTGGGAGCCGCGCCGGGCATTGTAACGTCCAGCTTTTCTGCGATCAGACGCGCCTCCAGCTCCTTTTCCTTTTGCTCAGCGGCCTTGGCGGTCATAGCCTCTTCAATGATGGCACGAACCTCATTGGCCAATTGACCGATGATGGGACGCTCCTCGGCAGACAGCGCACCCATACCGCGCAAAACGGCGGTCAACTCACCCTTCTTACCGAGATACTTGATGCGAAGCGCGTCCAAATCAGCGCCTTCGGCGGCAATCTGTTCCAGCGCTTGCGCTTTGATACTTGCAAGTGTTTCTCTCATGGAAATGTTCCTTTCTTGTATTGTTTTGTCGGGGATCGTTGGCCCCTATTTGCTTGACGGTTTGATTGTGACGGCGCAAAAAAATAACACCCCGTCCACACAACTGGGACGAGATGCCAAAGCACGCCGCGGTACCACCCAAATTTCGGCCTTGTACCGCAAAAACAGATAACAAAGCCAACACTTCGCTTGCCGATAACGGGGCGTACCGTGTTCCGCTGACACGACCGTACCGCCGCTTCACGAAACAAGCTCCGAAGGGAAACGCCCACATCTTGCTGCACGTCCGCTTCCAGCCACGTCGGACTCTCTGTTGAGCAGGGGGTAAGATAAGGCAACTTCATCATAGCCACTTTGATCATTATATCATATTTTTTTTATTTTGCAAGAGAAAATTGTAAAAAACATGAAATATTTTTACATTGTAATCAAGGGCATAGAAAAAGAATTTTTTTGTAATAAAAATCGGAAATTTTCTTTACAAGTGAAAAGGGAAGTGATATAATGGGGGTGCGACACAATTACATACACGCATTTACGCTATTGGTAGGTGTTTTTATTTTGGTAAAAACACGTATTCTTTTTCGCCTACTTGTCGTAAATGAGTAAGAGAAATCATGTCGCAGCAATCGAGTCGCGTGTTTTTCAGTGCGTGGCTCAGGCTACGCACTTTTTATTTTTTGGAGGTAGAACAAATGAAAACACTGAAAATTTTGCTGGCCATTTTCTTGGCTCTTTCGCTGATGCTTACTGCGGTGGCGTGCGGGACTCAAGATGGGGCTAGTAAACCAGGAGATGGAGAGAATAAAGATGACTCTAATGAACCGGGAGATGGAGAGAATAATGCTGGCCCTAATGAGCCAGAAGACGAAGAGGAAGAAGGCGACCCCGGTGAACTGAAATATAAGTGGAATTCAGATGAGGAAACGTATGCCGTTGTCGGTCTTGGTACGTATAAGCGTTCGCACCTTGTCATCCCCAGTGAGTACAAAGGAGAAAAGGTTACGTATATAGGAAATAAAGCCTTCGAAGGTTGTACTAACTTGAAAAGCGTTTCTATCCCTGACAGTGTGACGAGCATTCAGAAACAAGCATTTTCTGGTTGTACCGGCTTGACGAGCATTACTATTCCGGACAGCGTGACAAGGATTGGGGATGCCGCATTTGAAGGGTGCTCCGGTTTGACAAGTATTGCAGTTGGCCAAAATAATCCTACCTTTTACGCTGAAAACAATTGTCTGATCGAAAAAGATTCCAATACACTTATCCTGGGATGCAAGACAAGCGTGATTCCGGATAGCGTGACAAGGATTGGTTGGTGCGCATTCTATGGTTGTAGCGGCTTGACCCGCATAAACATTCCAGACGGTGTGACAAGAATTGGTGGGGGAGCATTCTATGGTTGTAGCGGCTTGACCAGCATAATCATTCCAAACGGTGTGACGAGCATTGGGGAACAAGCATTTGCTGGTTGTGCCGGCCTGACGAGCATAAATATTCCAGACGGTGTGACGAGCATTGGGGAATACGCGTTTACTGGTTGTGCCGGCCTGACGAGCATTACTATTCCTGACAGCGTGACAAGCATTGAGAGTGACGTGTTTGAAGGGTGTATCGGTTTGACAAGCATAACAATTCCAGGCAGCGTAACGAAAATAAAAAATGGCGCATTCGCGGGTTGCACCGGCTTGACAAGTATTACGATCCCGGATGGCGTGACAAGTATTGAGTCTGGCGTATTCTATGGCTGTACCGGTTTAACAGGCATTACAATTTCCGACAGCGTAACGAAAATTAAAGCGAGCACATTCTCTGGTTGTACTGGCTTGACGAGTATCGTGGTTAGCGAAAATAATCCTACTTTCTACAGCAAGGGTAATTGTTTGATTAAAAGGAATTCTAATGAACTTATCCTAGGATGCATGGAAAGCGTGATCCCTGACAGCGTGACAAGCATTGGAGAGAGCGCGTTCTCCGGTTGTAGCGGATTGACTAGCATTACCATCCCTGACAGCGTGACAAGCATTGGAACGAGTGCATTTTCTGGTTGTATCAGCTTGACTAGCATTAGTATCTCCGACAGCTTGACAAGTATTGCGGCCAACGCATTCTCTGGTTGTACCAGCTTGACAAGCATTAGTATCCCCGACAGCGTGACAAGTATTGCGGCCAACGCATTCTATGGTTGTTCCAGTTTGACAAGTATTGTGGTCGTCCCAAATAATTCCACCTTTTACGCTAAGAATAATTGTGTAATTCGCAAGGGTTCCAACGAGCTTATCTTGGGTTGCAAGGCAAGTGTTATTCCCGACGGCGTAACTAGTATTGAAGAGAGAGCATTCTCTGGTTGTACTGGCTTGACAAGTATTACGATCCCGGACGGCGTTACAAGAATTAGGAGCAGCGCATTCTCTGGTTGTACCGGCTTGACAAACATTATAATCCCCGACAGCGTGACAAGCATTGGACAATTCGCATTCTATGGATGTACCGGCTTGACAAGCATTACGATCCCCGACAGCGTGACATATATTTCGTCAGTGGTATTCAGAGGTTGTAGTAGCTTGACAAGTATTACTATCCCCGACAGCGTGACAAGCATTGAGTGGGAAACATTCTTTGGCTGTACAGGCTTGACAAGTATTACTATCCCCGCCAGCGTGACAAGTATTGGGTCGAGCGCATTCGAGTATTGTACCGGTTTGACGAGCATTACTTTCCAAGGTACTATGGCAGAATGGGGAGAGATAGAACTTGGATCCAATTGGAATGAAAAAGCCACCGTCGTCCACTGCACAGACGGCGACGTGCCGATCGCTACAGCAAATAGACCAGGGGAGATACCAGCTTAGTAATTGGCACCACCAATCACATAATATCAAGAGCCCCCTCGGGGGCTCTTTTCATCTGCAAGAAACCAAGGCTTTTTCGCGGGAAAGTTTAATAATTTCTTAATACTATATCGAATGTGTTGCAATTCGACACGGTGACATATATAATGAGGGCACAAATCGACATAACACGCAAAAAGGAGTCGTTATGGAACTTTGGACGGATATGCATATCAAAACGTTGCTCCCCTCCATTTTGATTATGGCAGTGGTCGCCCTCATACTCGGAAAGTGTTTGGCCAAACGGTCTGAACGAATCCGTATGTTACCGTTTCAGTTTTTTGCGATTTTCCTGTTCGTTTTGGAAATCTTCAAGCAATGTATCTCCTTTTCGAGAGGATATGATCTCTATCACATCCCGCTTCATTTCTGTTCGTTGTTTGTTTTTATGTTGCCTCTGATGTCTTTTTATCATGGCAAGTATAAGAGCGGCGTTCGTGCCATTACCGTCGGATTGTGTGCGGCTGTGTTCTTTTTGATGTGTGTTTATCCCGATTTGATTTACGGCGCGACGGATGTTCATCAGTATTTTCAAGATTTCTTCTCCTTCCACACCGTTACTTTCCACAACATTATCATTTTGGAGTTTTTCCTGATAATCTCGTTGCGTCTTTTTAAACCGCAGGGAGGTAAAAAGGATACCAAGCCATTGTTGCTGTTTATGCTTTGCTATTGCGTGATTGCTTCTGTTACGGCACAATTACTGAAAACGAATTTCAACAACTTCTATCAGTGCAACATTCCTCCGCTTGAGTCGGTACGTCAAGCCGTAGCTGAGGTGTTAGGTACTACGGTGGCACAGGTGTTTTATGTGTTGATCGTAACATCGCTCGATCTTCTTTTCGTATTCGGCTCATACTGGCTATATCGATTACTGTCTCGGCTATCTCGTCCTATTTTTGGTTGTAAAAGCCGGACAGAGCAAGTAATATAAGCAAATTCCCGGTCGTTAAGCGACCGGTAATTTTTGTAAATTTCCTCAACAAAAACTCCAAAAACCATTGACTTCAACTTGATTTCTTTGTATAATAATGGCAATATTACCTTAGAGGAGGACATACTATGCCCGCAAAACAAAAACTGTACACCATTGAAGTGGAAAAGATGCTTGCCGAGTGTCAAGGCAACACCGTTCTGCGTTACGATATGCTCAAGCTCGTTGTCGCCGTACAGGGCTTGCGCAACCGCGATTTCCCCGAGATTTACCTGTTCTGGCAGGATGCCGACCATTTTTGGCTGGACTATATGACCAAAGAGGGCAACTTCATGCACGGCATGGAGTTGTGTCCCATCGCCACCTTTGACGAGTTCCTTTCTCTTTACGCGGACTTTATCCGTGAATGCGGATTGGCGCTGTGGGAGTTTGCCGTTCCTGCGACCATGAACGTCGCGACCACCGCTTGCGGTGTGGATGGATACCTGCCCGTCCGCTTCAGCGAAGAGGAAAATAGCATTATGAACCGTGTTGTAGCTGCCACGGGTGCAGAGGTTAAGCTCAATCTTGTAGGCAAGTTCACGGGCAAGGGAATGGTCCCCGATACCGATCGCCCCTCCACCGGCTCTGCTAAGTGCGACGCCTATGTCTGGGCGCTGGAAAAGTACATGGAAAAGACCAATCCGACCTTGCTCGTCTATATGGCTGACGGCGGAGGATACAGACGCGGCGAGCCCTATTATCCCGATCTTGGTAATTTGTTCGTTCCCAACCACGACTACGCTATCACCAAGGGCGCGTTCGTGTTTGACGTCTCCTGTTGGGACGACGAGGCTCCTTATGACGATCCCGATCAGCCCATCGGCGCTGATTTTGCCATTATGCAGGAAGTATTTATGCGCCAGTACAAAAAGACGGACGGTCAGGAGATGACCACCGTTTGCGGCTTTATCCCGTGGCACATCAAGTACACCCAGGCGGGCGGCAAGGGCTCTCACGAAGGTGTTGACAGTGAGTGGAGATTTACCGAGGTTCTGTCTTGCTATAACTGCGTTAAGGACGCCGATGCGGCAGGCTATTGCGGCCTGGCCAACGCTTCCGCATTTACGCATTTCCCGTTGGATAAGCAGTATCATAATCCCCGCCCCGAAACAGTGGAAGAGTACGATCCCGACAAGACCTACGTTTTATTCTACGTCGGCGACTACGATGCGGGCGCTTGGACGGCCAGACACATTCCTAAGTGGTACAAGGACCCCATGCTGGGCAAGAATCCCTTGATGTGGTGCTTTAACCCCAATCTGTCTGACCGTATTCCCATGGCATTTGACTTCATTTACAAGAATTACACCAAGAATGACTATTTCGAAGCCGGCGACAGCGGTGCAGGATACAATAACCCTCGCCTGTTGTACGAGCCACGCCCCTTCTCGAACCTGCCCGACGGCCACGCTGTGAATGACGCCCACAACAAAAAGTATTTTGATCTGTTTGATATCGAGATCATCGGCTTCATCATCGACGGTCACAAGCCTACCACGGAGCAGGAAATGCGCGACTTTTCTAAGTACATCATCGGTGGTAGCATGAACAACGGCCCGATCGAGACCACCATTGTGGACGGCGCGGTCTATATGCGCGAGACCTGCGATGCGGGTGCTGAGAAGGTGGACGTGGAAAAGTGCGTCAACCTCATGTTGCATTTCGTTGATCACATGCCCAAGGAAAAGAAATTCCATATTTTCCGTACCATTTTGGTTTCCCCCACCGACCATGACAGACTCATGGAGGGACTGAAGGCCGCACGCCCCGAGGCAAACTTTACTTTGGTAGATCCTTATAACTTCTTCCGCTTGGCAAAAGAGGCAAAAGAGAAGGGGTTGGCATGGTAATAAAAAATGTCAAAAAATAAAAAATAATTTTTCAAAAAGGTATTGACAGATCGAATTTACTGTGTTATAATATGCAGGTCGTAGGGCAAAAGTCCACGGCACTGCTGGTATGGCTCAGTCGGTAGAGCACGTAATTGGTAATGCCGAGGACATCAGTCCGATTCTGATTACCAGCTCCAAAAACCCACACACAATGGTGTGCGGATTTTTATTTTTATTACAATTTGTAAAAATTAACAATGAATTAACAAAATTCGGGGGGGGGGCGTGGTATAATAAAGGC
>JAZQUX010000232.1:0-6587 GCA_045631585.1 Eubacteriales bacterium | reverse complement strand
CACGTCGGTCTCACTCTCTGCACGGGTTCGCTCGGCGGCGGAATCGACAACGACGAAGTCGCAATCATGAAGGAATTCGCGGAACGAGTCTATTTCTGCCATTTCCGCAACATTCAGCACGAGGGCAACGGAGTGTTCCGCGAAGCCGAGAGCCATCTCGTCGGCAAGGTGGATATGATCAACCTCATGAAGGCCCTCTTTGCCGAAGAGAAGCGCCGCGGCGAGGATATCGTCGTGCGTCCCGACCACGGCCGCCACATGGAGATCGACCGCTCCCGCAAGTGCTACAGCGGATACGATTACGGTGGGCGCCTTGTGGGTCTTGCGGAACTTCGCGGACTCGCGTTTGGCATCAAGAACGGCGTAGCCGGCAATTGAATGCCGTCTGACGCCTCTTTTTGGGGCCATCCATGAGCAAAAAGAGATATGCGCCGCGGATTCCGCGAAAATCGAACGGTTTCCGCGCGCAAGATCTCAGAGCACTGCCACGCGGAGCGTGGTGGGCAAAGGGATGGCTTCGGGGCATTGAGGAGATGCGCATAGGCGCACGCTCTGGACGCGGCAAGACATATGCCGAACAGGGTCAGGTCTCCTCTATTTCTATCGACGGAACGCATGTCGAGGCGACTGTCCTCGGGGCTCGTCCCGATCCGTATGTCGTGCGGCTCGACTTCGCTCCTATTGAATCGCTCAATGGCCTTTCCCCTGCCGAAGTTATAGGGCGACTCGGCGAAATGACAGTCGGACGCATTCTTGCGGGGGAAATGCCGACGTCCGTGGATGAACTCTTCTCTCTTGAGGACGTATCTCTCTATCCTACACTTGGTAAAGACCGTCTTTGGTGCAGCTGTCCGGATTGGTCCAAACCGTGCAAGCACATTGCCGCCGTGCTGTATCTGCTCGGAGATGCGATGGTGCGCGATCCCGCGCTTCTGCTCCGTTTGCGCGGCGTTGCTTTTGCGGACGGAAATCCGCAGGAAGAATCGGCACTTCCCTTATGGAAGGGAACCGAGAAACTTTCCGATTTCATAGAACGCATTAACCGCAGAGTTATGCGATAGCCGATGTAAAACAGGTCGACCAAAATGGAGAAAGTGCGAAAGGGGCGGAAAAGGGCGGCAGATAACCCCGGGACCTACGGATAAAAGTCCCTATTCAAAAGTTCGTTTGCACTAGTCCGTGACTTGCTGCGGACTAGTCCAAAAATCCGTCTGCACTACCTCGCAATCCGTGGCGTTCAGGTTATGCTTGATAGGGATTTGGCGGTGTTGTACAATGCCTCTAAGGTCGAAAAATCCGCCTTTAGAAAAGAGGTTGGGACTGAATGTAGTATTGCCAATTATCAAGTGCAATTTCCAAAAGGCGAAAAAAGGATTTGCGGTCGAAAATCTCGCCGACAATATTTTGGTCAAAAAGAGTATAATTTAGTGGCGTGGCGAGAAGGCGGCAATGAGCGAAGAAACAAGACTGAAAGTTTATCTTGAGACGTCGTTTTGGAGTTTTCTAAACGGTCGTCCTAGGAAATGTGAGAAGTTTCAAGATAGACGACACCTTGCAGAGGAATGACGGCTCGCCGCGTTTCAGTTCGCGCCGACGTGATTGTCTGTTTTGCTGCAGTATTAGCTGCAATTTGGAGCGTGCTTGGCGTTACGGTGACGAATGTTCGGGGATAACAGCGGCAGGGTTCGAAACTTGTCGATATCTATTATGATTTGAACTCAACCGATGGCGGAACGTACACTGTGGAAGTGGTGTTGGAAGGTGACACAGAGACCGTTCAGGCAGTCTCATTGACGGGTGACATTGGAAAAGGCGTTAAGCCGGGACAGAATCGTCATATAGCATGGGATGCTGGCGTTGATTGGGTGAGCAAGAAAGGGTATGTAAAGGCTGTTGTTACAGCTACAAGCGAGTCTTCTTCTGGAAAAATAAAGAAGGTTCAGCTTTGGGAAGGCGGCCCATATTGGGCAGATAGAAATATCGGTGCAGATGAACCGTGGGAATACGGCTATTATTTCTGGTGGGGTGATACGGTCGGGTACAAGTATGTGAATGGTAAATGGGTGGCGAGTGATGGATCAAAGTCTAATTTCTCATTTGATGCAAGTACTGCGCCTACTTGTGGCAAAAGCTTCGAGACCCTGCAAAGTGAAGGCTGGATTGTATCGAAGGATGGTGCTTACGTTCTTGCGCTCTAGCATGATGCTGTTTATAAGCATTGGGGCGGCATGGTGTAACTGACGGGAGGATGTTATTTTACGATTTGCGAGGCAACGTGATTTTGGATACGGAAAGCACTCATTGTTTTGCCGAATTTCGCTTTGAACGCACGTTTTGCGTAGGATTCGCTTTGAAAGCCGGATTTAGCGCAGATATCTGAGATAGAAATGCTAGTTTCCTTCAGTTTCTTCATCATTGTATTCAGTCTCGTGGTGCGGATTTCATATCCGATGGAAATGCCGAGTTCCTTGCGGAACATAAGTTCTGCTGATCGCCTGGACATGTTTATGGCTTTTGCCACATCATGCACCTGGATATGTTCGTGGCTTTGCGCGTGGATTATGGAAAGGGCTTTGTTTATTCTGACGTCGCAATGCTGTTTGAGGTTGTATGATGACGCACGCTCTATTATTCTGTTTACCCCATAACGTTCTGTTATGCAGATTGTGCTGTCTTTTGAAATCATATCGTCCAATATCTTTGCAGTCATGAATCCTGAACGCCTGAAATCGGGTTCAATGCTTGTAAGTGGCGTACAGCAACTCGTACAAAGCAATTCATCGTTGTCTACGCCGATAAACGCAAGATCTTTAGGTATGGCGATACCAATAGCGTTGCATATTTGCATTGCATCCCGTGCGACAGTATCTTCAGCAGCGAGGATTGCAGTGTGTTTCGGCAGGTCGGCAAGCCATTTTGCCAAATCGGAAAAGCCGTCCTCGGGCCATACCCGAAATGGACTTGCCTCTGGAAGTGCCGACCGAAATGCCTCTGCTCGCTCTTCTGACCATATCTGCATAGAAGGTGTGTTTATGTACGCGAAAGAAGTGAATCCAGAACTGGTGAACAAATCTGCGGCAATACGCCCGACATCGGTGTTGTCGAGGAAAATATGAGATATATTCTTTTTTCTGTCGGCTTTCCCATGGCGGAACATTGCTACAATGGGAATCGAGGACGGAAGTCGTGCGTTTATGCGGTTCCCGAGAATGATTCCGTGCAGTCTGGAAAGAGGTTTGATGGTGTCGGTGGTTTGTGGTTCGGCAACAGTTATTTCCCACTGAACGCGGTCTCTCGTGTAGTCAAAAATTCCCGCGAGTTTCTTGCGGTTAGCCTCGTCGTTCATTGAAAGGACGACCAAAATCTTTTTTCTTTGAGAGTGGTTCATGACAGGCATTATATCACGACAAATATCTTTTTGCACATGATTATCTTGCGCAAAAAGGCATGTTGGATTTGCGCAAGTGGGCATTGTGTAAAAAGACCTATTGTGGGATAATAACCTGCATATGGGATAAATATAATGGAACTGGCGAATAAAGCAAAATCAGGCGGCAGATTGGAATCTCTGGACGTACTCCGGGGATTCGATATGTTTTTCATTTTTCTGGCAGACCCGGTGCCGTGTATCTGCTGGACTTTTTTGGCGATGTTCGGCTTGCAGAATTCGTGGTTCGGGCTGCAGTTTGAGCATATTTCAGGAAATGGATTGAGGTTCTACGATTGCATTTTCCCACTCTTTCTGTTCATCGCCGGCGTTGCATTCCCGTTTTCATATGCGAAGCAACAAGAACGAGGATTGTCCAAATGGCAATCTTCGCGTAAGGTAATTAAAAGGTCTATTACATTGTTTTTATTAGGAGCAATGTTGTGGACGGTGATTGACGGCACCCTTGAAAAGAACATTTTAAGTATGGAGTGGGGGACATTTCGTGTTTGGAGTGTAATTGGTCGCATAGGAATTGCTTGGGGAGGTGCGGCCCTTGTTTATATTTGGTGTAGTAGGAAATGGCGAATTGCAATGACGACGGCAATCTTGCTAGGTATGTGGGCTGTGATGCGTTTTGCCGTCGCTCCTGGCGCTCCTGAAGGAGTAAATCCCTTGGTAGAGCGTCAATGGTCGCTTGCCTATTGGCTTGATGTCAATTTCCTCACTACCGCCCATCGTCCCGAAGGTGGCATTGGTACGGTTACGATGATTGGTAATGCCATGCTTGGTATATTTGCAGGCGACATTCTGCGTGGAAAATGCGCTTCTGGCGGACGCAAGACGGCACAGCTTTTCATCTACGCCGCCTTGCTTGCGGTATGCGGCTTGTCGATGGCTTTCGCGTTTGGCGATTATTCTCTTCCGGTGAACAAACCAATGTGGTCGAGTTCGTTTGCGCTTGTCACGGCTGCGATTTCATCTGCCTTGCTGGCTGTATTCTATTGGGTGGTAGATGTGAAGGGGTGGCGTCGCTGGGGTTTTTTCTTCAAGGTGATCGGCATGAATGCGATTACCGTGTATCTGCTCATGCGTACTGTGTTCAATACACCGTTTGCGCTTGAATATTTCTTTAGTGGTCTCTACAAGATCATGCCGCCGCTTGTTGCCGATTTCTTCGCACAGGCGGGATTGATTGCTATAGTGTGGCTGTTCTTGCTGCTTTTATACAGGAAAAAGATTTTTCTCAGAGTTTAACGTATGATTTAAGTTTCATATAACGCTTAACGAAAGGATGCCGATAATGAAAAAGAGTAAAATAGCATTGTGGGTGTTAATGTTTGCCGGATGCCTTCAGGCGGCAGATTTTACCTTTAGTTGGGATAAAGCATTCCCGGATAGTGGTGATGAAATTCTTTTTAAAGACGGAGATGGTCGTACAAGGGTAAAGATCTCGTTATTCTATACGAATATCACATCTTCGTCATCTTCTCCGAAGAAATGGTGTGTTGAACATATGCGCGTATATCCAGATGAAGGAGGAACCATTACTTTTACGGGCGAGCCCATGACGTTTATCATGCCCAAAAATCAGTCGCGTATCTATTTTTACACGAATGATTGCCGCTTGGTCTTTCAGAATGTTGTGACGAACCGCATAACGGAGATTTATCATATGGAGCCGGCCGCAAGCAGAAGTTGCGAGTGGTACGGCGGCAAGGATTTTGTAACTCAAGAATGGGAAAAGGTTGTTGATGGCGCGAATCTTGACGATTGGCGTCCGGCAGTAGAGTGCAAACAAACAAATCCTGGTGATGATTCCTTGACCAAAGGTTGGGAGAATAGAGGCAATACCTTAAATGTCTTTCATTTCGTGAGACATGGTGAAACGGCTACATTTCAGTATCATTCAGACTTGGTGATTTACAATGGGGAACGGTACTACAAAGTAGTGAAAATGGAACTCAAAAAGGGGCCTGACGGTATCTATGCTAGAGCGCTCACGCCAACATACAAGGTAATTGTACCGGAGGGTTTTGAATCGGGATTTGATGTGGATGCAATCGAGGCAGGCGTAAATAAAAAAGAAAAACATCTTTTTGTGAATACGGATGGTGTGATGTCGGGGTATGGCATAAACCGTATTGCTTTCATCCGCGAATCTCCCGTTGCGACGGTAAGGTATGAAAACAACGCCCACCATTACACGACGGTGCGTCCGCACGGGAATGTGAGAGTGGAATTTTCTGGCGGAACAAGGATGCGTGACGGAGCCAGCGCCTTTCAGGTTACTGAATCTCTTGCAGAGGTGGCTTTTTCTGATACATCATCAGAATGGAGTGTTGCCACTGGTACGTCTGGCTCTGGAAGATTGGTCTTCGAGAGGACTATCGAGGGTGATAGCACGGTTGTGCTCACTAATAACAAGCAAAATGTGATGACTTCTACAGGAGAATATATAATCCGTGGTAAGTCCTGCGGTTCTGGCAAAATGGCCCTTGATATAGCCTCCGCCGAGCAGTTGCCGAGGTCGAACAATACAATCCGTGTAGAACAGAACGGCATACTTACTTTGTCATATTCGGGAGCAAGCGACAATAAATGCCGTATTGTGGTGAGTAAAGGCGGTATTTTCCGGCAGAAAGGAAATCTTCCGTTAAAGTTGGGGGCACAGCAGATTGTTGCTGATGGCGGAACATTGAGGTTCAAATATGAAAGTTCGCAGGACGTGTACATATATGACAATGTAATCCTCAAGAATGGGGCCGTCATGGAGGCTTCATCGGGCGGACGCACCTATGTGCAATTGCATGGTACACCGGGAAATAAAATAACGGTATGTGGAGACTCTCCTTCGACGAATAATGCGGCAATCTCACTGATGTCGCCGAAGAATATGGTGAGTACGAATGTTTTTCATGTGTTGAAAACAGGAGATGGTGCTTTTGCAGCAGATCTTGTCCAAAACGGAGATATTCGTGAATATCAAGGTTCGGCACCGTATGGGAAGGGGCATTTCTATAAATCAGGAAACGGCTCAATGCTTATAAATGCAGGATTTGCGCCAACAAACGAAGCTATTGTTGCGGGAGGCAAGCTTGTTTTTGGAGCGGAGGCATCTTGGACAAATACGACTGACAAGGGGGCCAATGTAGCGGCG
>JAZQUX010000231.1:0-16541 GCA_045631585.1 Eubacteriales bacterium | reverse complement strand
AAGAGGGGTATACGGGTGACAGCTACTGTTCTGCTTGTGACAACATCGTCAGCAAAGGCAACGCCACCGAAAAAGCGGAACATACCCTGACCACCATCAACCAAAAGGACGCCACCTGCTCCGAAGAGGGTTATACAGGCGACAGCTATTGTACCGTTTGCAACAACACCATTGCCTATGGTGAAGCAACCGAAACAGCGCCTCATACCGCCATCTTGGTCAGAGAGCAACCGGCCACCTGCCAGCAGGAAGGCTACACCGGCGACAGCATTTGTTTGAATTGCGGTGTTACCATAATCGAAGGTGAATCGATAGAAAAGCTACCTCATGCCGAACAGTTGGTCGGCAAGGTCGAAGCCGTTGAGTATGAACAAGGCTATACCGGCGACGTTGTTTGCTCCGTTTGCGGACAAGAACTGCAAAAGGGCTCCGTGATCCCCGCCCCCGAAACACCTCAAAAGGCAACTCGATGGGTCATTCTGGCCGTCATCGGAGGTAGTGGTGTCTTGGCAGGCGCCGCAGCCATCTTTATCATCCCCAAACTCAGAAGACGCGGCTTCTGAACCATTCCATAAAAAATTGATCCCCCAAGAAACTCCTTCTTGGGGGATCTCTCTATGATGTAGTCCGAGGAATATCCTGTGCTGTTTTCTGCGTCAAGAGGATTCCCCATCAACAAAGCTGACCAATTCCTGCACACTCTTGCGCTTTTTCTCGCGAATGGGGTCGCCTTCTTTGGCATAGCCCAATGTGATCACCAGACGCACGGTTCCATCCAAATGACAAATGTCACGAATCTCTGCATCATCCAACCAGCCGAGAATACAGGTGGAAAGCCCCTGTGCCGTCGCTTCGGCGGTGATATACGCGGCTACAATGCCGATATCAATGGAGCGATAATCGTTCTTTTTGATTTTGGCGCCGATGGCGGCCGTTTTTACATAGGGGCGCTCAGAGATCACCAGCATCACCGGGGCGTCCTTGGCAAACTTGTTCATGCCCATTCCCTGCGTGGCTCGCGCGACACGGCTGGCCGCCTCCTTGCGGCACACCGTGATATGATAAGGCTGACCGTTGCAAGCGGAAGGAGCCAGACGCGCGCTAGCAAGAATTGCCTCCAGCTTGGACGGTTCCACCTCACGCGCAGAATCATAGTTGCGGCAAGATTGTCTTGTTTTTGCAATTTCAGTAAAATTCATTTGGCTTCCTCGCTTCTCATCTTCTTTTTGTCCGCTTCAAAAAAGAACGGAACAAATGATTTCTACATTCATTATATCATGCCATCCTCGATTTTGCAACCGTATCGGACAAAAAAGCAGCTCTTTCCGACGACTTATTTTATAATAATTGTCATAATTTTTGTCATGAACTATTGACATTTGAACAAATTCATCGTATAATACTATGGTTAGCAATTTAATATCAAAAAAACAAAAAAGGAGATTAGATCATGAAAAAGTTTCTTTCCCTGCTCCTCATCCTGACACTGGTTTTGACCGCTCTGGTCGCTTGTAGCAAGCCCGCTGAGGACAAGACTCCCACAGACAACACCCCCGCTGAAAAATCCTACACCCTTGCTTTGGCTGTAGACACCGCTTTCGGCAAGAACAACAAGGTTTCCAACACTGCTCTGGTTTTGGTCCTTGATGCTGACAATAAGATCGTTGCCGCTCGCGTAGACAGCGTAGAGGCTACCCCCGCCCTCGACGAGGCCGGCGCCCTGGTTCCTCAGGAGAGCGTTCAGACCAAGGTTGAGTTGGGTGACGCTTACACCGGCATGAACGCCGGCACTTGGGCTCAGCAGGCCGCTGCGTTCGAGGCTTGGCTCGTAGGCAAAACCGCTGCTGAGGTTGCAGGCGCAGAGTTCACGGGTGAGCTCATCGCAGGCTGCACCATGACCTCCAGCTTGGCTACCTTTAAGGCCCTCGTTGCTGAGGCTTTCGCTTCCACCACTAAGGTTACCTTCAAGACCACCGAGTCCATCAAGACCGGTCTGGCTCTGTCCACCTCCGTTAAGAGCGGCAAGGGTGGTAAGGTTACCGTTTCCACCGATGTTGCTGCTACTGTCATCGCCGGCGATAAGGTTGCCGCTACCGTGATCGACTCCATCGAGCAGTCCTTCACCATCGCAGAGGGCGCACTTGTTGCAGGTGACCTGAGCGCTTCCAAGACTGAGCAGGGTGAAAACTACACCATGCCCGCCGGCTCTTGGGTAAAGCAGGCTGCTGCGTTCTCCAACTCTACCGTTGGCAAGACCGTTGCTGAGCTTGCAAACCTTGAGGTTGTTTCCGATGCACTGGCTGCTGCCGGTTGCACCATGCAGAACACCACTGCAGGTTACAAGACCACCATCATCAAGGCTGCTGGCTACGCAAAGTAATTTACCCAATCAAAAAAGGGGCTGCTTCAGCCCCTTTTTCTATCCGTTTTGAAAAGGATTGCTATGAAAAAAATAATTTCAACCTTTCTTTGGCTTTTATGCCTGTGCTGTGTCATATCTTGTGTCACGTCTTGCACAAATCAACCAAATAGCGAAGAAAAAAAGGAATATACAACGCGTTCCAAAACCGTATCGTATCTGCATTTTAACACCGTCACCGTTTTATCCTCCTATGGAAACACGACGGAAGAAGAATTTAACGCCTACGTCCAAACTGCAGATGAATTGTTGGCCCATTACCATCAACTTTTCGATATTTACTATGAGTACGCCGGTTTGAACAACATCCGAACCATCAATCAAAACGCGGGCAAAGAGCCGGTCAAGATAACCGATGAATTGATTGACTTTCTGCTTTATTGTAAGGAGCTTTACACGCTGACAAACGGCAAAACCAATATTATGTTAGGAAGCGTCCTTCAAATATGGCACGACAAGCGTGAGTTGGCAGAAACAAACGGCGGCTATTTGGATGAAGGCTTGTTACCGACCACGGAAGAATTGACCGAGGCGGCCAAGCACACCGCCATCGATCTGCTTGTCATAGACAAAACCGCAGGCACGGCATATATCACCGATCCTGCGGCATCGATTGACGTTGGCGCGGTTGCCAAAGGATATGCGGCAACGAAACTCGCCGCGACGTTAAAGGCACAAGGTGCAGACTCTTTGGCGATCAACGCGGGGGGAAACATTGCGACCATTGGTCTGAAGCCCGACGGAAACTTATGGGTCACAGGCATTACCAATCCCGACAAAACTGCGACTGACAATTTGGCCTGCCGCGTGGAAATCGGAGAAACCTCACTTGTCACATCCGGCAACTATGAAAGATATTTTGTTTCCGGAAACCGCCAATATCATCACATCATAGATCCGGCAACACAAATGCCCGCCGATTATTTTGCCTCCGTTTCGATTTTCACCTCGGACGGATGCTTGGCGGACGCACTTTCTACGGCGTTGTTCTGTATGACCTACGAAGATGGACTTGCTCTGGCAAACAGTATTGGCGGCGTAGACGTGCTCTGGATTTACAAGGACGGCTCGATGAAATACACCGATGGAATTCGCTTCACCAATTAAAAAGAACCTCTTTTCTAACGCTGCGAGTGCTACAGCACTTGCAGCGTTTTTGTGTTTTTGCAAGTAAGCTTCAGTCCCAAAACGCAAGCCGCCCATTGGCAAAAAACGTATCTTTTGTTAAATAATTAACTGTCGCCAAAAGCCTTGACAGTTTTCTTCCTTTGCGTTATAATTACGATATATAATTGTGTTATTCTATTATTTGATTTATGGAAAGGAAATTGTTATGTTTGGGTTCAAACTTTTAGGCAACACCCGTATTCCTCATCACAAGAATACTACCGCCCTGCCGCCCGTGCGCATGACTCCGCCCGCTGAAATTCTTTTGCCCATGGAGCAACACATCGGTGCGCCCGCCATTCCCGTGGTAAAGGTTGGAGACACTGTCAAAGTCGGCCAGCTTGTTGCCAAGGAAAACGGCTACGTATCCTCACCGATTTACTCCTCCGTCTCGGGAACCGTCAAAAAAATCGAAACTATCATGGAGTCCAACGGACGCCAGGTTGAAGCCATCCGCATTGAAAGCGACGGTCAAATGACAGCACACGAAGACATCATGCCCCCCGAAGTAACCGATGCCTCCTCTTTCATTGAAGCCATCCGCCGCTCGGGTGTCGTCGGTCTTGGCGGTGCAGGTTTCCCTACCGCAGTCAAATTTGACGCTTTGAAAAAAGGCGGTGTTCACACGATCATTTTAAACGGTGCTGAATGCGAACCCTATATCACCAGTGATGCTCGCACCATGCTGGACGATGCTTCTTGGATGGTGGAAGGCGTGGCGCTGTTGCAACGCTTCTTCCCCGAAGTCAAAAAGTACATCATCGGCATTGAAGCCAACAAGCCGGAGTGTATCCGCAACATGAAGCAGGTGTTCGCCGGCAATCCTGCCGTCACCGTTCGCTCCCTTCCCTTGCGCTATCCCCAAGGCGCAGAAAAGGTAATTATTTATAACACAACCGGTCTTGTCGTTCCTGAAGGAAAACTGCCGGCAGATATTGGCGTACTTGTCACCAACGTCACAACGCTGGCCTTCATTGCCAAGCACATCCGAACCGGTATGCCTCTCGTTGAACGTTGCGTCACCGTAGACGGAAGCGCGATCCGATCCCCCATGAACGTTTTGGCTCCCATCGGTACGTCGATGCGCGACGTCATTGAATTCACCGGAGGTTTCGTGGGAGAGCCTGGAAAGGTTGTTCTGGGCGGACCTATGACAGGTCCCGCCGTTTGCTCGCTGGACGAGCCTATCACCAAGACGACGGGATCCATCATTGCCCTGACACCCAAGGATTCCGTAGAGCTTCCCATCGGCCCTTGCATCCACTGCGGCAGATGCGTAGATGCTTGCCCTCTGTCTCTCGTTCCCACCGCATTCTTGCAAGCCAGGGATATCGAAAATGTTGACGAACGCATGGCCTTCTTGGACGAACACAGCGTGACTCTGTGTATGTCCTGTGGGTGCTGTTCCTTCGTTTGCCCCGCCAACCGCCCCCTGACGGAGAATATCCGTATGTCTAAAAACTTGCTCAAAGATCACAAGGCTCTCAAAGCCAGCCTGAAGTAAAGGAGGTACCGAAATGAAAAATTTAATCGTATCATCCTCGCCCCATATCCGTACCAAAACAACAACCTGGCGAATCATGCTGGACGTTCTCATCGCCCTGTTACCTGCTTCTGTCGCCGGTGTTTGGCTGTTCGGCTGGCGGGCTTTGGCCATCATCGGCACTTGTGTCGCAAGCGCGGTGATTTCCGAATTTTTGTTCAATTTGATCTGCAAAAAGAAGCAGACTATCACAGACCTTTCCGCCGCCGTTACGGGCTTGATTCTCGCGCTGTGCTTGCCTACGTCGGCTGAGCTTTGGCAATGCGCCATCGGCTCCGTGTTTGCCATTGTGGTTGTCAAGTGTCTGTTTGGCGGTCTCGGTTGCAACTTTGCCAACCCCGCAGCAACTGCCCGTGTATTCCTCTTGGTTGCCTTTGCCACCTCCATTGCAGGAGGTGTAGCCACCAACCTGACTTCTCCCGATTTGGTCACCGGAGCAACCCCGTTGGCGTTGATCAAAAGCGGTGACATAGAGCATCTGCCAGATCTCTTCAACATGGCCATCGGCAATCGCAGCGGCGCCTTGGGCGAGACCTGTGCACCCGCGTTGGTGCTGGGCGGCTTGTACTTGATTGTTCGCCGTGTCATCTATTGGCATACACCAGCCATTTACATCGGAACGGTATTCCTTCTTTCGTTTGCCATCGAGCAAAATGCCCTGATTGCGCTGTACGAAATTCTGGGCGGTGGTGTTATCATTGCAGCCTTCTTTATGATCACTGACTACGTCTCCACCCCCATCAACAAAGTCGGCAAAATGGTGTTTGCCTTTGGTTGCGGCGCGATCACCGTTCTGCTCCGTTTCTGGGGTGACAACCCGGAGGGTGTATCCTTCGCTATTTTGCTGATGAACATCCTCTCGCCCTATATCGAAAAGCTTTGCACAAAAAAACCGTTTGGAAAGGTAGGAAAGAACGCATGAAAAAATCGCATATTTTGCCTACCGTTGTTCTAAGTTGCATCTGTCTTGTTGTTGCCCTGTTGCTTTCGTTGGTTAACAGCCTCACCGCCCCTATCATTGAAGCGGCGCAAAACAACGCAGCCAATGATGCTCTGCTCGAAGTATTGCCCGACGGCAAAAACTTCAAGGAGCTGTCGTTGGAAGACTTCTCCGGCAATGCGAATTTTCCGGCTGATATCGTCAAGAAGGTCTACCAAGCAGACGGCGGATACATTTTCCAGATGGAAGTCGCCGGCTATAAGCCCGGGCTTGTGATCATGTGCGGCGTTGATGCGGACGGAAAAATCGTCAAAGTAAAGCATCTTCAAACACAAGAAACCTTCGGTCTTGAGGGTGAACTCAATGCCGCGTACGAGGGCGTTTCCAGTGAATCCCTGGAGCTCATCATCGCCTCGGGCGCTACCAAAAAATCTCTGACATCCAAGGCATATTACGATGCCATCAAGGCTGCTCTCGACGCATATACCATCATCGGCGGTGGCCGCACTCCCGAGCAGATTTTCCAAGACAACTGCAATGAAGCCCTCGGTACAACGGGCGCTACCTTTACCAAGTGGTTCGCCACGGCAGAGGTGCAAGGAATCGACGCCATTTACGAATCGTCCGATGAAAGCGGCATGGTATTCGTCATCGGCGAAACCTTTATCGGCGTTAAGGCAGACGGCACCATTGTAAATGCGGGCGACGCAGACAGCGCCGTCATCACCGCAGCCTACAACGCTATCGCGGGTGGCAAGCTGACCGAAATTACGGATCTGCCCGACGGCATGAAGAACAGTATCCAAAAGGTCTACGTCGCCGCCAATGGCAACTATGTATTTGAATTGTCCGCCGACGGATATCAGGTCATGTTCGAATACGGCAACGGCACTCCCATCAGCATCAAGCTTTGCATTTCTGCGGACGGAAAGATCGTTGACGTTTTGACTGTGGCGCACAAAGAGAGCTCCGGCTATGGCGATGCCTGCGCATCGGAGGAATATTATGAACAGTATCGCGGTCAGGGAGATGAGAACATTGTGATCTCGTCCAAATATCCCGATCACCACGGCACCGACCTGATTCCTTCCACTTCAACCGACGTCGGTATCATTGCCAGCGCAACATTCACAACGGTTGGCTATCAGACAGCCATCAAGGATGCGTTCGCGGCGTTTAAGCTCTTAACCGCTCAAGGAGGTGAATAAAATGACAAAAGACAGTAAATTATGGATCATCCTCCGCGGTATCATCGTGGAAAATCCCGTTCTGATTCTTATTTTGGGTACTTGCCCCACCTTGGCAACTACGACCTCCGTCATCTCTGCCCTTTCCATGGGCATCGCGGCAACCATCGTGTTAATCTGTTCTAACATCGTAATTTCCGCTCTCCGCAAAATCATTCCCGACTCCGTTCGCATCCCTTGCTACATTGTAATCATCGCTGCGTTCGTTACCGCCGTGCAAATGTTGCTCCAGGCATATTTGCCCGACATTTACAAGATGCTTGGCGTATACCTCTCTTTGATCGTAGTAAACTGTATCATTTTGGGACGCGCAGAAATGTACGCCAGAAAAAACACCATCGTCGATTCGGCTCTTGACGGTTTGGGCATGGGCATCGGATTCCTCGTTGCCCTGGTTTTGATGGCAACAATGCGTGAGGTGTTCGGCAAAGGTTCCTTTGCTGACATTGAAATTCCTTATCTTGTCAACTACAAGATCTCGCTTCTGGTAGAAGCCCCCGGCGGTTTCCTCGTTTACGGCCTTTTGATAGCCGTGATGAACAAACTAACCGCAAAAAAAGGCGGCATCAATAAGAAATCTTTTGCTTGCGACCGATGCCCCGCACGCGGTATGTGCGGCAAATCCTCCTGCGATTCTTCGGATGTAACGGATACGGAAGCAGTCAACACCACCGAAAAGGAGGTCAACGAAAATGCTTAAGCATCTTGTACTCATTTTAATGGGCGGTGTTTTAATCAACAACTATGTCCTCCAGCGATTTCTCGGCATCTGCCCCTTCTTGGGCGTTTCCAAAAAGCTGAATCAAGCCACCGGCATGGGTGCTGCCGTCACCTTCGTCATGCTTTGCGCTACTGCCGCAACCTGGCCGATTTACACTTATGCTCTTGTTCCGCTCAAATTGGAATATCTGCAAATCATTGTGTTCATCCTAGTGATTGCCGCGTTGGTTCAATTCGTTGAGATCGTACTCAAGAGATTCATTCCTTCACTGCACAAATCTCTCGGCGTTTATCTGCCTTTAATCACCACCAACTGTGCTGTTTTGGGTGTGACACTTGAAAACATCACGGCCGGATACAATTTCCTTGAGTCCATGATCTCTTCGCTGGGCGTCGGCCTTGGTTTTATGCTCGCCATGGTGCTGTTCGCCGGCGTACGCTCGCGCATTGAGAATTGCCCGGCTCCCAAGTCTTTCCGCGGAGTTCCGATTACGCTAATTGCCGCCTCCATCGTCGCGCTGGCCTTCTATGGCTTTGCCGGCGTTGTCGAGAATCTGCTCGGCGCATAAAGGAGGGAAAACATTATGGAAATTTTAATTCCCGTTCTCTTATTGATCGGTATTGCCATCGTTTGCGCCATCATTCTTACCCTTTCTGACATTTTCTTTGGTGTCAAAGAAGATACCACCGCTCAAGCCATTCGTGAATATCTCCCCGGTGCCAACTGCGGCGCCTGCGGATACACCGGTTGCGATGGTTATGCCAAAGCGCTGGCGCAAAAATCCACCTCAGCAACCAACCTTTGCATCCCCGGTGGTGACGCCACCGCCTGTCAGATTGCGAAGATTCTCGGCGTTGAAGCGGAGGATGTTGTAGAAAAGGTCGCATTCGTTGCCTGCAACGGAACTTGCGATGTAGTACAGAAAAAACATGACTATATCGGATTGCAGACCTGCGCCGCGGCAAATCTGCTGTACAACGGCGATAAATTTTGTCCCTCTGCCTGCCTTGGCTACGGCGACTGTATGGCCGTCTGCCCCGAGGGTGCTATCAGCATTCAAAACGCCGTTGCCCGTGTTGATTCGCAAAAGTGTGTTGGTTGTGGCCTTTGTGCTCACCATTGCCCCAATCACATCATCAAACTGGTCAACGATACGACAAGAGTTGTCGTTCAATGTTCCAACCATGAAAAGGGCGCTATGACACGTAAATACTGCACCAACGGTTGTATCGGCTGTATGAAATGCCAAAAGGCTTGCCCGCACGGAGCAATTAAGGTTGAAGATAATCTGGCAGTCATTGATTATTCCCTCTGCACCGGCTGTGCGGCTTGCGTAGAGGTCTGCCCCGTTCATTGCCTCCATCAAGGCAATTTTATTTGCGGCGCACATTTTTAATCAAACAAACAACAAAAAGGTGGGGTGTCGATCTCTGACATCCCACCAAACACATGAAGGTATAAAAACATGAACGCTTCCAACAAAAATAAAACAAATAAATATCGTTGGGACATTCTTCTGATTCTTTTTGTTCTGCTCCTTGCTTTGGCGATTCTTTTGGTCGTCAATCTGACTCGGCAAGAAGGATCTGTCGCGGTCGTGGAGATCGACGGAATGATTGCGGGAAGATACCCGCTATCCGGAGACGGCACGTTTGTGCTCAACGGAGGAACGAACGTTCTTGTGATTGAAAATGGAACCGCTCGTCTGGTCGAATCCGACTGTCCTGATCACACTTGTGAGAAAACAGGAGCAATTCGTTACGTTGGGCAAACCATTGTCTGCCTTCCCAACCGCCTGTCCGTCACCATCAGAGGTGACTCTTCCGACGGTGTAGACCTTGTGTCGTAAGGGGGGATCACGTTGAAAAACAAAACCAAGAAATTGGCATCATTGGCTTTGACCATTTCTTTTGCCATGGTACTCTCCTACCTGGAAAGCAGAGTTCCCACCTTCGTAGCCATTCCCGGCATCAAGGTCGGCCTTGCCAACATCGCCGTGATTTTTGCCCTTTACAAATTCGGCATCAAAGAAGCGTTGACAATTTCTCTTGTCAGAGTGTTTCTCATTTCCCTTTTGTTCGGAAGCCCCGTCAGTTTGATCTACAGTCTATCCGGCGCTACGCTAAGCCTTTGCTGTATGATCCTTCTCAAAACACTCACTCCCTTGACGGAAGTCGGAGTCAGTGTCATCGGCGGCATCATGCACAACGTCGGGCAGATCATCGCCGCTTCCATTTTGCTGAGCACCAACGTCATTGTCTACTACCTTCCCTTCCTGATCTTGTCTGGAACCATTGCAGGAATTGCGGTCGGCGTTGTATCGGCACTTCTTGTCAAGCGTGTCAATCTTCGTATATAACAGCAGAGAGCAAAGCGAATCCGCTTTGCTCTCTGCTGTTATTCTTAAATTTGTCGCCGGCAACAAACGTCATCGCAACACTTTACGAATCACCCACAGCTGACATCTCTTGGGTAACAAGTTCAACAGCAACAGCAACGGATTGCGATTGATGCTGTAGGCAAAAGCGGGATAACGCTTATTTAATATGTTAACCGCCTTTTGTGCGACGCGCGCAGGCGGCACGCAGCGCGCCTCTACCCTCTCCACAATGCTCTTGAATCGGGCTGCGTTGCAGTGATACAACTTCGTTTTTTGGCAAAAACGATCAAGCGCCGCCGTGGATGCGCCGAGCATATCGGTCTCGACAGCCCCCGCTCGCAAGACGGACACATCAATGCCAAGAAGCTGAAGCTCCATTTTCAACGAATACGCGTACTTCTCAAGAGCCGCCTTGGTCACGGCATAAATGCCGGTAAAGGGCAACGGATCCAGCGGAGCCAATTCGCTTGTGGTGATCAGAATTCGGCTTCCTTTGCCAAGGAGCGGCAAAAAGATCTTGTTGATCAAATATGCCCCCTGCACGTTGATATCAAAGATACGGCGAAAGGAATCGCTTTCCATTTCCACCAGAGAATCCAGCATATATACACCAGCAAAATGCACGATCGCATCCAAGTGATCGGTATAGTTCTCCACTTGGAGCAAAGCATCCTTGACGCTTTGCTCCGAGGTAAGGTCTGCTTGCACGGGAATGACGTTTTCCTCGGCATCCCCCACCTTGATATCTAAAGCAAACACGCGGCATCCCATCGCGGAGAGCCGTTTGGTTATTGCCCGTCCCATTCCACCATTTGCGCCGGTGATCAATACGTTCTTCATAGCACCTCACATACAAGCATCATCGCACAACCGTCACGTGGCTGCCTCCGCTTTTCTCCTTCGTCACAACGATTTGTTTATCGATACGGTTTTTCAGTTCACCAACGTGGGAAATGATACCGACCAATCGCTCGCCCTCGCTCAATGCCAGCAACGCCTGCATGGCCTGTTCCAGCGATTGTTCATCCAAAGAACCAAAGCCTTCATCCACAAACATCGTGCCCAGTCGAATACCGCCCGCACGAGACTGGATTTCATCCGACAATCCCAGCGCCAGCGCCAGCGAAGCCTTGAAGGATTCGCCGCCCGACAAGGTATTCACGCTTCGCTCACTACCGTTATAGTGGTCAATGACATCCAATTCCAAGCCGCTCTGACTGCGATTGTTGCGAGCCTCTACGCGACGTTTCAGTTCGTACTGACCGCCTGTCATGGTCAAAAATCTCGTATTGGCGCGGGCAATGATACGATCGAAATACGTCATTTGAACATAGGTCTCAAGCATGATCTTTTCCTTGCCACTGACGTTGCCGCTCGCCGTATTGGAAAGCGCGCGCACCCACGACCATTGTTTTTCCACCAACGCCAGCTTTTCACCCGTTTCCAAAATGGAATGGTATGCCCGTCGGTTTGCCGAAAGGCGGGCATGCAACTCTCTTTCCTGTCCACCCAGTCGATCTCGCTGTTCCTTGATTTCGTCAATTTGTGACTTCGTTTGTTTCACATCGACGTCCTCGGCGTCGGCCAATATCTTTTGCGCCTCTTCGATGGCAGACGTCAAAGCGGCCACCAACGTGTTCTGAGCGACAACCGCCTCGTTTGCCGCGCGGTACGCCTCTTCCATGGTCTGTTTTTCTTGCTCCAGCGTTTGCTTGGCTTTTTGCGCCATTGAAGCGCTTGGGTAGCAAAGCTTGGTGCCAAGCGTCTCCACACGCGACTTCAGCGCTGCAAGTGTTGCAACATCATGAGCCATTTCACCTGCCAAGGCCTGTAATCGCTTGGCAATATCCTCCAGTTCCCGTTCTTTCGCCGGTAGCATCTCCTCAATATGGCCTTTGCGCGCAAGACGAGTATCTTCAGCGGCAATGCACTCATCACAGCACTGAATCTCAGACGTGACTGTCTCCATCGCCTGCTTCAACAAGGTCGGAGCTTCCGACATCGCAACCAAACCAAAGGTCTCCTCCAAGCCTTGCATCAGTTCTTGCTGAGCGGTCTCTACGCGCCCCCGAACCTCGGCGGCCTGCTGACCTGCATCCATAGCCGCGGTACGCGCGTCCTCGGCCTCTGTTTTGCTCCGTTCCAACTCTTCCTTGGTAGGAGCATCCTTTGTCAGTGTCGCCATGTCGGGATGTGTCAGCGACCCGCACACGGGGCATGCCTGCCCGGGCACCAAGGTTGTCGCCAGGATACCCGCTTGCTCATCCAAATATCTGCGGAACAGTTCTTCGTATGTTCTGTTCAGCCGTTCGCTTTGCTCCGTCGCCGCCACGCAAACTCGTTGCCGTTGCGCCAGCTGTGTCTGCAATGTGTCAAACAACTCCATCTTCGCTCTGAGAGCCACAAGCACCGTTTTTTTAGCAACAGCCGCGACTCGTTTTTCGCGAAGGTCGGCTCGTTTGGCTTCGGCATCCCCCAACTGTTCCCGCTCGGTCTTCAGTTGCTGTATCTCATCGGATAGTACCTTTTTGCGGTTTTGGCCATCTTGCGCCGCCGCATTGTTCTGATTCAAGCGTACCGTTGTCGTTTCAACATCCTCGCGTGCAACGTCATATTCTCGATACTTCGACAGCTCTGCCTCTATGGCGGCAATGGCACGCACACGTTCCTGAATCAGAACTTGCTTGCCCTGCTCCTCTTTCCACGCTTGATTCAAGCTTTGCATGGTCTCCTCCGCCGCCCTCAATCGCAGACGGGATTCCGCCAAGGAAATTTTCGCTCGCTCCCAAGTATCCGCTCGCGCCAACAGAGCCGTGCGGGATTCCAGCGTTTGCGCCAACTGTTCCGCTTGCAAGGCCAGCGTCTGCTCGACCCTTTGATCCTGATCGATCAATTCTTCCAGCAACGCCAAAAGGTCTTCCGTCGGAAGATCGGTCGTCCCGGCCTCCGCCACACGCGCCTCCAACGACGAATCCTTGGGGCACAGAATGCCATCAGCATACTGGCGCACCGCGGCCCGCAAGGCCTCGTAGTCTCGGCCCAACTTCCCCGCCTCATGTTTGAGACGCTCTTGGAGCAGATCGTACGGCTGTGTATGGAATATCTTTTGGAAAATCTTTTTTCTTTCCTCTGTTCCCGCCAAAAGCAACTTCAAAAAGTCACCTTGGGCAATCATGGCAATACGGGTAAATTGATGGCGGTCGATGCCCATGATTTCTTCGATGTCACGGTTCACGTCCCGCAATTTGGTAACCACTCGCCCATCAGGATAGGTCAACTGCGCCCCGGCTTTCTCGGTGGTAACGCCCTCTCCCTTGGTCTTTGGACGGTCATATTCGGGATTTCGTTTGACGCAATATTGCGCATCTCCGTATACAAAGGTCAATTCTACCTCGGTCGGGATATCCGGCGAGGCATATTTGGAACGGAACATACTCGCTTCGCGGTGATCTCCGCTTGCTTCGCCATACAACGCAAAGACGATCGCATCAAAAATCGTCGTCTTGCCCGCGCCCGTATCTCCCGTGATCAAATACAAACCCCGATCACCCAGCAAGCGCATATCAAGAACAGTTCTTCCGGCATACGGTCCGAACGCCGACATCACCAGTTTGATCGGTCTCATGCTTGCTCCTCCCATATCTGTTGCATCAAGCCCTCGGCAAAGGCACGTTGTTCCTCTGTCATGGGCTGATGATTCTGCAACTCATAAAAATCAGAAAACAGTTCCAAGGGCGATTTGGTCTCTACGCCCACAGCGCCTTCGATTCGGGCGCTGTTGCGAGTACGGGTGTTGTCATAATCCAGCTTCATCAAATGACGATATACCGTACGCAATTTACTGACAGCGTCGGGAATGTCCTCTTCGTCGGTCAGAGTAATGTGAACGTAATCGTCGGGATAGGTGGTGCCGTGATAAAAGCTTCTTCTCATCAATTCTTCATAGGTCCCTCTCAACTCCACCAGATCGCGCAAGGGAGAAAGAGGCACTGTACGAACAGCCACGGTTCCTTTCTCAAAAAACTCCACAACCGTCAAAGACTTTTCGTCTTTTGCCTCGGAAAAGGAATATTTCAACGGAGTGCCGCTATACCGCACACGCTCACTGCCACAATATTGCGGGCGATGAATGTGTCCCAGAGCCACATAGTCAAAGACTTCGAACACCGATGCGTCCACATTGTCCGTTCCTCCCACGGAAAGCTCTTCCGAATCCGTGCGCGACGCCCCCGTGACAAATTGGTGCGTCACAAGAAGATTGCGAACAGAGGTATCCACCTTCATCCCATCGATCGCTGCGCGCACAGCGTCGGTATACGATTCAATTTCCTCCCCGCAATAGCGGCGAACGTGAGCAGGCTTGACGAAGGGCAAAAGATACACGTTGAGCGTTCCGTATTCATCCTGCAACGAAATGGGAGAAACCTCCCCACTCCACACCGGGGAGAGATAAATACCGCTGTTGGTCAGCAGTTTGGCACCAAAGGCCATACGCTCCGGCGAATCGTGATTGCCGCTGATCACAAAGGTCTGTACTCCGCGATCAGACAACGACGTCAGGAAGGCGTCAAACAGCCCTACAGCTTCCGCCGTGGGGATGCTCTTGTCATACACGTCCCCCGCAACAATCAGGCTACAAGGGGCTTCTTCGTCGATCACACGCAGGATGCCATCCAGTATATATTTCTGATCTTCCAGCATAGAATATTCGTTGACACGTTTGCCAAGATGAAGATCCGACGTATGAATGAATTTCATGTTTTCGCCTCCTGTAGATTCAATATCGTTCGTAGCGTGCGCACTCCGAACACTATTATCATTATAGCAAAATTCCACGCAGATTTCAAGAGGGGAATCCAACAATGCGCCACTTTTCCAATACAAACGGCAGACCAATAACAGTCTGCCGTTTGTGTATTACGCTTTGGCCTGAATTCCCGCATCAAAGGCAGGCATCAGTTGCAATTTGAACAGATTGGCGCGGTGGCGACGATCGATCATGTCTTTCTTGGTCGCATCCTCCATCACACCGGTACGGATATATTGATCCAGCTCAGCATAGGTAAAGCCGAGATTTTCCTCGTCCGTTTTTCCGCACAATCCATCAGATGGTGTCTTTTCGTAGTACTTTTTAGGCAATCCTAGATATGCTGCTATTTGTTTTACTTCTTGAACTGTAAAACAACTTATTGGAGAAAAGTCCCCAACAGAATCCCCATATCTTGTTGAATAACCTACATAATCTTCACTATAATTGCAAGTATTTGCAACTCTACCATTATAACATTGACTTACCGCATATACTGTTGACATTCTAAGTCTTGGAGCAAGATTTATTATTGCTTGTCTTGATAATTCTACTTCTTTTTGTAATGAGTTAACTAATCCTTCATAAGCATCTTTAATATTTACAACATGATATTTTATACCTAAAAAATCACATATTCCATATGAATCAGCTATATCATATTGTTCCCCATTAGGCATTAAAACTCCGATAACACGATCTTTACCAAGTGCTTCAACACATAAAGCAGCCACTATTGATGAATCTTTTCCACCTGATATTCCTAAAACAGCATTACATGTTGGTCCATTTTCCTTAAAAAAATCTTGTATCCATTTTATACATTTTTCTGTTGCATCTTTAGCATTAAATTTATACATATTCTTTTTCTCCATTCTTTTATGTAATTATTATATCTTTTTTCAAAGAAAAAAACAAGATAAATAAAAAGCATTATCTACTCAGATAATACTTTTTTGTTTAAGGATATTGGTATTTGCGATAAAATTATCGCAAGAAACATAAATATACACCCTATCAATTCATTTAGCAAAGGTTGTTGATGTAGTATAATCGCTCCGCCTATTACTGCAAAAACCGATTCAAATGACATTGCAATTGCATCAATTGTAGCATTATTCGACAATTTTTGACCAATTATTTGAAACATATCTGCAATAGCACAAGAAAACAATCCTAAATATAATAATGGTAAAATAGCATTAAATATATCTTTTAATATGATTTTTTCAAATATTATGGCTAATATCATACTCAAAATACCAGTTACCAATAATTCATAGGCAGCAAGTTTTATCGCATCAACATCTTTAATAT
>JAZQUX010000230.1:0-12136 GCA_045631585.1 Eubacteriales bacterium | reverse complement strand
ATGGTCACACCGTCGTTGGTGACCAGGGGAGAGCCAAACTTCTTGTCAAGCACGACGTTGCGACCCTTGGGGCCCAGCGTGATCTTGACGGTGTTGGCCAGCTTATCGACGCCGCGCATCAGGGCAGAGCGCGCTTCGATACCGTAAAGAATATCTTTTGCCATAATAATCAAACTCCTTTACACATATATTGTGATGCGACTTATTCTACGATGGCGAGAATGTCGCTCTGACGGACGATGTTGTACTCCACGCCGTCTGCCTTGACCTCGGTACCTGCGTATTTGCTGGTGATGACCTTCATACCGACCGTCACGACCATCTCAACCTCATGTCCGTCAACCATACCGCCGGGACCGACGGCAACGACTTCGGCGATTTGGGGCTTTTCCTGAGCGGCTGCCGTCAGGATAATGCCGGTCTTGGTCTTTTCCTCGGCCTCGACTGCCTTTACTACTACTCTGTCTGCGAGTGGCTTGATCGTCATTTTAATAACCCTCCTATCATAGTGATGCGCGCCCGAACAAGAAATTCGGGAGCGGATAATTTCGTTTGATTTTCGCGCAAGCCTTCAAGCGCGCAAAAAACCTCACGGTATATTATATACTATTTTTTGGAAAAATCAAGCCTTTTTTTGAAGATGTCGATAAGTTTAACAGTTTGATCAAAATTATTTGGGGGATGCTGATGAAATTTCTCGAATTTTGTAATACTTATGTTTTAGGAGTATCTGTTCCGTTGGTATTGATGGCGGCGGGCATATTTTTTATCGTTCGGTTGCGGGCGTTTCCGTTTCTCCATCCGCTGCGGGTGATCAAAACGGTGCTGGCAAGGGAAAGGCGCGGCGGGATTTCCCCTTGGCGCGCGTTGTCGATGGCGTTGGCGGGCGTGCTGGGGGTCGGCAATCTTGTCGGCGTGGCGGCGGCGCTTTCGGCGGGAGGCGCGGGGGCGATTTTCTGGATGTGGGTGAGCGCAACGCTGGCTATGCTTCTCAAATACGCGGAAACCGTGCTGGCTCTGCGCCATCGAAGACGCGGTCGCGATGGGTGGCGAGGCGGCGCCATGTATTACATCGAGGCGGCGTTTGGCGGGCGATTGGAAAGGGTGGGACGGGGTATGGCGTTCGTTTTTTCCGCTCTTTGCCTGATTGACGCTTTTAGCATGGGGTGCGTTGTGCAGGTCAACGCGGTGGCAAGCGCGATGCTGGGACGATGGGAGATTCCCGCGCTTGCGGTGGGGAGCGCGGTGGCTCTTGCCGTCCTTTTGGTCGGGTTGGGCGGAGCCAAGTCCGTTTCGGGTACGACCGAGCGACTGATTCCGCTGTTGACCATTGGCTTTGTCGTGGTGTCCTTGGCGGCCATTCTTTCGCAGGTAGAGCAGATCCCCGTATTGCTCCGTCAAATTTGCGCGTCTGCGTTTGTGAGTGAGACGGCAGGGAAGAGCATCGCGGGCGGTGTCGGGGGATTTTTGTTGTCTCGCGCGTTGCGATTCGGCACGATGAGAGGACTGCTCTCCAACGAGGCCGGGTGCGGTACTTCCCCCATGGCCCATGCGACCTCGTCGGGTGAGGATGCCGCCAAGCAAGGATGTATGGGGATTGTCGAGGTGTTCGTGGATACCCATCTTTTGTGTACCATGACAGCGTTTGTCCTTCTCTTGGCCTGGGACAGAGTTTCTTCCCTTGGCGACAACCCCATGCTGATGACCATACAGGCCTACGAAGTCTTGCTTGGCCCTTGGGCCGGTGCGTTTTTGTGTGTCGCAGTGTTGTGCTTTGGCATGGCAACTTTGTTTTGTTGGTCGCATTATGCAGGGGAAGCCTGTGTTTACCTGATCGGTGAACAGGGACGATACACGGCCCTTTGGCGCCGTTTGTGTCTATTCGTTTATTGCCTGTTCTGCGTTGTGGGAGCGGTGGTGGCTCCTGAGAGCATTTGGACGGTGGCAGATTTTTCCATTGGACTGATGACGCTCCTCAACGTGACCGTCTTGTGCCGAATGCACCGCGAGGTGGAAGTGGCATCTTGCGCTTTGTTGGGGCGAGGGAAGGGATAGAAAAAAGCCCCGCCTAGGCGGGGCTTTTTGCGATTATTTGTTGTTCTGCAGCGATTCGCCGAGCAGACGGTAGTAGGTGTAAGGATCTACAACCTTGATTTCCTTGTCGGGGAACAGCTTTTGCAGCTCCGTAATGCAGAGATACAGATATTCGGGTGTGCTCCAAACACAACGGCAGGACATGAAGGTGGCGTGACCCTCACGGTTGTTATCACGCTTGTTGATGTCAATTCTCCATTCCTTGGCGCAATTGACGGGATCGTTGCGGTCGAAGCGGTTGCAGATCTCGTCCAGAACCGAGCCGTTTGCGGCAACGTGCGGTATGGTCGGCTTGTTGGCGTTGGGAGCGGAGGACAAACGGAGCTGATTGGAAATCAAAGTGCCGGCACCCGTTGTAGCATATTGGGTAATGTACTTTTCCGCCATGGCGGAGAAGGGCTGGAAGTCCCACATATCGGGTGACACGGACATATCGGTCAATTCAAAATACTTTTTGTGATGCGCCAACCACATTTCCCATTGTTCCTCGGTATCCTCGACACGGCTGGGATTGTACCAGCCTGCGCCGCCGACGTTGGAAACAAAATAGTCGTTGGGGGTTGCGGTCTTATAGAAGTATTCCACGATATCGGGATAGTGATCGATCAGGTTGGGGTTGAAGGACCAAGCCAGTGGGAGCTTACCGCGGTAACGGTTTTCCCAGTTTACCGTCATCTTGGTGTAGAGCGAGCCGATCGAGTCGTAGTCACCCATGACGATCATCATGTAGACCATATCCTCGGTGTCGACCAATTCAATTTCTTCCTCGGGGCGGTTTTGCAACAAATCCTCGGAAATTTCATAGGAAGAATGCACAGTGATGTTCATGGCATACTCGGCAGAGGGGTTCCAGTAACACTGATACGGGGTGAACAGATAGGCGTACTTCCACTCAACCTGCGTCCCTTTGTATTTGGAGGTCCAAGTGTCGTCGTTCCCCGAATCGCAGTACTTCTGCGCGGAGAAAAAGCCTACGACCTCGGTCAGCTTGGTTGTACCGCGAAGCGTTTGAAGGGCCTCAAGAATCATCATGTAGGTTTCAAGGTCGGTGCCGAGCTTTTGCGTGGGATCGTCCTTGGGTGTCTCGTCTTCCATGGGCGACAAGTCAAATACAAATGCTTTTTTGGAAACGGCAAGATCGCGGGCGTAGGTGTTGCGCATATTGCTACCGAAGGCATCTTCCAGAGAGAAGATATAGTCAGTTGAGCACTTGCCGGTGAGCAGATACTCACGGATGGCCCAGCGATAAGCATCATTTTTGGCACTGCCGGTTTCTTCGCCTGTGAATTTGCCAACCAACGAAATGACACGGACATCAGAGGGTAGGTCGGCGGCGTAGGTGTCGTACTGCGAAGAAGTCATGACAATTCCCGATTCAACGCCTGCCATGGTGGTAGCCACGTTCACAGTTGCGGGGACGTTGGGATCCCAAAGGATGACGCTTTTGATGCTCTCCTTGGCCAGACTCAGCAATCGGCTCATGTCACTACCCAAGCTGACGCGGTCAATGAAAGAAAACCAGCGTTCATCCTCCGTCAAGGTTTCCAAGGTGTTGGAAGAGGAGGCGACCGTAGAATCCAAGAGATAGATCTTTCGCTCTGCCGTAGGATTGTAAAGGCCTTGAAGGGTGGCAGCCGTTACGGAGATTTCATAGCGATTGGTGGCTTTTTCCGGAATAGTAAAGGTGTACATATAATCACAAACTCCCACATAATCAAGATTTTCCGGAACCGCCAACTGGGCGGTTCCGCTCAGATATTGTTTGATAAAATAGTCTGCGGCAACATCCAAGCAAAAATCATTTTGACCGACGATGACAATTTTTTTGTTGACCACGCGGATAATAAACTGTTCTTCTCCCAGTTCTGCGGCGACCTGCGCGCTCTCGGGACGGTTGGTGGAACCAATGAGGATTTCCATTTCCATCTCGGGATAATCCGCTACGCCGTTGCGGTCAACGTAGTCGTTGCCGAGCTTGGGCGTTTTGCCAAAGACGCTTTTGAACGCACCGCTGATCATGACAGCGGCATTTTGCGTTGCTTGCGTGCAGTTGTCCGGGCGAATAATTTGGAATGCGAACGAGCCGTCTTCTTTGATCAGGGGCAAGGACGGCGCCGGCGGATCCTGCGGTTCTTCCGCGGGAGGAGTTTCGTCAGGGGTGTTCGGTGCGTCTGCCGGAGGTGTGTCGCTGCCGCAGGAAAACAGACATACGGTAGAGAGCAGCATCAGCAGAGCCAACAGCAGTGACAAGTGGCGCGTAGCGCGCTTTGCTGTACGGCAAGTGTGAGCGATCATAAGTGTTCCTTTCCGTTACGGAGTAACGATGCGAGTTTTAATGCTATCAGCATACCACAACTTTGTTTTGTAATCAATAGGGCAATATGAATTTTGTTAATATTACACAAGCGGGATGCCCACATATTGGGCATCCCGCTAAGCTTATTTGAAGGTGTTAGAATCCAGAACGGTTGCGCTGTAAAGGAACAGTACGTCTTTGCCCTTGAACTCCAACAGTCCTCCCAATGCACCGGGGAGAACGTTTCGAATATCCACCACATAAACGGTGCGATAGGCCTGAGCGATCAGTGGCAAGAGGGGAGACGCATACGAATCGCGGAAGACAATCAATTCTCGGTCGCTCTGCGCCAGAGGATTGTCAATGCGCTGAAGCCCCTGCAATCCTTCCATGAAAAAGTCATAGGAGGTACCGCTGTCAAACAGCTCCGGGTGATAGACCCCGTTGGTTTTGCCCGTGGCGTAATTGTATACCGTCAAAGCATCGATGACGTTGTTCCTCAGATAGGTTAATGTTTCGGGGGGCGGATAGAGGGCGCTTTGATCGTAATATCCTCCATAAAATGGCGACAGCGTATGAGAGGTGTAGTCCGCAGGCAATCGACCGGTAAACTCCATTTGTTGAGCGATGGCGGATAGCACGCCGCCAAGACGCGATTGATCCCAATGCCAATCCGTCAGATAGTAATCTTCCAAGGAAAGAACGGAAAAAAGATCGATCCAATCGGCCGTCGGAAGCTCCGTTTGCAACCGATGAACCAAGGTCTCATAATCGGGAGACGGATAACCGTATTGCTGAGCGAAGTAATAATTTTTATCCGGAATGAGAGCGAAATAAATCTGCCCGCCATTGTTGGTCAAATATCGCTCGATGATATAGGACAAGCGCCCAATGGAACGGTCAATGCAGGACGAATCAAAGGCGGATTTGATTTGAGCGATCGATCCGTTTTCGATGGCGTATCCGTTGTTTTGCTTTTGATTGAGCACGTGAAGCGTAACGCTGGCCTTGATGGCGCGGAACGGCTCGCGAAACGGGAACTGATCGACGCTGAAATCTTCGAATTGCTCGATGCTGCTTTTGTCGATCAACGACGACAGGGAAACATCACGCGGCGGAAGCGCCAATGGACGCTTTTCCACGTCGGAATAGGTCGTTGGATTCTTCATTCGGACCAAACAAAGAACGGTGAAGATAGCCAGGGTGAGCAGAAACGTCAGCACGGTGGCAATGTGTTTGATGTGTTGAAGCATGATGGTACCTCTCTGTATCAGAATCGGAAGTACAGGAATGCGCTGAAAGAGCCGTCAACCAAGTAGGCCGTGACCAGCAAAAGCAATCCTACACAAACAACGGGCTGAAGGACGCAAAGAGCCGCTTCTCCGGTTCGCGAACGAAACAGGCTCTTCGTGAGCCGTTTTACCAAAGGGGTACAGCCGACGAGCGCCGCTATTAAAATGGTGGCGTAGCTCTTGAGATAATGGGTGGTCAAAGGGGACCACAAGGGAAGTCCTGCGCCGCCGAACAAAGCGGAGATGTCGTGCGCGGCACCACGGATCCCGTCGCCGTTGAACAGAACAAAACTGACAAGGATGACGAGTGCAACGTACAGGTGCGATAGAGCTTGCGGGAGTCGGGAAAGGGCGTTCCCCAAAAACAGCTTTTCCAGCAAAAGAAACAGCGCAAAATACAATCCCCAAAGGATAAACGTCCAGTCGGCGCCATGCCAAAGTCCCGTTAACAGCCAAACGGTGAGAATGTTCAGGACAAAGCGTCCCCGTCCGACGCGGTTGCCGCCCATGGGAATATAGACATAGTCGCGGAACCACTGGCCGAGCGATATATGCCAACGTCTCCAGAATTCCGAAATGCTCTTTGAAATAAAGGGATAGTCGAAGTTCTCCAAAAAGTGGAAGCCGAACATTCGTCCAAGGCCGATGGCCATATCGCTGTAACCGGAAAAGTCGAAGTACAACTGAAGGGAAACCGCAATGGCGTAGATCCAGTAAAAGCCAACCGAGGACGCGCCGGTTGCCCGAAAATCTTGCACAAGGGCGCCAAGTGTGTCGGCAAGAATTACTTTTTTTGCCAAGCCGATCACAAAACGAAGCACGCCTTCAGATACGTTTTGGATGTTGTGTTGGCGATGAGTCAGTTCTTGTTCCACGGTGGTGTAGCGGACAATCGGCCCTGCGATTAGTTGCGGAAACAGTGCTACATAGGTCGCAAGACGGATGGGATCTTTTTGTACTTTGGCGTTCCCGCGGTAGACGTCAATGGTATAGCTGAGCGTTTGAAACGTGTAAAAACTGATTCCGATGGGCAGGGCCAGGTGAAGCAGGGGGATGGAGATGTTGAACAAAGCGTTCAAATTGGAAATGGTAAAATCGGCATATTTGAAAAATCCGAGGGATGCGATGCTTGTGATTACGGAGGAGTAAAGTGCTACCTTTTTCCATCGAGGGGATGCTGCGTGGGCAATCCAAAGGCCGTGCAAATAGGCGGACAGCGTGGATGCCAGCATCAAGAGTGTGTAGATGGGTTCGCCGTAAAAATAGAAGCCGAGACTGAACAGGAGCAATACAAAATTTTTCAGGCGAAAGGGGACAATAAAGTAGACAAGGAGGCAAGCAGGCAGAAAGTAATAAAGAAAACTGATGCTGGAAAAAATCATAACATCTCCTTAAAATGCCCAAAGCCGCCCGGGGCGGCTTTGGAAGATTTGTTATCGCGCGATTTGTTGTTCTGTCACGACTGTGATACCGTCCATCCATCCTTTCGCCTTTTGAACGAAAGAGGTAACGGCATCGGTTGTGCCGAATACGGAGATCAGATAATGGCCGGGCAAAGAGAGAATGGCGAGCTTTTCGGGACTGCCGCAAATAAATTGCTTGTTAAGGATGTGGTTTTTGATTTGCTCCGCGCAGTCATTGAGATCATTGCCCTGCTTGATTCGGAAGGCACCGCATGTGAAAATGTTGGCATTCATGCCGTGGATCATCCCCGCTGCGCTGTCGATCTTGCTCATCTCTTCCGGAGGGAAGGCGTAGAGCGAATCAAGGTTGGCGGCGGCTTCGGCATGGGACAGATCGAACGTGCCGGGCGCATTGTCAACGATGTTGTCATAGTCGCCTCCCATGATGGGGAAACGCTCCGCTTCGCTGTACTGTGCCCAGATGCCGGTCAACAGTTCATTTGCGTTTTGATAGGTGACGGTCGCGCCATTCTCGCCGTTTTGGTCGGGTGTCATGTCGCCGGGGGCGGTTTGGTCTCCTGCATTTTCGTTATCAACAGTGGGGTCACCCTCGCCCGGAATCTTGCCGTCATCGGGGGACATACCGCAAGCTACGGCAAGTAACAACAGAGCGGAGGCCAGAATAAAGGCCAAAAGTTTTTTCATGTGTAGCTCTCGCTTTCTTTTATTCAAATTTGCCGGCGTTCGCCGTGCTACTTTATTTTGGTCAAGAGGAACGGGTTTCATACAAAGAAAGAATCGTCCGTTGTGCGGAAGGCTTGGATGCTTGGAATTAAGAATCCGCAGAGCGGGGAGAACAGATTTTGATGAATTTGTTGTATTGGGCCTCTGTTAAGATGGCGGCATAATTGGCACTTCGCAGATAGTAATTGCCTTTTCCGTCGCAACCGGCTGTCAACAGAGAGATGGGTAAAATATCCGAGGGATAGGAGCATTTCTTCTGAGTGCCAAAGACGCTCCAATTAGAAATCATAAATTCGTGCGGATGGCGGAATATAATGTCCGCTTGATCGGTCATGTTAAGTTCGTCGATCATATCGTCATCGACGATTTCAAATGAAAGCTGATTGACCAACTCGCTCAACTGATTGAAATCGATGGTTACAGCCTCGCCGATAACGACATTTTGGGCGTAAGCATCGGTGCGACCGAAGATGTACGTGGTGTCATTGATTACTTCCATTTTTCCACCGGCAACCTGTACCAAGAAATCTTCGTATGTCATGTCCGTGAATTCCTCCACCAAAGAGGGAAGGTGCGCCATGACAGCCTGATAAAATTTGACAACACTAAAGCCTGCCGTCGTGATTTCTTGCGGAGGATCTTCTTTGATCAACACCGTGTCAAGCAACTCACGCAGGCGTTCGGCCAACTGATCCATGATCTCCAGCATTTGCTCGTCGTAGGGTTGCAGTGCCGGATCCACCTGCGGATTGTCATAGAACAGAGGCGGCGTGTAGCCATGCAGAAGAACCATCAAAGCTCTTGCGGTGTTTTGGCATATATCTTGCAGTGACGATTCGATGCGTTCTTTGCTCCCAATGGCCCACAGAGTGCTTTGCGCCAGGTTGTATGCGTCTGCATCATCGGCATCGAGCACAACTTTGCTTTTTTCAAAATCTGTCAGAATATCATCCGGAATGAGAGCTGTTCCTTTTCCGTTGTCGGCCAGTATGGCGGCCAAACGACGGGCGGCGCGGGAGATGCACAGGAGCGTTTGCTCGGTGCTTGCCTCCTGATCAAACGGTGTTTGCAAACGAACCTCTAAGGCGGCGTCGATGATGTAGGTCTTGACAATTTTTCGATAACGATACGCGACGGGAACGGAGACCGTTTGGCCGTTGAAATCATAGTGATTCAATAGCGTTGCGGCGCATTGATCTATAACGTTGACGGGATCGTCATAGGTGAAGGTGAGAAGGTAATCGAATGCGGGCTCTTTCCCAAATTTCTCGACGTAATCTGCCAAAAACGTACCCATGTTAAAGGTCAGCCGTCCCGTCACCCATTCTTCCTTCGGCGGCTCAACCGGGGGATCTTCCGGTGAGTCGGGGACATCTTGGGGCGGATTCTCAAGCGTGTTGTCCGGCGTGTTTTCAAAGGGCGGCTCATCCTCGGCTCCCGGTTCCCGGCCCAGCAACATCGGCAACAAAACAGCAACGATAACGGCTATCGACAACACAACGCAAATGATTATAAAAATGCGGTCGCCGATTTTTGATTTTCGTTTGGATGCGGCATCAGTGCGTTGAGCCATCACGGTCAGGCTGAGATCCCCAATGGGGATTTGCCCTGTAGGGGCGATATGGTTGGAATGAAGCGGAAAGCCCGATGATTTATCATGCGTTTTCTTGGATTTCATGTAGCTCTCCTCTCATCATTTCATCATTTTGAATATGTAATTACCATTTTTATTATAACACGGGCATTGGAATCTGTCAAGTAAACACGCTTTTTCAAAGTTGCTCGTTGACAACTCGGCGGTGTTATGCTACAATAAGGATAATCATACGATGAATAAGGAGAATTCTATGCAATCTCTTCGTGAATTATATAAGATCGGCCGAGGCCCTTCCAGTTCTCACACCATGGGGCCGGAACGCGCGGCTAAAATTGTGCTGTCTCGCTATCCCGACGCGGATGCGTTTCGGGTGACGCTGTACGGTTCCTTGGCATCGACCGGTGTGGGCCACGGCACGGACCGCGTCATTCGCGAAACGTTCGCGCCTACCCCTTGTGAAGTCCTGTTCGATCATACCGCTCCCTGCCCGATCCACCCCAACACCATGGATATTGAGGTGATTTGCGAAGGAAAAACGGTTGAAACCAAGCGCGTATATTCGGTAGGCGGGGGCTCCATTGAGATTGAAGGCGAGGAAACTGCCGCGCTGTCGCAGGATATGAGAGATGACGTGTACAAACTGAACACCTATGCAGAGATTTCCGATTATTGCCACAAAAACAATCTCCGCATTTGGCAGTACATCGAAGAGTGCGAAGGCAAAGAGATTTTTGAATATCTGTCACTGGCTTGGGAACAAATGAAGCAAACCATTCACGAGGGATTGACCACAACGGGCGTGCTTCCCGGCGTGTTGGGGACTCAGCGCCGCGCACAGATTCTTTACAATCAAAAGCACATTGACGAATCGGCACAGACGCGCGAAAACAGATTGGTTTGCTCCTACGCTTTTGCTACCAGTGAACAAAACGCGGGCGGCGGTACGATCGTTATTGCCCCCACCTGCGGTGCTTGCGGAGTTGTTCCTTCTGTACTGAAATATATGCAGGAGAGCCGCGGCTTTTCAGATGAGCAAATCGTTCGCGCCTTAGCTACGGGCGGTCTCATTGGTAATATTATTAAAAAGAACGCTTCGATCAGCGGAGCGGAGTGCGGTTGCCAGGCTGAGATCGGCTCGGCTTGCTGCATGGCTGCGGCTGCGCTGGCAGAGCTGTTTGAAATGGGTCTGGATCAAATTGAATACGCCGCGGAGGTGGCAATGGAGCATCACTTGGGATTGACGTGCGATCCCATCGCAGGGCTTGTCCAAATTCCGTGCATTGAACGTAATGCCGTGGCCGCGATGCGCGCCATCAATGCGCTCTCGCTGGCGAATTTCCTGACGTCATCGCGCAAGATTTCCTTCGATCTGATCGTCACTACCATGTACAACACAGGAAAAGATTTGCTGTGTGGCTATCGAGAGACGTCGTCGGGCGGCTTGGCGAAGTATTATCCGATTGGAAGCTGACTACTATCATTATCTTTGCCCATCATTATTCAAGTCGGATTGAAATTCAAATCAAAGGAGTAAAACAACGATGAAAAAATTGCTTTGTGTTTTTTTGCTTTTAACTATGTTTGTGACGCTGATTTCTTGTCAAGAAGAGCCTGACCTGCGTGAGTATAGCATGGATGAAATATTGGCCTTGCCCGAGTTTGAGGGGTTTTCCAATGCCGCTGAGGATGATTCGGTGGAAAATTTTGAAGAGTATTGGATGTGGACTTCCAATGACGAAGATTCGATTAGCGAGCAAAAAAACATTTTAGCGGAGATCCTCAATGTAGTGAAAAAGGGTTCTTTGTATGTGTCAATAAACTCGATCTCTCTTAGCAAATACAATGAAGATCGAACTGAGGTGCAATCTGTTTATGGATGGGAACTTTCGTCGGCATCTTTGGCGAAGAAGGCGATGGAACAGTGCCCGTCTTTGAAAGCTTTAGCCGAAAAGAATCCTGATGTGCAGTATTTGTACGGAAAATATATACTGATCAAATCTTCGGTGTATAAAATTACATTGGCGGTTTACCCCGACGTCGAAGCTGCACTTTTAGAAGCTGGTTTTGTCGATGTTCCGACAAGTAAAATGGAACCAAGTGTGACTCTTCCCAAAATGATGGTGATTGCCGAGAATGGTGAATTTACCGCCACCGATGGAATCACCAAAGTTGATGTGTTGTACAGTCAAAATAAACGTTTTGAAAAGAATATTGATGGAAAACGGTGCAAGATTTATGTATTGCGATTTAGCAATTTGCAATATTGGGAGATGGCAAAGCCAATATTGACCGAGTATTTCGGTGAGAGCTACGAAAGATACACTTATAAAGAATGCGTATTGGTGCCCCACGATATGCAATATGCGGAAAGCGTTGCAGCTATAGTGAATGCGCTGAAGCAATAATTGTTGCAGCACCTGAACGAGTAAGGAATATAATTAGTAGAGGCGATGTGCACAAGCATGTCGCCTTTCTTTTGTGCAAATTGCCTTTTTGATATACACAAACAACCACGACATCGACATTTTTGACAAAATCCTCAAAACTGAAAAATATTTTCGAAAAAGTGTTGACAAAAGGGGACAGTGGTGATATAATAGTCAAGCTGTCCGCGAGGAAAGCAAATCATTACGGAGCGGCGAGGCACAGATATTCGAAAGAGTGTTTGGAGAGCTGGGTGCGAAGTAATGAGTTCGGTCATTGAAAATTG
>JAZQUX010000229.1:0-4031 GCA_045631585.1 Eubacteriales bacterium | reverse complement strand
ACCGCTTGGCCCCCGACTTGTGGATACCTTCAGACTCGCTCTTGGGAGGATGCCGAGGGGCACAAGCGCTATGCAACCGAGATCGTGGCTCAAGATTTCTCGTTCTGCGAGCCGAAAGCATCTTCAGAGGGCAATTCCCTTCCCCAATCCACAAACGGCTCTCAGAGCAACAATTCAGCTCCTCAGTATATGCCTGATGCGTATAAGCAGCCGAAGTTTGAGGATGCTGATCTCGAAGATGATATGCCTTTCTGCTTGCTGAGGTGGTGATACATAATGGCTGAAGTTAAGTGGGTAAAGCTTACCACAGATATGTTTGATAATCGTAAGATCAAGCATCTCCGTAAGCTCCCGGAGGGCAACAATATCGTTCTCATTTGGGTAATGCTCTTAACTATGGCAGGCAGATGTAATTCGGGTGGGATGATCTTCTTAACGGAGAACATCCCGTATACCCCGAAGATGCTTGCGGATGAGCTTGACTTTGAGGAGAACACGGTTAGCCTTGCTCTTCGAGCCTTGGAGCAGCTTGATATGATCGTTACTGACAACGGCTTCTTTGCTATCGCAGGGTGGGAGGAGTATCAAAATATCGAGGGTATGGAGAAGATCAGGGAGCAAAACCGTTTGAGACAGCAGAAAAGACGAGGAAAAGCAAAGCAAGCCCTGATCGGCAGTGGCAATGTCTGCGAGTATTGCGGGAATGAAGGATCAACGGTAGACCATTTGATTCCAAAATCAAAGGGCGGTTTAGATGTGCCTGATAACACCGTGTGTTCCTGCTTATCGTGCAATATGAAAAAAACAAGCAGAGACTTGGATATATTCTTGAATGAAATGATGGCTACGAGTGTTGATTTTGAGCTTGATAGAATCCTTTCCAACAAGAAAATAATGCGATATGTAATCTTTGATGATATGACTTCAAAATTTGTGTCACGTGACATCACGTTACACGTCACGCATAGTCACGCAATAGAAGTAGATAAAGAACAAGAAAAAAATATAGATAAAGACTTTTTTACAACAACAACAACAACAACGGACGAGCCTCCGATGTTGACAGAGGTCTATCTGTACTTCAAAGACTTTGTTGACGATGCGATAAACGAGGCGGAGAAATTCCACGCTTACAACGCTAATAAAGGTTGGTCTTGCCTACCCGATTGGAGAGCAACGGCTGACTTGTGGATCGCAAGAATAAAAGACCATAAGGTCGGAAAGTGAGGAACATCAAATGAAATGCAATTTACCACGATCATATCTTAACCTTCCCCCTGCCGAGAAGGATGTGATCACGGATTTGTTCAACGAAGAGTTAAACGCGGCGATCAGCAAGGAAGAGGCGGAGCTTCAGGAAATATGGATAAAGCTCGCGTGTATCAATCTTCACGAAACCTTTGGCTTCGGCGAGGATAGACTCAACCGCTTCATAGCTGCTTGGAATAAGACCTACCGCAGAAATGAGAGAACCGGAAGCACATCGGCTCAGACCGCTTGGCTTGATGCTGAGATGGCAAAATGCTTCCCTAAGTTCGGATTCCCTCAGCACAGAATTGATAAGTTAAAGGAGAAAGTATGACAATAGGCCAGCATATAAAACAAGAGCGCAAAAAGCGAGGGTGGACTCAGGCAAAGTTGGCTAAGAAAGCCTGCATCGCTTTGGTCTCTGTGCAGTATTACGAAGAAGGCAGAGCGCTCCCAAGCGCATTATCGCTTATAGGACTTGCTGATGCATTCGGGATATCCCTCGATCAGCTTGTAGGAAGGAAGGTATCCGATGGAAGCGCAGGAACTTGAAAAGGCTCTCAATGAGCTTATAGCAAAGGCTCAGGCACACGGCGGTCACGTCTATATCGTAGACAAGCTTCAGAACACTTTTGCTCTGAAGCTGACCGAGCCGGTCAAGATAAATTACTACGGAGGGTATAAGGAACAATGAGTAAGTGTAAAAACTGCAAGTATTTCAGAGCTTGCGAGGGTAAGGCAAGAGGTAAATGCGAGCACCCGGAACGTAAGGACGATAACCTTGTTTATTATTTCGGCGGTCTTAAAGAAACAGACTATTGCGCTTTGTGCGAAGAGGAAGGAGCAGACAATGAGCAGAGAGAAGCAGATAATTGAGGAAATGGCGAGAGATATTTGCGAGTGCTTTAATAATGACGGTACTTGCTATCAAGACGATAAACTGTGCGATTGTAAATGTGACAGTTTTACCGACGCACAATACTTTTATGAGAAAGGCTACCGCAAGCAAGAGTGGATCAGCGTTGAGGATGGAGAACCCGAAGAAGCAACAAATGTGCTATGTATCGAAAACGAAAACTATTATCTCGCATTTTTAGAAGATGGAGTGTGGTTTGATTGTGTTTCCTTTTACAGAGATGACACTTTTACACAAGTCTTTCCTACCCATTGGATGCCTCTTCCCGAAGCTCCGAAGATGAAAGGAGACCAGGAAAAATGGCTAATTGTGTAATTGCATATAATCCTTGCTTTTCTTGCGATGAAAAGAAATGCGAAATTTGCGAGTTGGATATGCACAGAAAGCGAGTTTTTCAGCAGAGCGAGGGAGAGTGGAGAAGCGAATTGGTAAAAAATTGTGATTGGAAAGGAAAGAAACACGACTATTATCAGCCAAACAGTTGTTCCTTGTGTCACGAAGCTGCTTTGAAAAGAACACCGTTCTGCCCCAACTGCGGAGCAAGAATGAAAGGAGAGGATAAATGAAACCTATTTATGTACCCAAAGGAAAAGCCAAAGAATATGGTGACTATGCCATAAATATTTATACAGGCTGTCCGCACGAATGTTATTACTGTTTTGCACCGAATGTTTTACATAAGGTGAAAGACGATTTTCACAAGTGCATTGAACCAAGAAAAAACATAGTTGAGGAAGTAAGAAAGCAGATTGAGCGTGAGAACATCACCGGAAAGCTTATACATCTATGTTTCACTTGTGATCCGTACCCTTGTGGATTTGATACTACACCGACAAGGGAAATTATTAAGGCGATCAAGGGAAGCGGAAACAATGTGCAGATATTGACAAAGGGCGACGGAAGCCGTGATTTTGATTTGCTTGATGAAAACGATTGGTACGGCATCACTCTTGATGGAACAGAGTGCAAAGCACCGATAAGAGAGCGATTGGATAGCCTTGCGGAAGCACATAGCAGAGGAATTAAAACTTGGGTATCATTTGAGCCTGTTACAAACGAAAGACGGTTTTTCATAGATTTGCATTGTGTGTATTTGATTGTTGATAAGGTTAAAATTGGCAAGTTGAATTACCATCCGTCAAATATTGATTGGAAATCGTTTGGTGAAAAAGCAGAAGCGTTATGTAAATCTTTGGAACTTGATTATTACATCAAAGACGGTTTGCGTGCAGAAATGATGAAAGGCGGTGCGGAGTAATGAGAGAAATAAAGGTATACTGCGACCATTGTGGCAAGGTGCTTGATGGAATGATAGATTACAACGATACAGAGATAGATGTGAAGTCTTGGTTTAAGTGTGATCTGTGTGCCGAGTGCATTGAGGAATTGGACAAGATCGTTTTGGAATTTTGCAAGAAAGGCGGTGCGGAATGATGGTAGGTTGTAAAGATTGTATTCACCACGAAGTGTGCGATTATAGAGACCCTGAAAGATATGCTGCGATACAGGACTTGAAGAACGCTTGTCGTAATTGCATACCCACCGCCGATGTTGTACCAAAGAGCGAGGTTGAGGAACTAAAAGCAATTATAGCAGACCACAAGGCAAGTGAAGAACGATGGGAAGAACTTTATTCTAACGCAAAAGCCGAGGTCGCTCGGGAGATTTTTGAGGAGATTAACACCATCAAAAAAGAATATGCGAGCGGAGATATTGACGGTAACGAGTTGTATGTTCGTCTTTATATGCTCGAAAAGAAATACACGGAGGAAAAGGAATGAGCAACAAGGGCAAGAAAGCTAAACCGCAGTATCGCGCTACGCTAAATCTCAGAAGACTCTCTGAGGCTGAATATCAAGTCGGAGGC
>JAZQUX010000228.1:0-4122 GCA_045631585.1 Eubacteriales bacterium | reverse complement strand
GCCTATTCTTTGCCTTGCCGCAAAGAATAGGCGAAGAAAGGGCACCAAAGGGCCGAATGCCCTTTGGAAACCCGCAACGCGAAAACCGTTCCGCTATCGCTTCACTCATTTTTTCGCGAAAGTAAGCAACTTCAGCTTTTGCGTTTGCAAGTTAAAGAAACTTGCAAACACGGAAGTGGCACGCAACGCGATTTAGCAAAATTTTTTGCTTTCGTTTACCGCACCCTATTTCAGCAAAATAATTTGCTTTTTTACGCCTGCCGCTCGTGGTGGATACGCGGCGAGAGATGCACTTAAAACGTATATGTTTTTCTCCTTAACCTTCTTTGCAGAGCGGCAAAGGAGCGGTTTCCAAAGGCGGCAGCCTTTGGCGTGTTTTCTTGGTTCGTTCTTTGCCACGAGGCAAAGAATGAACACAAAAACAAAACACCGAGCGCGCGCGACATAGTCGCGCTGTGTGAGGCTGTAGGAGAAGATGTATAAAATTTAGTTTTACTACATCCTCCTTCCCCCACCTCACAGCCTCCGAATATGCATTCCTCCGTCCGCAATGATCGACTGCCCCGTCGTATACCCCAGCGTGCCGTCGCACAGCGCCATTACCGCCTTGGCAATATCGGCAGGCTGGCCCCAACGACCCGCAGGAACCAAACCCTCGGCAATCAGCTTGTCATACTTCTCCTTGACAACCGCCGTCATGCCCGTGGCAATGATGCCGGGACAAATCTCATTGACAGGAATTCCCTCACCGGCCAGGCGGTCAGCATACAGCATGGTCAGCATGGTCAAGCCCGCCTTGGATACACAATACTCACCGCGCGAGGTGGAGCTGGTGTATGCCGAGCAAGAGGAAATATTCACAATATATCCGCGAACACCGTTCTCGTCGCGCTCCTGCGCGATCATCTGGCGCGCGGCCAGCTGAGTCAGAAACATGGTGCCTTTGGTGTTGATGTCCATCACAAAATCATAGCTTTCTTCGGTCATCTCCAACAGATCGCGGCGCACCTTGGGTGCAACGCCTGCGACGTTGACCAGCGCGTCAATACGGCCGGTCGCCTGAATCGCCGTATCTACCAGCGCACTGCGGTCAGCGGCACTCGCCAGATTGCCCGCGACATATACAAAATCCTCGCCCAGCGCGGAAATTTGCTCGGCGCAGTCTGCGGCAGGACGAACGTCCATGCCAACCACCGTATAACCGCGAGACAAAAAGGTCTTGGCGGTTTCATAGCCGATGCCTCCCAAAGCACCGGTCACAATCGCACATTTTTTCATGATATTCTCCTTTGCTTACGCCATGGTTTCCAGCATTTTCAGAGTGACGCTGTACTTGGTGGGTTGATCGTTGACAAACGCGAGATATTCGTCTCTCATGTACTCCGACATCCGATGGAACTCATCCTGCTGGCTGCCCGCGATGTGAGAGGTCAGGATGATGTTATCCATGGTTAACAGGGGGCTGTCAGCCAAGGGCGGCTCGGGGTCGGTGACGTCCAAAACGGCCGTCAGCGTGGGACGCTCGGTCAGCGCGCGAACCATGTCCTCTTCAACTACCTGCGCACCGCGTCCCGTGTTTAAGAAGGTGCCGTAGTCCTGCATGGCGGCGAACATATCGTAGTTGATCATGCCTCGGGTCTGCGCATTGTTGGCCAGATGGTTGGAAACCACGGTGCACTGCTCGAACAGGATCTTCAGATCATCCACCTGCTCGACACCCAGACGTGCCGCCTTTTCGGGGCTCATAAAGGGGTCGAAGGCCATGACCTTGAGGTTGTATGCCTTGAGCATTTCAGCCACCAAAGCACCGATCATACCGCAACCGATCAGACCCACGCGGCAACCGTAATTGCCACGGTGCGAGACGGTCAGGCGGTTGCAGGCTGCACGGTCGGTCTTGCACATCTGAACGTTACGGAAAAAGCCCTTGTTGGCCAAAATGATTTGTGCGACGGTGTATTCCGCAACGGGGACAGCGTTGGCGGCCCAAGCGGAAAAGACCTGAATGCCGCGATGGAGGAAGGGACGGGCAAAGCCCTGCACCGAACCCGCCGCATAAAAGACGGCCTTGAGCGAGGGCAGATACTCGGCGATTTGCTCCTCGGTCAGCGTCGGCATAGTCCAGGTTGAAAATAGGTATTTGGCATCGCGCAACTCGTCGCGATACTCCTCCAGCTGGTTCTTGGACAGAATCAGCTCCGCACCGCACAGCTTCTTGAGCTGCGCCCGCAATTCTTCACTGTAAACGGCTTTGAGCGAGCCGGGATTTTCGACTAAATAAAAGGCGTTCATAGCATCCTCCGTGTTGTTTGTGATGGATTTGGACAAAATATGGGTTTTTACATGAAAATATCAAAATTCACTTGCAAAAACGATCAAAAGTCTTTATAATGATTATAACGTAACCGCCCCCGAAAGTCAAGGCATTTTTCGCGGCGGCCGGCAATTTTTACACACAAACAAAGAAGGAGCGCGGGGAGCATCCCGCGGTGAACGGATATGGCATTGACTGTACCAAAGAATGAAGCACAATATCGCGCGCTGTGCGCTGAGGCGAACGTAGAGCTCCCTTGGTCCGACGCGACCGACATACTGAACACCCCCTTGCAGGTGGGCAACAAAATCGCGCCCAATCGCATTGCCTATCAGCCCATGGAGGGCTGTGACGGCACCCCGGACGGCCGTCCCGACGAGCTCGGTTTGCGCCGCTATGACCGCTTTGCCAAGGGCGGTGCGGGAATTGTTTGGGCGGAGGCGATGGCCGTTTTGAACGAGGGCCGCGCCAATCCCAGACAGCTGTACATCAACGAGAACACCGCCGATGATTTTGCCCGCTTGGTCGAGAGAATCAAGACGCTGTGTCTCAAGGAAAACGGATATGAGCCGCTGGTCATTGCCCAGTTGACACACTCGGGCCGTTACAGTAAGCCCAAGGGCGTTCCTGCTCCCTTGATCGCGTATCACTGCGCGACCCTGGAGAAGAACAACCCGATCGACGATAGCCGCATTGTGACCGATGATTATCTGGAAACGGTACAGGAAAAGCTGATCGCAGGGGCTGCTTTGGCCGAAAAATGCGGATTTGACGGTGCGGATATCAAGTGCTGTCACCGTTATCTGTTGTGCGAGTTGCTCAGTGCGTACAACCGCCCCGGCAAATTCGGCGGCAGCTTTGAAAACAGAACGAGACTGTTTCGTACGGCGGTGGCTGAGTCGGTTCGCTTGTGTGGCAAGGATTTTCTGATTACCTCCCGCATGAATCTGTACGACGGCTATCCTTATCCCGACGGTTTCGGTGTCAAGACGGACGGATCGACCGATCCCGATATGACCGAGGCCATCGCGCTTTGCCGCGCACTGCGCGACAGCGGTGTCAAGCTGCTTGACTTCACCATGGGCAATCCTTATTTCAATCCTCACGTCAACCGCCCCTACACGCGCGGCGGTTATGAAGCACCTGAGCATCCCATGGTGGGATGTGACCGTATGCTGCGCGGTACGGCCGAGGTGGCGAAGGCCATTCCCGAGGTGTCGGTGATCAGCTCCGCGCTGACCTTTATGGGAGCGGCGGCGCCCAACGTGGCGGCGGCTTGCATCAAGGAGGGGTGGTTTGCCTTTGCCGGTTTTGGCCGACAGACGCTGGCATATCCGGATTTGGCGGTTGATATTTGTAAGGCCGGCGGCTTGAATGACAAGAAGCTGTGTTTGGCTTGCTCTAAGTGTACGGAGATTATGAGAAAGCCCGGCGGAACGCCCGGATGTGTTGTCCGCGATGCCGAGGTTTATGCGCCGATTTACAAAGAGTTGGTTCAGAACGGGTAAATTTTACACATCTTCTCCTACAGCCTCGCACAACTGCTTCTTTTAACGCTCACACTGCTTCGCGCGTTCGCTGTGCGGTTTTTTGTTGACACTTCTTGCTACGCGGCAAGAAGTGCCCAAGAAACGCGCCAAGACGTTCCCTCTTGGATCTCCCTTTCTTTGCCGCTCTGCAAAGAGCGTTTAGGAGAAAAACATCAAGGTTTTTCGTGCATCGCTCGCCATGTAGCCACCACGAGCGGCAGGCGATGGAAGGTAAAAGTTTTTGCTTTCGCGTAGGGGCGAACATCGTTCGCCCGTTTG
>JAZQUX010000227.1:0-9372 GCA_045631585.1 Eubacteriales bacterium | reverse complement strand
GTGGGGGTTTTGCTTGTTAACCAGACAGCAGTTCGTGTTGCTGTTTCCATCGATGGTGAGTGGAGCAAAATCTACTATGAGGTAGGAGAATTTGCTGCTTATTACTACGTTTCTTCCGATTGCTTGACCATATATGTTGATCCTAATTCGCCTGACACAGATGAACCTGGTCAGCCCGGTACAGAACCTAGCGACTTTGTTGTGATCTCTCCGTCGGAGACGGTGTATGTCACAGCCGAAGGTCTGAATTTACGTACCCAACCTTCCCAGAACGGTGCTGTCGTTGCTCGTTTGGCGTTTGGTACTAAACTGGAGCGCATCGGCATAAACGCTGCCGGCTGGAGCAAGGTCTTGCTCAATGGCAACGAGTATTATGTTAGTTCCGACTACTTGACCACGGAGGATGTTACGGGTGATTCTTTCGTTCTGTTGGAAACGCCAGAGAACAAGACCGTTGTTGCGGAGACTATTAAAATTCGTACCTCTCCTTGGATGGATGAGCTGGACGGGAACGTGGCGGGCTATCTGCGCAAAGGTGATGCGGTTAAGTGTGTTGCAAAGTCTCCTAATGGCTACTGGTACCGCATTGAGTTGACCGAAGGCACGTTCTATTATGTAGGTGCTCTGTATCTGTCCGGATACGTTCCCAGCACCGTCATTCCCGGCACTCCCGATAACCCCGGCAAGGAAGAGGAGCCTACCCGTCCTGCAGTCACCTTTACGACGCTGACCGAGCCGCTTCTGATGTATGCCATCAACAAAACGGGTGGTGTGCGCGTTTATAATGAACCTAATAATTTGACTGATGCCGTTAAGACTTTGACAGGTGGATCTGCTGTTTGTTGTGTTGCGGTTTCCGCCGATGGTGCTTGGTACAAGGTAACCTTTTTTGACAATCCTACTGTGAGTTACTACATTCAAACTGCAGACTTGCAAACAGGCGGAAAATAATTTATATATGATTTCGGAGGGCTGATTTCAGCCCTCCGTTTTTATGTATTATGCGATCATTCGATGGAGATGAAAACTAAATAAAGGGGTACTGTATGTGGGCAGATATGCTTGAATTAGATGGAAAGAATCCAAGGGCTCAAATACTCCTCCACCACCGCGCGGTCGTTGTGTGGGAGAAGCTTGCCGCCGATTTTTTGGAATTGTTCGTCTCCCTTGCCGGCCAAAAGCAAAACGTCGCCCGGTTGCAGGCTGTCGAGTGCTTGGAGAATGGCATCTTTTCGGTCGGGAATGATGGTATAATCGGCATAGGAGGGCATTGCGGAGGCTATTTCGCGGCAAATATCCTCGACGGGTTCCGCGCCGGGGTCGTCCGCCGTGAGATAAGTGAAGTCGGCCAGCTCTCCGGTAGCTTGTCCGATCTCGCTTCGGCGGCATTGTGTCCGCTCGCCCACCGATCCGACAAGACAGATCAAGCGATGTGTGGCGTATGGACGAAGGGACGTCAGTGCGGCGCGCAAGGCCCCGCCATTGTGGGCGTAGTCAATCACGACCATGGCTTCGCCGATGGATATGGTTTCCAAGCGTCCGGGGATGCGAATATCTTTCAGAGAAAGCGCGGCGGTCGCCACATCGATGCCGAGCTGTGCCGTCAGGGTCAGCGCAAACAGCGCGTTGGAAACGTTGTGCTCACCCGGCAAGGGGAGAAATACAGGGATACTTTGCGTACCGTCGTAATAGGCGAAGGTCATCCCGGGGAACCCGCTCTTTTGCTGGCTACACACCTCAATGGCCTGAATGGCTGCCGGGGCGTGCATGCCGCAACGAATGGCAGGAATATCTTTTATCAGTTTGCTGACATTGGTATCGTCGGCGTTCACAAGAACAAACGGGGCGCCGAAGTCGGTCAAAAGCTGCTTTTTGCAGGCGGCGTAGTGGGCAAAATCGGGGTGCTCGCCCTGGCCGATATGATCGGAAAACAAATTGGTCAAAGCCACTGCATCAAAGGAAATTCCATGGATGCGACGCTGCCAGATGGCCTGAGAGGACACCTCCAGCAATACCGTTTTGACACCGGCATGGCGCATATTTGACAAATGGTACTGGAGTTCCAACGGCCCGGGGGTTGTGTTGTTGGTGGCAATATGTATGTCGCCGTACATTACGCCGCAGGTGCCGATGTATCCTGCCGGGATGCCGGCCGACGTTAAGATGTGATAGCACATCAAAGCCACGGTGGTTTTTCCTTTGGTGCCGGTGATACCAACTATGGTCAAGGCATTGGCGGGGCGACCGAAATAGGCGGCGGAAAGCAAGGCCAAGTCCCGGCGGGTGTCGTCCGAGAGGAAAACATCCGCGTCATCGGGCAAGGGCGTTTCGGGCAAATGCTCGACCAAAAAGCAACGGCAACCGGTCATGTAAGCTTGCGTGATATAGTGGTGCCCGTCGAATCGTTCTCCGCGGATACAAACAAATAGAGAATTCTCATTTGCCAGTCGAGAGTCGCAGACGGGAACCCCACCACTCGTGCGTGAAGGGATGCCGCTGCCGCTTTCGAGGCGGGGCGCGTCGGGAAGCGTCGAGAGTAGACGATGAGCGGAGGTATCGATCATAGAGATTGTTCTCCTTGGGTGAATTGAATGAGGTTGGCGAATAGCTCCGGTAGTTGTTCTTCGCGGCAAATCAAATATTTGCATTCCATGGCGGCAAAATTCGGTACTTCGGGGGCATCTTGACAAAGAATCAAGAGGGGCTGTCGATCGGATAGGATGATCTCGTCGGCAAAATCAGACAATGCAAAAGATAATATGTCATTGGTAGAGCGGGGAAGGTTGTGGCAGGACATAAACGGAGCCAAGCGCGAAAGAAAAGGAATATGGTGAGCGAACAAATGCGAAACCAACCCGTAATAAAAGAACAGACGCCGAGCCGTTTGCCGCACGGCTCGAGGCTCGCCGACCAAAACGGGGACGTATAAGTTGTGGAGCCATTCTCTTGCCGTCATCGATATCCCCCCCTTTTTTGCCGACATTTTCTTTATTATAACACGAAACGAGAAAAAAAGAAAGGGGTTGACCGATTTTTTTGTTGTTTGTCAATGTAGTGTTGCGATTTGCGAAAAACATTCCGGGTTGCGGAAAAAACGCGGCTTTTTGTTTGACATTTTTCATAATATGTGGTACAATATTTTAAAAACTTTTACGCGGAGGACAGCATGAAAAAACAATTGATTTTATTCGCACTTGCACTTCTTATGATGGTTTCCATACTGCCGATGTTCGTTGTCGAAACGGAGGCGGCGCCACAAGGGAGTACTTACTCAAATAATGCCACCATCGCAGATAGGATAGATGAGGCATTGACTTTATATCCTTCGGGCAGCTACTTTACCAAAAACGGCAAAGCATGTAGTTCATGTCACAAGGCCGATGTTGATTGTGTTGCCAACGGATCTAATTGTAATTGTTTAAGGTATATTACAATTGATGGTAAAAAGGTGGATTTGTTAGCCGTTCAGTGTTTTGGATATGCTCGATATTGGCAACAAGTGCTTTTTGGTTGTACTGAGGCAAACACGTCAAAATTTCAAAAATTAAGCGGACCCGGCGGCAACCTGTCATATACTAAGCTCCATGTATGGCTTTATAATAATCAGGATTCATTACATCCAGGGACACATCTTCGCGTTCGCAACGGGAATCATTCGGTTGTTTTGCTGGATTTTAATTTTGAACAAGGAACAATAACATTTATTGAATGTAACTGGGATTTGAAATGTGGAGTCGAACCAGTAAGAACGATGTCTTTTGAAGATTTTTCCACAAGAAATAATACAATTGAGTATGCATATGTATACAAAAATTATCATTCTGAATATCCTGACACAGTTCCTGCAGGTATTAAGGTTGGAATTAACACAAATGCGAATGATGTTTCAGGAAGAGAGCTAACAAGCCATTCCGATATCGCCGCAAAGTTGGATAAACTCTTTGCGGGAAATGCAGGACTTTACTATGATTCGGCCAAAACAAAACCGGTTGATGCCGAGTTGGGCACGAAAGTAGTCAATGGGTCGACACAACTATACTGGAAATATAAATCTGCATCTAACGGGACAACATATGGTGCAAGCGGATATTCATGTTATGCCTATGCAGTATCTGCATACGGTACTATCTATGATTATCAGCATCCTCAACTTTCGTTAAACTCTAATCACCAAAAAGTAACAGCAGCTGTAAACAACTATATATCCTACAGCAATTTTGTCAAATGGGGTGTTAGATCAGATTTGCCCATATATGTTCGTATAGGTGATGAAGGCGGCTCAAAGGGACATTCCATATTAGTATTAACATACGATAAGGATTATATCACATATGTGGACGGAAACGGTGATGGTAAAGGTTTAATCGCGATTAGAAAAGAACCTTGGTCGAACACAACAGGTACAAACATATACTCTAGAAAAATATTTTATCTTGTTCAGCCTAAAACCTCGTATTATCCCATCTCTTCAGCACCCACCAACAACACTCTGACCATACATTATGATGCAAACGGCGGACAGATTGCTTCCCCCGTTGCCGTTGGAACAAAGTATGAAATCCTTGCAACTGACAACATAAACGTTAGAAGTGGTCCGGGAACAAATTACGATGTTATTGGTGGATGTGCCTATGGATCTACTATCTCTGTCTTGGAAACGAAAAAACTTTCTGACTATACTTGGGGTAGAATCAATTATAAAGGCCAAACAGGCTGGGTTGCCCTCCATGAAGATTGGATAAAACAAGTTGGAACAGTTTATGACCATCACTTCTATCTTTCCTCTTCTATGGTGTATGACAAAAACACCTCCGCTCCTGCCTACACCCAATGGACCTATGGTCAAAAGCATCCGGATGGTTTGTATAATAGCGCAACGTTTGGACTTTACAGAGACGGTTATACTTTCCTCGGTTGGTCGCTATCCCCGAACGGTGGTGCGATAATCGATCAGAATGCCGTTATAACTCCTGAATCTATAGTTCCCGAAATTGTCAACGGAAGCAAAACGGTAACGATGTACGCCATTTGGGAAAAGGTCGGTTGCTCCCACGAATATGCATATACGCACGACAAAAGTTGCAATTGGGTAGAGCCATGTGCATATCACTGGGAAGAATGCACCAAATGCGGGGATAAACGGGCGTCTGAAGCTCATCATTGGGTACCTTATTATTTGGATGGCGGAAGCATAATGTATCTTGAAAGTGGTCATATATTTGAGTGTGTCGAATGCGGAATGGGGGGCTTACAGGAACATGTTTATGACCATTCGTGCGACGCCAATTGTAACGTTTGCGACTGCCCGAGAAATATTCAACACGTCTACGATAACAGCTGCGACGCATCTTGCAACGTATGCGGAGAGCAAAGAGCTGTAACACACTCATACGGTTCTTCGTATCAAAGTAATGGTGTCGTACACTGGAAAACTTGTGTGATATGTGGCGAAGAGTCGGAAAAAGGCATGCACCGTGTTTATGAAGAATATAACTCAGAAATTCATTGGTGGGGATGTACCGTATGTTCGTACAGCGAGCCGGAAGGCCATATCCTCAAAGAACACTATGACTCCCATGGACATTGGGTCTCCTGTTCCTGGTGCAACTATGAATCCGCAACCACGCCCCATACGCTGACTGCCCAATATTCCAGTAATCACCACTGGCAACTATGTTCTTGTGGTTATAGCACGACGAAAGTCAGCCATACGCTTGTTTGGGAGAAAACTTCTAATGGACATTTTCAACATTGCCGCGATTGTGACTACGAACTTCCTGTAGAAGTTCACCAGTTAAACGCACCTGCGATAGTTAGAGAAGCTACTTGTACTCAAGAAGGTGAGATGGTGTCGAGGTGCTCTCTGTGCGGACATGAGGAACGCGCCGTCATTCCGAAGATTGACCATAATTACTCGTCCAGCGTGAGGGATGGCTACAAATATTTCACCTGTACGATATGCGGACACACTTATCAAGAACCCGTTTCCAATGATCCTACAGGAAATTGTCAAAATCATTCGTATGGAGCATTTTATACGGTAAAAGAGGCTACTTGCAAGGAAGTGGGTTTGATGCAGCAAATTTGTCATAATTGCGGTCACGCCAATACCCAAACAATAGAGAAAGTGAGCCACCAATTCGGAGAATGGTATAACTTTGATACCGCCGGAGATGCCCATCAGGAACGTCGAGACTGCAAGAACTGTGACGCGTATGAAACGAGAAAAGTGGATCATTCCTCTCCCAAGGACGATCAGAATGAAACATTAGGCGATTATCTGTTCTCCGGTTGTTCCGGCAGCCTTCGTCTGTCTGCGCTCTCCTTCTTTGCTCTATTTGCGTTGATAGGAATAATCACACTCAGAAAAAAACATTTCTAAATATCTAAAGGTCAGGACCACCATATGGGTGGTCCTGATTTAGTTTAAGTCCACATCTATTGTGACATGATATCAACTGCTCCAGTTAGAATGATAAAACGCACTTGCTTTTTTCTTTTGGATGTGGTACAATAAATAAAATGGGTGTAGTGTGGCTATATCCGCAACGATAAAGGAAGATTGAGATGAAAAAATATACTTATCTGTTATTTGATGTAGACAATACGCTGCTTGATTTTGACCGCTCGGAGCATGATGCTATGGCGGATGCTTTGCGCGAGCACGGATTTCCCGCTGACGATGCTATCATCGCCCGCTATGCGCTGATCAATGACGCGCATTGGGAAATGCTGGAGAAGGGTGAAATCGATCGCGCTACGTTGGTTTGGCGCCGCTTTCAGGTTTTGGGTGAGGAGTGCGGGCTGTCCCCGATGGATCCCGTTGCGTTTGCCCAGAGCTACGTCAAGCACTTAACGCATAAAAGTTTTTTGATGGATGGTGCGCTGGAGGTTTGCGAGAAACTGGCAGAGAACTATCCGCTCATCGCCGTCACCAACGGAAATGCCGGCGTACAGCATGGCAGATTTGACCCATCGCCGTTGTTTCCTCTGTTCAAGGATGCCTTTATCTCGGAAGATCTTGGGTACAATAAGCCTGCACAACAGTTTTTCGATGCTGTTGTGGCCAAATATCCCGATATTGACCCTGCCCGTACGCTGGTGATTGGAGACTCGCTGACGTCTGATATGGCGGGCGGTGTTCGCTGGGGGTGTGATACCTGCTGGCTCTGCCTTGACCCCTCTCACAGAGACGATGCTCAGCGGAAGGGATTGCCTGTTACGTATATCATTTCACATTTGAAGGAGCTTTTGGATATACTACTGTAAAACGAATGCTCGGAGGACGCTATGAACGGTTTTGACTTATGCCATCGGCAACTGAATAGTCTGGGTATCAAGGCGCGCGCCGACGTTTCCTTGGCGTCTTATACCACCTTCCGCATCGGCGGTCCTGCGGCCTTGCTGGTCGAGCCGACCGATCGGACTCAGTTGATGTGTGCGTTGCGCACGGCTCGCCAAGCACAACTGCCTTATTTCGTGTTGGGCCGCGGCAGCAATTTGCTGGTTCCCGATGAGGGACTTCCTTGTGTCGTGATTCGTACTTGCGGCGTTAACACGGTGTGGGCAGAGGGCGTGACCATGGTTGCCGAACTCGGAGCTACTTTGTCTGAGCTTTCGCGTGTTGCCAAGGAGCACGGCTTGGCGGGATTGGAGTTTGCTCACGGTATCCCGGGAACGCTGGGTGGCGCGTTGTTTATGAACGCCGGCGCCTATGGAGGAGACATGGCGCAGGTGGTCAAAACGGCAGAATGGTACGATGTGGAACGGGATGCGTGCATCCGCGTTGAGGCTGAAGAACTCTCCTTTGGATATCGTTTTAGCAGTTTGCAGGCTCATCCTGAGAGGGTGGCGTTGTCGGCGTGTCTTGAACTGACACCCGCCGATCCTTCGGCGATCGAAGCTCAAATGCAGGATTACATGGCTCGCCGCCGTGAAAAACAGCCGTTGGAATATCCCAGCGCAGGCAGTGCCTTCAAGCGTCCTGTGGGAGCGTATGCCGGACAGCTGATCGAGCAAAGCGGCCTGAAGGGTTATCGCATTGGTGGAGCTCAAGTTTCGACCAAACACGCAGGTTTTATCATCAATGTCGGTGGAGCTACGGCGCGCGACGTATTGGCCTTGATCGAGCACGTTCGCTCGGTTGTGTTGCGTGACCATGGTATTGACTTGGAGAGCGAAATACAGCTGCTGACCTTTCCCATGGCCAAATAATCAAAACGGAGAAAAACCATGTCTTTTTCGGAAGAATGTAAAATAGAACTTTGGGAGGAAGAACCTCCCAAAAAGCCATGCTGCCGCCGCGCGATGGCGCTCGGTTTGTTATTTTGCGCGGAGGCATCGGGAGGCTTGTTTCGTTTGACTGTCCCACAAGCCCCGGGAGAGAAGATTGCGTCTTTTTTAGAGAAGCAACTGAACGTGCGTGTTTCGGTGACAAATTTTTGTCATGTAGGGCGCCGATATGCCGCTCTGGAACTTATTTCGCGCGCGGTTTATGCTCAATTTCAGCGCGCCGATATGTCTGACTTGCCCTTGCCTCGTCTGCTTGGCTTTGACTGTGACGCTTGCACGCGCTATTTTTTGACCGGTGCATTGATTGCCTCAGGAACGATAACGGATCCTGCCAAGGGCTTGCACATGGAGTTTGCCTGTCATGATAGCGGAACCGCGCGTCGATTGTCTGAATTGTTATCGGAGGCGGCAGGTGCTTCGCCCAAAAGTGTCCGACGGAAGAACGGATTGCATCTGTATTATAAAAACAGCGCGGCGATGGAGGATTTGTTTTCCTATCTCCACGCGCACAAGACGCTGTTTGCGCTGATCAATCAAAAAATCGAGCGTGAAATTCGAAACGATGAAAACCGCGCAACCAACTGTGTGGCGCGAAACATTCAAAAAGCGGTGATGGCGGCAGCGGAACAACGAACCGCCATTGAGCGATTGCAACAGAGCAGGGAGTGGGACAGGCTGTCTGCGCCCTTGCGCGAGACGGCGGAGCTTCGTTTGGCCAATCCCGAGGCGACGCTGGCGGAGTTGGCCTTGTTGCATTGTCCGCCGATTACCAAATCCGGTCTCAACCATCGACTCAAAAAATTGGCTGAGCTGTCCTCAGAAGCATCCCAAAATACGTAAGATTTCGCCACGAGCGAATCAAAGGAGCAATCATGCCGAATTTTGTCCATTTGCATCTGCACAGTGAATATAGCTTACTCGACGGTGCCTGTCGCATCGCCGATATTCCCGTGCGGGCCAAAGCCTGCGGACATACGGCCGTCGCGCTGACGGATCACGGTGTGATGTATGGAGCCGTTGCTTTTTACAAGGCTTGCCAAAAAGAGGGGATCAAGCCGATCATCGGATGCGAGGTGTATG
>JAZQUX010000226.1:0-6191 GCA_045631585.1 Eubacteriales bacterium | reverse complement strand
CGGATATATAGATATCACCCGGGCCTTCCCGGACAATGATCTCCATCTCATCCTCGGACAGAGGAGGCAGGGTGTCGGTGGTACTGGCGTTTTCTTTTTCGGTCGGCGTGTTTTCCTCCGGGTCGTCGCCGTTTTCTTTTTGGCAAGCAAGACAGGTCAGGCATAGCAAAAGGGCAAGCAAAATACAATACAACTTTTTCATAGGGATGCTCCTTTCGACGTTTTGAAAATCAAGAGTTTTGCTCTCTACCTATATAGACAGGAAAAATGCCAAAATCTTCCCGATTTTTTGAAAAAAGATTATTTTTGTGGGGTTGCACAAAAGGGAACGTTGGATTTTGGCTGTTTTTACCCGCTTAGAAGATCGGATACCCCGCGTTCGTATGCGCTTCGATGAGGTCGTCGCAAAGCGAGACGATCTCGTCGGTGGACAGCTGCGCGCCCGTGTGGGGATCCATCATGGCCGCCTGGTAGAGATATTCGATCTTGCCCGTGTGCGCCGCTTCGACGGTGAGCATCTGAGGATAGATGTTGGAGGCGTTCATGGCGGCGAGCTGGAGAGGCAGGTCGCCGACGTAGGTGGGGGTGACGCCGGACTTATCTACAAAGCAGGGAACCTCGACGCAGGCGTGTTTGGGAAGATTGGAGATACAACCGTTGTTGAGCACGTTGCCGCCGATCTTGTAAGGATGGCCCGTGACCATGGCCTCCATGATATAAGAGGCGTACTCGCCCGTGCGAGAGTGCTGTACGTTGCCGCCGTTCATCAATTCGTCGCGCTGATGCGCCCAGTGGTTGATTTGGTTGATACAGCGGCGGGGGTATTCGTCGAGCGGAATGTTGAACTTTTCGATCAGATCGTCACGTCCCGCCTTGATATAGAAAGGATTGTACTCGGCGTTGTGCTCGCTGCTCTCGGTACAATAGTAGCCCAGCTTGTCGATGTAATCAAAACGCACCATGTCGTGATGCTTGCCGGCAGCGTTCTTTTCTTTGGCACGGCGGCGGATTTCGGGATAGAGATCCTGTCCGTCCTTGTCAAAAATCTCAAGCAACCATGCCATGTGGTTGATGCCGGCGATCTTGGAACGGTGTCCTTCGAGCTTGTCGTTCATGCCGAGGTTGTTCAAAAGTCCGGGAACGCAGGATTGCACGCTGTGGCAAAGACCGACCGTCTTGACCCCCGTGTAGCGTTGCATATAGCCGGAGAGAATGGCCATGGGATTGGTGTAGTTGAGGAACCATGCGTCGGGACAGACCTCCTCCATGTCGCGGGCAAAATCTTTAAGAACATGAATGGTGCGCATACCGCGCATGATGCCGCCGATGCCCAGCGTGTCGGCGATGGTTTGACGCAGACCGTATTTTTTAGGCACCTCAAAATCGATGATGGTGCAGGGGTCATAGAGACCGACCTGAATGGCATCCACGACGAAGTTTGCTCCGCGAAGCGCCGCCTTTCGTTGTTCCACACCCAAGTATTTGCGGACGGTGGCGCGGCCTGCGTTGATGGTGTTGTTCATGCAGGTGATCAGAAGATACGACTCCTCCAAACGTACCGCATCGATGTCGTACAGCGCAATTTCTACATCGTGAAAGAGGTCGCAGAGCATAATATCGCCCAACACGTTCTTGGAAAATACAGTGCTGCCCGCACCCATAAATGTAATCTTAATCATAGCTTGCATCCTTTCTCCGCCCGCGGCGGCTCGGTTTTCTATAGTATAGCACATTCTTTGTGCAATTTCAACCACAAATGATGCCTTTTTTTGAAAAAAGTTGACAGATGGAACAAGGTGTGGTATACTGAAAACAGCAAACAATGGAATAAATGCCACAAAAAAAGCAGCTTCTTTTTGTGCAACCCCACAAAAATAATCTTTTTTCAAAAAAGCGGGAAGATTTTGGCGTTTTTGCTGTCTATATAGGTAGAGAGAAAAGTAACGTTCTATAACGACGGATATAATAGAAAGGAGAACACCATGAAAAAAGCGTTATTGATTTTTTTGACCTTGGCGATGCTGTTGTCGCTGTGTGCGTGTCGAACGCCGCAATCCGGCGAGAGGCAAGATGAAAGGGAGAACATTCCCCCTGAACAAGCTATGGACGAAGAAAACAATCTTTCAAAGAATTTGATTTTTTCTCTGACAGAATATTTGAAAAATTTGCACACGGAATACGAGATGCCCGAAACATCATTCGTGGAAAAAATGGAACAAATAAAAAACGCTCATTCGTCATTGCATGTCAAATTTAATTCTTCAAAGTACTATTATGCTTGCGCCTATTACGGCTCCGATCATGAAAATGAAGCGGAAACATATTGTTGTGTGGCTGATTACACATGGGTGAGATACGACAACGAGGGGGATATTCGAGAATACCGTAACGATGCACCACTGGTAGTGGCATTTCAAATCAATCAGCAATTATTCGCAAGGAATATAATTTTGGATGATACAACGAATCAAGAAATGGAGCATTATCAAGTATATCAGCCGGTGTTTGAAGAAGGAATGAACGTAGCGTCTTCTATCGTTTTTGATTCCACGTTTATCTACATAAGTCAGTTGGCGAATGAACAAGTGATCTATCATTCCGTGGATGCATACAATCATGATTGGATCACAATTCCCTGCATAGAATTGGAAGATCAGTATTATTTGATATTTCCGTTATATACGGAATATACGGATGGCTATCGCTCCGAGGTCAACCTTGTGCAGGAATTTGGAACGTATTACGATGATTTACTTAACATTATGGTAACGGATCAGTATGATGCGCGTGATGAAAACGGGACGACTTATTATGGATTGTTCGAAATAAATGATTTTACAAATCACTTTTTGAAAGCGCCCAAACACATCTTCGCCGAGGATTTCGAATGCACGCGAAAAAGCCAAAGAGGCGGCGTAAAAGAACTCGCGTTTCGGATGTTGGAAGAGGACGTGCGGACAATAGAGCTTTTGTTGGAGAATGCCACGTGGGAAAAGGATTGCATGAAACTTTCGCCGGACTATGTTTTTTCTTGGGATGATAAAGAAATTCATTTCTACGGAAGTTACATCAATGATTGGGACAACAAAAAACACTTTCAGCTGTCGGGCGAACAAAGAAAGCTCATGGAGGACATATTAGCAAAGTACCCGCTGGACCTGCTTGATGGTCAGGAGGGCACGATTTCTTACGGGGAGACTCAACCGGAATTGCCTTCGGTGGGAGTTGATCTGCTGTGCGGTGTGGTCAACGGTGCCGTATGGACGCTGGGAAAGCCGAAAGCGATTTGCTCTTACAAAATCACGCTCGACGGCAGAGAGTTAGAGTATTCTCCCGAGGGCGTACTTCACGATATTGCCAACGGGCGATACACACAGGTACGCCCGGATCAAAAGAATAAAATCAACGCATTGATCGAGCTGCTGGTCGGAACGATCGAAACCAGTCTCCCGCCAACATGACGGCAGACGGCTTTTGCAAAGATACCCCAACACCATTTTTGTGTTGGGGCCATCTTTTTCCCTTGACACGGGCGCTTTGTTCTGTTATAATAAGATGATTACGTGTAGGCTGTAAGGAGGTGTGGGCATGGCGTTTGATGCGTTGATCGGGAACAAGGATTTGCGCGAGCGTTTGGCTAAGGACGTGCGCGAAGGCAAGCTTTCCCATGCTTACATCATCGAAGGCCCTGCCGGCTGCGGCAAACGGACATTTGCTCAGCAGTTGTGCCAGGCCCTTGCTTGCACCAATCGCGAAAGCGGCCGCATCCCGTGCGAAAGCTGTCTTGCTTGCCGCAAGGTGGCCGAGGGTAAATGCCCAGACGTCATTCGTATCGACCGTGGGAACAAGGCCAGCATCGGCGTGGATGACGTGCGTTTTTTGCGCGCGGATGTGCTCACCCCGCCCAATGATTTGGATAGCAAAATCTACATCATCGAGGGGGCGGATACCATGACGGCGCAAGCGCAAAACGCGCTACTCTTGACGCTGGAGGAGCCACCGTCTTACGTTCTGTTTTTGCTTTTATGCGAGAATGCGACGGCCATGTTGGAGACGATTCGTTCCCGCGCGCCCAAGCTTTCTTTACACCCGATACCGACAGACGATATTCGGGCGCACCTTTTGGCAACCGAGCGGTCATACGCTTCGTTGACGGAGGCGGAACGGGAGGAAATCTTGATGATCGCGGGTGGCAGTATCGGTCGAGCCAAAGAACTGTTGGATGCCAAGGAGCGCAAGCCCTTGCTGGCTCGCCGAGCGTTGGCGGTCGCCTTTGTGGAGCAACAGATTGGGGGAACGGACAGTGCCAAGGCCTTGTCCTTGATGGCTTCGTTCGGTTCTAAGAGAGAGGATATCCTTTTGTTGCTCGGCGACGTTCTGACGGCCCTGCGGGATCTGACTCTGCTCAAACGCTCGGACGTAGCACCGTTGTGCTTCTATTCCGATCGCGCCGCTGCCATTTCGTTGTGTGATGTTGCCTCGATGCCTCGTCTGTTGCATTTCTACGACAGAGTAGAGGAGTGCCGCCGCCGATTGCTGAAAAACGCCAATGTCCGACTGTCCCTGACGTCGCTGTTTTTGACGGAAGGCTAAGAAGATATATACCGAAAGGAAACGATACATTATGGAAGAACAAAACGTTCAAAAAGAAAAGAATCATGCCCCGGGCGGCAATAACCGCAGAAGAGGCCACCGCGGTGGTCGCGGACGCGGTCACGGTCAAAACAAGCCTGTTGCGGATGGTGAGAAAAACGTACAGGTAAGCGCAAGCGAGCCTGCGGAGAAAGAGCATAGACAGCCTCAAAAGCAAGCGCGCCCTGAAGCGGCCGGAGACAAGAATCCGTCGAATTCCGAAGGCAGTCAGGGCGGTAATAACCGCAGAAGAGGACATCGCGGTGGCCGCGGAAAGAATCGTGGCGCACACGATGAGGGCGCTGAGGTCAAGGCGGAATCCCGGCAGGAGCGTTCTGAGCAGCCGACACAGGAATTGGTCGTTCCTGCGTCTTTGCGCCGTCCGAGCAGTGCCGACAAGTGGCTGGATGATACCTTTGCTCCTTTGCATGAAGCGGAAGTCAATGACCCTGCGGCGGAGGAGGCGGCTCGCCGTCTTTTGGATGCCGAAGGACCGCTGTTGTTCCGCGAGGAAAAGGCGCCCGAGGTGCCACAAGAGGAAGAACCGAGCGAGACCACGGAGGTTGTCGGTATTCGCTACAAGGTGCCGGGCAAGGTGTATTATTTTGCCCCCGGCGACTTGAAGTTCAAGTGTGGGATGCACGCCATTGTCGAGACGGCGCGCGGCCCGGAATACGGTGAAATTGTTATTGCCAACTCTCAGGTATCGACGAGCAATATCGTTCTTCCGTTGCGTCCGGTCATTCGCGTAGCGGACGAGGCGGATGCCAAGCACAACGCGGAAAACAAGCAGAAGGAAGACGAAGCATTCCGTATCTGCTTGGAAAAGATCGCCGCTCACAAGCTGGATATGAAGCTGGTGGAGGCGCAGTATACCTTCGATAACTCTAAGCTGTTGTTCTATTTCACCTCGGACGGCCGCGTGGATTTCCGCGAGCTGGTCAAGGATTTGGCAGGGGTATTCCGTACCCGAATCGAACTGCGTCAGATCGGTATTCGAGATGAAGCCAAATTGCTGGGCGGACTGGGTACGTGCGGACGTCCCCTTTGCTGTGCGGGATTCTTGTCCGATTTCGGTCAGGTGTCCATTAAGATGGCGAAGGAGCAAAATCTGTCGCTTAATTCGACTAAGATTTCGGGTTGTTGCGGACGTTTGATGTGCTGCTTGCGTTACGAGCATGAGACGTATGAGCGTGAGATTCGTTTGACTCCTGCGGTAGAATCTGTGGTTGAGACACGCGACGGCCGAGGTGTGGTCATCTCCAATCATGTGCTCAAAGGCACTGTGACGGTCAAACTAGAGGGGCAGGAAGGCGAGACACCTCGCACCTACCACCGCGATGAAGTGAAGGTGATTGGCGGCCGAGGCCGTAGAGAAGATGCGGCAACCAACAAATCCGAAGCCGAAGAATAATCTAAAATTCCAAAATCAAGATAAAATTTTCGGAATATAGAGGAAATTTTCAAAAAACGGTTGCAAAATCAAAAAAATGGTGATACAATAGGAGCAACCAATTTGATAGGAGGTAGTGACCATGGCATACAAGATTACCGACGAT
>JAZQUX010000225.1:0-2415 GCA_045631585.1 Eubacteriales bacterium | reverse complement strand
AAGAAATCCCCACTTTGAGATATAGAGATAAGGAGATGCTCCTGATGAAAAATCTTCCCGAAGTTTTCGGTTCCATGGCCTTCAACGAAAAGGCAATGAGCGAATACCTCTCCCCCGAGGTCTTTGAAGAGCTTAAGCGGGCCATCGTTTCCGGTGCGCCCATGAATATAGATATCGCAAATGCGGTTGCCACCGGCATGAAGGAATGGGCAGTTGCCCACGGCGCCACCCACTACACCCACTGGTTCCAGCCCCACACCGGCTACACCGCCGAAAAGCACGACAGCTTCATCTCCCCCGATGGCAACGGCGGCGTTTTGATGGAGTTTTCCGGCAAGGAACTTGTCAAGGGCGAAGCGGACGGCTCCTCCTTCCCCTCCGGCGGCCTTCGCGCCACCTTTGAGGCCAGAGGCTATACCACATGGGACCCTGCTTCATACGCCTTTGTCAAGGACGGTTCTCTGTATATTCCCACCGCGTTTTGCTCTTGGGGCGGCGACGCGCTGGACACCAAAACCCCCCTGCTTCGCTCCATGGACGAGATCGGCCGTCAATCGCTGCGCATTTTGCGCCTGTTTGGCGACGTCGAGACCCAGCGAGTCTCCCCGACCGTCGGCGCGGAACAGGAATACTTCTTGATCAGCCGTACGCTCCGTAATTTGCGTAAGGACCTGCTCTTTACCGGACGCACGCTGTTCGGCGCGCCCGCGCCTAAGGGCCAGGAAATGGACGACCACTACTACGGTCCTCTGCGCGCGCAGGTTATTGACTTTATGAAGGAGCTGGACGAGGCGCTTTGGATGCTGGGCATCGACGCCAAGACCAAGCACAACGAGGCCGCACCCGCACAGCATGAGCTGGCTCCCGTTTACGCGACTGCCAACATGGCCGTTGACCACAACCTGTTGACCATGGAAGAAATGAAGCGCTTGGCGGCGCATCACGATCTGGTCTGCCTGCTTCACGAAAAGCCCTTTGCCGGCGTCAACGGCTCGGGTAAGCACAACAACTGGTCCCTTTCGACCGATACGGGCAAAAATCTGCTTGATCACGGAAAAACGCCTGCGGAAAACCACCAATTTTTGCTGATTTTGGCGGCGATTCTCAAGGCCGTGGACGATTATCAGGATCTGATGCGTCTGTCTGTCGCTTCGGCAGGCAATGACCACCGTCTGGGCGCGGGCGAAGCACCTCCCGCGATTGTCTCCATCTTTGTCGGAGACGAGCTGCACCAGGTCATTCGCGCTATCATCGAGGGAAAAACCTACGCCGCACACGATGCAGGCACCATGAATTTGGGTATTCCTGCCCTGCCCTCCTTCCGCCGAGACACCACCGACCGCAACCGTACCTCGCCCTTTGCCTTTACCGGCAACAAGTTTGAGTTCCGTATGCCCGGCTCGGCGCAGAACATCGCCATGCCTAATATCATTCTCAATACGGCGGTGGCTCATGTGTTTGCGCAGTTTGCCGACCGATTGGAAGCCGCCGAGAACTTTGATACCGAGCTGGCCGCGCTTCTTCGCGAGACATTTACGGCGCACGAGCGTATTTTGTTCAACGGAAACGGTTATTCGGATGCCTGGAGACAGGAGGCGGCTCGCCGCGGACTGCTCAATTTGGCCACCTCTCCCGAAGCGTTCGACTGCTTCGACGCTGAGAAGAATTTGTCACTGTTTACCCAGCACGGCATTATGAGCGAGGCCGAGGTGCGCTCCAGAAAAGAGATTTTGTTTGAAAATTACGCCAAGACCATCAACATCGAGGCGCTGACCATGATTGAGATGGCAGAGCGCGAATTATTGCCCGGCGTTGAAAATTATGTGGCAAAACTGGCCGAAGTGGCGGTAAACAAGCGCAAACTGGGCTATATTTCCACCAAAGTGGAGGATCGCCAACTGGCTGCGCTGACGGCAGGCATGGAGCGCGCGTATGACGCGTTGCAATCGCTCAAGGATGCGGACGCATCTGCCGTTGCGAACACGGGACGAGCCAAGGCGTTGGCATTGGCGTATTGTAACGTGGTCGTTCCTGCGATGGCCAAGTTGAGAAAAGAAGTGGATGCGCTTGAGACGATGACGTCGAGCGAATGTTGGCCGGTGCCCACCTATGCGGATTTGATGTTTAGACAGAAGGGGAAGATTTGAGTTTAGCTAAATTTTACACGTCTTCTTCTTTTGACGCGCGTACAGCTCCGCGCCGCGCTGTGCGATTTGGTGTTCGTTCTTTGCCACGAGGCAAAGAATGAACACAAAAACAAAACACCGAACGCGCGCAACGCAGTTGCGCTGTGTGAGGCCGGCTACGCAGTTGTAAAAAAATTAGATCTCACCGCGCGTCCGGCTACGCAGTTGCAGAAAAATTAGCATATCCACCCACATCCGGCTGCGAAGTTGTTAAAACCTTAGCTTACCC
>JAZQUX010000224.1:0-7839 GCA_045631585.1 Eubacteriales bacterium | reverse complement strand
TGCCCCCCCCGTAAATCCCCCCTTGCATTCCCCCCCAACCTATGTTAAAATATACTTACATCCACCAAAAAGGAGTTTCACCATGCGAAACGCTCAACTCGCGGATCTTCTGCGCCCCAAAACTTTCGACGATATCGTCGGACAAGAACATCTGTTCGGTCCGCGCGGTGTCATTCGCCGTATGGTCGAGGGCGGCCGCATCACCAATATGATCTTCTACGGCCCTCCCGGCATCGGTAAAACCACCGCCGCCGAAATCATCGCCGCTCAGTCGGGAATGCTGTTCCGCCGCCTCAATGCCACCTCCGCTTCTCTTTCCGACGTCAAGCAGGTGCTGGCCGAAACCGACAACGTCTTTGGCGCGGGCGGTGTGCTTCTGTATCTGGACGAGATCCAGTATTTCAACCGCAAGCAACAGCAGTCCCTCTTGGAATACATGGAGGACGGTCGCGTTACCCTCATTTCCTCCACCACGGAAAATCCCCATTTTTACGTATACAACGCCATTTTGTCCCGCGCGAGCCTGTTTGAATTCAAGCCGGTGCCGCCGCGCGCCATCCTTCCGGCGCTTCGTCGCGCTCTGGATTACCTCAACGGCGAATCGGGAACGGCTAAGGTCGCCTCGGACGAATTGCTTGAGCGCATCGGCCGTGCCACGGGCGGTGACGTCCGCCGCGCCATTGGATTGCTTGAAAATACCTTTTTCGCCGCCGATGACGAATTGTCGCCGGAGGATATGATGTCCTTTTCCTCCTCGGTGAGCAATTTTAACGACGATACCCATTACGATCTACTCTCCTGCCTTCAAAAATCCATCCGCGGCTCCGACCCCGATGCCACCGCCTTTTACGTGGCCAAGCTGGTCGCGGCGGGCGAATTGCTTTCGCTGTGCCGAAGATTGCAGGTCATCGCGTCGGAGGATATCGGACTAGCCTATCCGCAGGCGGCCATGATCACCCGCGCTTGCTGTGAGTCGGCCGTGGAATTGGGACTCCCCGAGGGGCGTATTCCTCTGATTCACGCCGCCATGTTGCTGGCGACCTCCCCCAAATCCAACAGCGCCTATCTGGCGCTGGCCAACGCCATGCAGGACGTCGAGGCCGGTAAAGGCGTATCCGCTCCGACTCATCTGCAATCCCCCTTGTTCAAAGGATACCGTTACCCGCACGATTACCCCGACCACTACGTCGCGCAACACTATCTCCCCGACGATCTGCGGGGCAAGCAATACTACACCCCCGCCCCCAACAAACAGGAAAGCGCGGCCGCGGCCTACTGGGAGGCCGTCAAGGAGCGGGCCAAGCACAAATAATATCACAAAGGACGTCTGTTATGACCTACTATTCCGAAAAACCGCCAAAAACCAACCGCCACGCCGCCATATTTGCGCTGTTTTGCAGCTTAGGCGGACTATCCCTGTTTATTTCCTCTTCCTTTTTATCTTATCCGTCCGCTTATCAGGCGGTGGGCGTTGTTTTGTTGATTGCCGCCATCATTCTTTGCAGCCGCGCCCTGACGTTTTACACCTACTCTTTGCAAAAGAGTGACTCGGACGGGCTGGATGAGCTTTGCGTCGTTGAGCATCGCGGCAAGCGCGACACCACGCTGTGTCGGTTGCTCGTTCGCGACCTGAGGCAAATCGACGTGTGCGACAGAAAAAGCGAGCGCGCCGTGCGCAAAAAGTACAGCGGGCTTCGCATTCATTCCTACTGCCCCGACATTCTCGCCGCCCAAACGGTATATTTGCTGTTCGATGAGGACGGCACCAGCATTGTTCTCCGCCTGCAACCGAGCGAATTGTTCATCAACGCACTCAAGGTGCGCAAGGGGTAAGTAAAAAGGGTGTCTTCCGAAGAAGACAGCCTTTTTCTTTATTTAATTCTGAAGCAGATATTTTCTCAGATTGATGTAGAGCTGCTCGTCCTCAAACGAAAGCAAACCTGCATACGCCATGATTTCTTCCAGGCTCATGTTGGGATCCTCGTCAACGTAAGTAAACAGATTCAAGTATGCGTCGCGAGCGGCGTCAAAGCCCTGAGTGCCGGCGATTTCATACAGCTGAAGAACGGAGAGCGCCGATACGCTGTAAGAAATATAATAGCAGGGAGAGGTGATGGTCATACCGTATCTCCAATAGCCGTCCACAGAGTCCGCTACGCCGAAATCTCGGCAAATGTTCGTATAAAGAAGATCGTACTCATCATACGTAATCTTACCGTCGGCCATAATCATATCTGCGCCAAGGCCGGTGTACGAATTCAGATAGATCGCCTGCTCGAAGACGTCGATGGTCATACCTGCCATGATGCTGTACAACATATTGACTAGTGTATAGATCTCGATCATTGCTTCGGCCATGTCGGTCATCTCGGCGTTTTCCTTGAGGTAGTACAGATACAACAGCTCGTTGCCCTGAGAGTGCATTTCCAACAGGTCGTATGTCTGGCTGAACTCGGGATCTTCCTGAGATATTTCAGCGCTGTAGATCTCGTTCATATAGTGACCAAATTCGTGAACGATGGTAAACGCTGTATCATAGTCTTGACCGAAATAAGCGATGGGAAGGTTGGCCGACCGAATGGTCGTAACAAACGCGCCCTCATATTGACCACGGAACAGGTTTCCGTCTACGGCAAGCTTGTTGAACTCATCCGAGAAGGAGATCTGCTTGTCGGGGTTAGTCGTGAACGCCATCAGGTCAATGTAATCATTGACCAGCGTATTACTCTGAAGATTTTTGAAGAAGGAGTACGAAGTCTGGGTATAATACGTTTCCACGTCCTCAGCAGTGTAGTCCGACAGCGAATTCCACTTCTGATAGATGGCCGAGAACACTACAGACATTTGCGCCTTAACATAGCCGGCCAGGGTCTTGGCATCTTCGGGCGTGTAGGCTCTGTCGTACACATTTTCATAGGCATATTCCAAGTAGTTATCGTATCCCATCAACTGAGCCATTTTGTTGTTGTTCTCAGCAAACTCGGCATACAGAATGGGAAGCTCATCGCCCTTCTCGGGGTTTTCCAATGCCAAAAATTCAATCTCGATGGCGCTGTTTCTATCCTTGAGTGCCGTGTATTCGGGATTGGACAGGGCATCCGAATCAAACAGGAACGCGTTGATTTCTTCTTCGGTCATGCCATAGTAATAGAAGTCGCGGTAGCAGGAATCGTAGAAGGGGCGGGAGAGGGTATAGAACTTCGCGATCACCGCCGTCTTATATTCCATCATATAGGAATACGTCTTTTCCAGCTCGCTGTTTTTCATGTTGCAATAATATTCGATCTGCGCGAGCTGCTCCTGCGAAAGTGCATTCATGATCAAGTCATACAATTCGGTATGAATGGCATCCACCCGTTCGTATTCCTCAGCCAGCGCGCCGTCCTCGGCATATCCGTGAAGCGCGGGGTCATACTTGGGAGCCGCGTTGAGCAGAGCCAGTACCTCTTCGTACTTGGCATCGATCGCCGCTTCATCCTCTTTGGTAAAATGGAAGGTCAGCACTTCCTCGTACTTATTGTTGGGCTCGGTCCAGGCACAGTCCTTGCAGCCCACGTTGGTGCAGGGAATGACGCGAGACGGCTCCGTGGGATCGGCATAGGCGTGGCCGGTCGCCGGAAGAAACTGGTATTCTTTTTTGTTGCAGATGCTGCACTTATAGTCAATAGATCCGGGGTTTCCGCAGCCGGCTTTGATCTCCGAGGTCACCTTCATATCGTGTCCGGTCGCCGCCAAAACCTGTTCGGTGCGCTCGCCGCAGGAGCAGATCTTCACCTCCAGGCCGTCCTTTTCGCATTTGACAGGCTTCGACTCTTCCTCGGAAAGGACAAAGACGTGGCCGGTCGACTTGATCACTTGTTCCGTACGCTCGCCGCAAGCACAAATCTTGACCTCCAGGCCGTCGGTAAAGCATCCTACGGGGGTGGATTTGGACTCAGAGAGCACAAAATCGTGGGTATGTGCGCCGCATCCGATGGCCGAGAGCATCAGAACCAACGCCAATACAAAAGATGTGATTTTTTTCATGGTCATTCTCCTTTACTACCATTGATATGTTATCATTGTATCACAGAACACCAATAATTTCAAAGCTTTTTTGAAATTTAACAGATCAAATCTTGCATTTTCAGCTAATGTTACAAAACTTGTCTCCGCTTTTTGACACTTTTCACTGCAAATGGTGTCAAAACTGGCGTGTTTTACTTGTCTTGCCCACAAGATCGGTGGGCAGAACCAGCCAAACGGCGACCGACGTCAGGCGCGTGGGGGCATCCGCCTCGGTCAGATCACCTCGATAGGTGGGAACGTAGGGGGTGGGGTTGCAGTTGGTTTTGCTCGAAATTTCACCGCCGCCCGTGATATTGCCGAACATCTCACCCCAGCCGCCAAAATAGTTCAGATATTCCTGAAAATCGTTGTAGTGGTTGTAGGTGTAGAACACGAACTTTTCGTCCGCCTCGATGATATGGTTGTTGTTCTTGTCAAAACGGGCGTAGACGATGCGGGCCGCGCCTCTGGTGATGGACACGCCGTTGTTGTACAGCGCGGGGCGGTAGGACGGATCGCAATCCGTGCCTGTCGTGCCGATATCAATCTCATAATACTGCAAGCTGCCGCCGCATCCGCTGATGTCGGGGAGCTCGGGCTCGTAGGGGTATTTGGAGGTGTCTCCCGTAAATTTGGTGTGGTTGACGCGCAGGTAGATGCCCCACACGCTCTGATTCGGCTTGGTGTTTTTGGACTCGGCGTGGTTGGCGGGCACGGTGCCGAAGGCAAAGATGTAAGCCGCGACTTCCTCTAAGGTGATATACGCACCGCCGCGATAGATCTCCATGACCTCCTCGCCAAAAGCGTCCACGACGACGTAGGTGTTTCCGTCGTCCTCATAGCGAGCCGAGCGGTTACGGATGAGCTGATTTCCCATTTTGGGTTGATATTCCGACACCACCGGCGCTTGGTCGGGAACGGTCAATTCGCCCGACATAAGACCATGCTGTGCGCGAAGCGTTGCATCCATGTAGCTGAGGGCAGGGGTGTAGTTGGCGTAGAACTCGTCCGCGCTCATGCCCTCATAGGGGTCGGTGGCAGCGATAACCGTCAGAGTGATGGCCTCGCTGATGTAGGTTCCGACCTTGGCGACCAGCGTTACCTCGCCCTCGGATAAGGCAAAGATGCGATCGTCCTCGATGCGAACGTGATCTGCGCCCGAGGTGGCCTGATAGGTCACGCGATAGGCACCGGCCGGCGATGCGGCAGCATCCAGATCAACGGATTCGCCCACCATCAGGGTTGTTTTTGCGGCGCGGACGGACAGAGCTTCGGGACATTGGCCGTCTGGCGGGGTGTCATCCGACGGGGTGTCATCCGTGCCGGGTTGATCCTCGGTAGAAGGAAGGTCGGTGTCGGGCAGGGGGGAATCGCTTTGCTGGCAGGAGGTTAAGGGACAGAGAAGAAGAGATAGGATGATCAGCCAGAGGGTGAGGGTTCGGATGGTTTTCATACAGGCTCCCTTTTTTGATGAATTTCTACATTATTTATTATAAAGCATGATGGGAAAAAAATCAAGGGGGATTTACGGGGGGAGCAGGGGGGAGGCTAAATTTTTTACGACTTCGTAGCCGGACGATCATACTGCGAGCCTTCGGCTCGCGCTGATCTGTGCGGCATGGATGCCATTTCTTTGTCGTTCCACAAAGAAATGGCGAAAGAAAGGGAACCAAAGGCCTGCGGCCTTTGGAAACCGCTCCTTTGCCGCTCTGCAAAGAGGAAAAGGAGAAAAACATAAAAGTTTTGAGTGCATCGCTCGCCGCAAAGCTAACACGAGCGGCAGGCGTAAAAAAGCAAAACATTTTGCTGAAATGGGGCGCGGAAAACGAGAGTGAAAAATTTTACAAAAAGTGCGTTGCGTGACACTCAAGTGAGCGCGGCTTTCTTTAAGCCGTGCTCGCAAAAGCTGAAGATGTAGCTTTTTGCGTCGTGCTGAGAGGCGAAGCCTCGACCGCAAAGACGCATTGCGGGGTTCTAAGGGGCTTGCCCCTTAGTCCGTTTTCTTGGTTCGTTCTTTGTCGGATGACAAAGAATGAACACAAACCGCACAGCGCGGCGCGAAGCTGTACGCGCGTGGGTAGAAGTAGTTGTGTGAAACTTAGCGAAAATATTATATCTCCTTCGCCCATCTCACCGCTAGCTCAAACCATCCCGCCGCAACGGAATTGATCAACACAGGATTATTCGCCCATGTCCGCTCATCGCACAACGACAACCCATGCGCGCCGTGCGGATACACATGAAGCTCGAACGGAATATGGAACTTTGCCAGCGCCGCGGCAAATAAAAGCGAATTTTGTACCGGCACACAGTCGTCATCGGACGTATGCCACAAAAACGCGGGCGGCGTGGTTTCATTCACAAAATTTTCAAGCGAAAAGGCTTGCTGTGCCTCCATGTCCTCTCCTGCCAGCGCGACGAACGAACCTCGGTGAGCAAATTCTCCCGCCGAAATTACAGGATAACAGGGGAGAATGGCGTCGGGACGTCCCATGCGCGTGGGCGTGTCGCCAAATGCCGCTTTGACCGCCTCGTGATCCCACAAGACTCCTGCCGCGGCCGCCGCGTGCCCCCCCGCCGAAAAGCCGGTGATGAAAATATGATCGGGATCAACGTTGTACTCTTGAGCGTGCTCTCGGATATGGCGAATGGCGAGACAGGCCTCGATCAACGGCTCGTGATGCTGTGCGTGCTCTCCGATGCCGTAGTGCAACACGAAAGCCTGAAAGCCCTCGGCCAGCCAAGCGAGCGCGACAACCTCGTCCTCTCGATCGGACAGAAAGCCGTAACCGCCGCCGGGGCAGACAATCATAGCGCGGCGTGGGCGGGATGGCGCACGGTTGATCTCGTCATGCAGATAGGCGACCAAATCGGCGTTCGGATATTTCTCAAAAATGTGCAGCGTTTCTATTTTCATGGTTGTTCGTTTCCTTTGAGATCTTTGTTATTTTTCGAAAGACAGACGGATAATTTCCTCGCACAAAGCGTCGTAGCCAAGACCGATCTCGTCGGCCATTTGAGGAAGCAGGCTGGTCGGTGTCATGCCGGGCAGAGCATTGGCCTCCAAGCACCACATCACGTCATGTTCGTCCATGATGAAATCCAGTCGGGCATAAGACTCCAGATGCAAGGCATCAAAGCCGCGCACTGTCATATCTTGGACCGCCTGCGTTTGTTGCTCGGTCAAGGGCGCGGGGCAAAGCTCGAGCGTAAGTCCACTTTGATATTTGTTTTTGTAGTCGTAAAATCCTTCCTTGGGGATGATCTCCATCGGGGGAAGGGGACGGCCGCCCAACATACCGACGGTTAACTCGCGTCCGATAATCTTCTTTTCGACGATCAAGCGATCCTCCCACGCGCCTCCCAAAGCCAGCGCCGCATCCAGCTCGGCTTCTGTTTCAACAATGGAAACACCCACGCTGGAACCGCAGCTGCAGGGCTTGATGACGCAGGGAATGCCGATCTCGGCAAGAATGCGCTCTTTGGCGTCCGTCTCGCTGTTCGGACGAACGATTACCCAATCGGGGGTGGGGATGCCGGCGTGACGGAGAACAATTTTGGAGAGCTCCTTGTCCATGGACAGCGCGGCTCCCAACGAGCCGGTGCCGGTGTAACGAATGCCGTTGCATTCCAAGAAGGCCTGCAAGCGACCGTCCTCTCCCATGCCTCCGTGCATAGCGACGAACACAACGTCGGCGGCCAGGCAAACCTCAAGCACACCGTCGCCGATCAGACGGTCACTGCCTCCGTTTTGTTCTTTGAGTGCCTTGAGATCGGGTACGTCGGTGGTGA
>JAZQUX010000223.1:0-3102 GCA_045631585.1 Eubacteriales bacterium | reverse complement strand
CATTGTGGGCGAGCGATATTTCACCCGGTGCGGGATTGGCACCTCCGCCGACCAGGCTGACCGCGCTCATGGTATGGTGCGGCGAGTGGAACGGACGGCGATTGACCAGTGATTGACCGTCGGGCAAAATGCCCGAAACCGAATGAATTTTGGTGGTCACCAGCGCCTCCTCAAAGGTCAAGGGCGGCAAAATGGAAGGCAGGCGCTTGGCCAGCATCGATTTTCCCGTACCGGGAGGGCCGATGAGCAAGACGTTATGTCCGCCGGCCGCCGCAATTTCCAGCGCGCGTTTGGCCATGGCCTGTCCGCGCACATCGGCAAAATCCAAGCCTGCATAGACCTCATCGTCGGTGACCGTCTCACTGACGGCCATGGGAGACAGAGGCTTGCGTCCGCTCAGGTGATCCAACAGGGCGACAACGCTTTCCACACCGTACACCTCGATTCCTCGCACCGCGGCGGCTTCCGCGGCGTTTTCGATGGGAACGTATACCTTTCGGAATCCCGCTTCGCGGGCAGCGGCGCACATACAAAGAACGCCTCGCACGCCGCGCAATCGTCCCGAGAGCGAAAGCTCCCCGATAAAACAGCTGTCATCCAGCTTGGTTTCGCGGTGAATGGCGCCGACGGCATGAAGAATGCCTGTCAAAATGGCAAGATCAAAGCCGGAGCCTTCCTTTCGACGGTCTGCGGGCGCAAGATTGACCATCAACGAGGTTTCCGGGAACCGCAAGCCGCTGTTTTCACAAGCCGTGCGCACACGTTCTTTGGCCTCCTTGACGGCCATGTCGGGCAGACCGACCAATTCAAAAGTGGGGAGATTGGGGCGCGCGTCAACCTCGACTGTGACGGGAAAACCGTCAATGCCGAACAGTCCTGCGGAGTATACGGTAGATAGCATGGTATTGCCCTCGCCTTCGTTGTTACTTACCTATTATTTTATCATAAGCGAAGAAATATTACAAGAGGTGGGGAGATATTTTTGAAATGCGAGACGGACAAAATTTCAAGCCATCTTTGATGTAAAAGCATCCATCACACGGCAAAACGCAAGCCCGCGTGACTCATCGCGCGGGCTTGGTTCTTTTTTATTCAAACGTTTCGGCGACTGCCTTCAGGTGCTCTACAATGGGCAACTGCTGAGGACATACACCCTCGCACTGTGCGCAACCGATGCATTCACTCGCGCGGCCAAAAGTTTCCGTCAATCCCTGATATTCCTTGGCGATCGACGCATCCTCGGGCGCCACGCCCGCCGCATTGTACAGCGCAAAATACTGCGGGATGGCAATGTTCACCGGGCAACCATCTACACAATACGCACAACCCGTACAAGGGATGGCAATTTCGGAGCGAATGAGGTCTGCGGCGCGATGCACCAGCTTCTGCTCGTCAAAAGTCAGCGGCTCAAACTCCTGCATATAGGAGGTGTTGTCGAGCAACTGTTCCATATTGCTCATGCCCGACAGTACCATCATAACCCCCGGCAGTCCCGCAACGAAGCGGATTGCCCAGGACGGCACCGACATCTCGGGACGATGAGACTTAAACAATCCCTTCACCGCCGGCGGTACGTTGGCAAGTGTGCCACCCTTGACCGGCTCCATGACGATGATCGGTATGTTGTGCTTACGAGCCACCTCGTAGCATTTGCGGGATTGTATGCTCTCGCTTTCCCAGTCCAAATAGTTGATTTGAAGCTGGACGAACTCCATGTCGGGCTGCTCGGTCAAAATCTGATCCAGCACTTCGGCGGTATCGTGGAACGAAAAGCCCATGTGCTTGACCAGTCCCTTGGCCTTTTTATCTCGCAGCCAGTTAAAGCAATCCAAATCCTTATAAATCTGGTAGTGCGACACGCGCAAATCATGAAGCAGATAGTAGTCGAAATACTCCACGCCGGTTTTGGCTAGCTGCTCGTTGAAAATACGGTCACGATCATCCGCGCACTTCAAATAAGCGGCGTGCAATTTGGTAGCCAGCGTGTAACTGTCGCGGGGGTACCGCTCGACCAAAAACTTTTTGGTTGCATCTTCACTGGCGTGTCCGCAATACATCCAAGCGGTGTCGAAGTAAGTGAAGCCGCGCTCGATAAAGGTGTCTACCATTTGGCAGGTCAGGTCAATATCAATACTTCTTGCATTGTTCGGATCGGTCAGGGGCAGACGCATCAGGCCAAAGCCCAGTTTTTTTATTTGCATATTATGTTATTCTCCTTATATATCGTATTCTTCCAGTGCCAAATCGCGGATGGTGGTATCAAAAGTCGTTCCGTCGGGGCGAGTGAAGGTGCGCTCCACATCGTGTCCGGAGTAGTTCATTGTCAGCTGTTTGCCATAGCGCTCTGCAGTATATACGCCGTCCATCTGACCGTCCGACACATAAAGGCCGTTTTGGGCAAAGAAGTCCGTCATCACGTCCGCCACCTCGACCTGCATAGCTTGCAAATGCTCGGGCGTGTTTTTGAACTTGAAGCTGGAGGCTGTATTGGTTTCCGTCGCCTTCGCGCCCATCTGTCCGACGATACCGAGCGTCTTTCCCTTGCCAAGCGTATGTCCTGTTCCATTCTCACCAAACAGAATGGACAAATAATCGTCATCTTGATCCAAATCGCGAAGCTCCTTCAAATTGATGCCAACCAACAGACCGCCGTTTTCCACAAAGGCGCGGATGGCCTTCATGGTAGCTGTCTTGTAGTAGCCGTCCATGGTAATGATCAGGGCTTGCAAGCCGTCCAAAATACCGTCGGCAATGGTCTGGTCGCAAGCGTAAGCGTAGTCGGTATAATCGCGCATCAGAGCGAACGAGCCATGCATCTGTCCCATACGGAAGGTGTTGAGCACCATGGGGGTATCCGGATACAACAGGCCGATATTACGCTTGACGCCGCCCTCGCGCAGCAGATGAACGTTGGAGGCAAAGTTGGTGGCGCGTTCCTCGTTACCGAGAATGTTGTCGCTGTAATAGTGCAGCGATTTAGCGCCCGTGGCGGCGGCGTTATACACGCGGCAAACCACGCCGCGCTCGGTCACCTGCCCCGCAGGGTCAAAGCTAAAGGAGCCACCATAATGGTTGGAGGCGGTCGCTACCCAGTTGGTCACA
>JAZQUX010000222.1:0-7855 GCA_045631585.1 Eubacteriales bacterium | reverse complement strand
GACATAGTCAGCGTGCTTCTTGTCGATCATAGCGATCTCGTCGGTGAGGTACTGAACAGCACCAGCCAGAGCTTCCTGATCAGCAATGTAAGGAGCCAGAGTCTCCATTACCATAGAGTAGTGCTCACGGTCGATGGTCATCAGCTTGTAGGTAGCTTCCTGAACGGAAGAAGCCAGCAGAGCGTAGTCCTCAGCCTTAACATAATCCTTCAGGGATGCAGCAACATCGGAAGCAGCCTTGCTAGCAGCATCAATCTTGCCCTGCAGAGCAGCCTGGATTGCGTTCATGTCGGTGGTGGTGACATAGTTCTTCAGAGCGTCGGAAGCAGCCTTATCGCCAGCAGCGATCTTGTCTTCCAGAGCCTTCTTGATAGCCTCAACCTCAGCGTCGGTTGCAACAGCCTTCAGATCGTTCAGAGCCTTGTCGATGTTGCCCTTGTTAGCAGCAACAGCAGTAGCCAGATCATCGGTCAGCTTTTTAACCTCTGCATCGGTAGCAACGTCCTTCAGGGCCTCAGTCAGAGCAGCCTTGGTGACGTAGGTTTCCAAAGAAGCAACGAGGTTGTCGAAGTCTTCGGACTTAACGAACTTAGCCAGATCGGTAGCAACGTTCTCAGACTTAGCATAAGGAGCGAGAGCGTCTTCGATCAGCTTGTTAACTTCTGCCTTGGTAGCACCGTCAGCAGTAGTCAGGTACTTAGCCAATTCAGCCTTCACTGCATCGGCAGCGGTCTTAGCCTCTTCTGCCTTCGTGTTGGCAGCATCAGCCGAGGTCTGAGCATTGTTTGCAGCTTCCTCTGCAGCCTTACCACAACCGGTCAGGCAAACAGAAAGAACCATGAGCAGTGCCATCAGTACGGCAATACCCTTAGCAAAGTAGCTCTTTTTGTTGTTTGTAAGCATAATTTGCCTCCATAAAATAAGATTTGTGCTAACATTGTACACCATAACGCTAATTTTTTCATCATTTTTTGATGAACGGGACATATATCCGATGAACGGGACATATTTTGGGCATAATTCGCCCATTTCAGGGCAAAACTATACCTGTCCGTCCGCGAAATTCTGTTCGCGCTCCCGAAATTCCTCGACTTTTTTTGCCCAGGAGTCCGAAATAGCCTGCTCATCGTCCATCACGGTCTCACGACCGGCCCCGACATACTCACCAAACGCCGCTTTGACCTCGGCATATCTGTTTTTTGCCACGGCCACCGTGTCGCCCGTGACCATTCTGAACTGGTAGCGTTCCACGCCTGTGGCGTAACGCAAGTTCACAATGTAGCTACGATGGCATCGATAGAAATCCTTTGATGACAACAGGCTGCCGGTTTCAATCAACGTCCCGGAGCAATGAACCACACCGCGTTTGCAGTGCACGTCCAGCTCCGCGCCAAATACTTCAATATAAAGTATGTCGTCGACGCAGATCAGTCTCTCGCCTCCGTCAATGCCTCTTAGCACAATCGAGGGCTTTTGACGGTACCTGTCTGCCACATGGCGAAACACCTCTCGAATCTTCTTTCTCTCCACCGGCTTGGTGACATACCCGACGGGATAGACCGTGTACGCTGCGAGTGCGCTGTCGGACTCGGACGAGCAAAAGACAATGTCAATTTCCTCATCGATCATCCGCAGACGCCGTGCAAAATCAATCCCACTGATACCGCCCAGTCGCGTCTCGAGAAACAAGAGTCGATACATGTTCTCGCTCATTGCTTTTTGCAACGCTTTGAAGCTACGGAAAATTTCCACCTCACACTCCATGGGGATTTCCATGGCGAGGGTGGTAAGCATTTTGGCCAGCTCCGCCGCATGTGACTGCATATCATCGCAAATTGCTATCCTGAACATAATTTCCTCTCAAAGCACGATTTTATGGTGCTTGGAGACATTATACCATATCATGAAGATAAATGCAATATTTTTTACAAAATTTTTTATGGCAAAGCCCACCAGTTCCCCTGTCAAGCCACAATGCCAATATATGACGAGCCAACAGAAAATATGTTCCAACAAAAAGAGACCGGAGTGTACCTCCGGTCTCTTTGGGGTTTGTTTATGCCCTATATATAATAGAATGATGATTTGATCAACCCAGCATACGTGCCAGGGCATCCAACAGCGCATCGCCGCGGGCGTTGGCGCCGTCCTTGTATTCCTCAATCTTGTTCTTGAGGTGGTTACGGTCTTTCAGCGAGATTTTCTTAGACAGCCCCAGTGCATCCGGCGTCTCATCATACAGCTCATTGACCGAGTCGGGAAGAACATCCAGCATCAGTTCGGATGCCTGAACGGTCTCGATCAGCTCCTCTGCGGACATACCGACTCTCTCTTCAAAGGTCTCACCAAAGCTGTTCTTGGCACCGATGGCCAGCTTGAGGATGCGGTACAGCGCGTCAGCTTCTCTTTGATAGGCTTCCTCGCTCCAATTCTTGCGGGCGGTGATCAAACCGGACAACAGATCGTCCATCAAATGCGACACACCCTTGGTGGAATCGGAGGGCAGGCCCATCTTAGCTAGCATATCGGGCGAGCACATGGAGCGAAGCAACTCGGCGGTGGAATCGTTCATGGTGGAGATGAGGGAATGCAGCTCCTCAGCGGTCAGTTGATCGGCCGATCCGCCGTTTTGGAGCTGATTGATGATATTCATCAGCTTGGTAACGTCGGCTGCCGTCTGGCTCAGGTTGCCCAAGCTGCCGCTTTCCTTGAGGGAGCCGGCGAGGCCGGTTGCCTGGCTGGGGGTAATGCCCAGCGATTCGCATACCTTTTCGCTCTGCATGACGCCGGTCACCAGTGCGCTGACCAGTTCTTGACCCTTTTCGCTTGCCGCAACGCCGGAAAGCGAGTCGCTGACAGCGGTCAGCACCTGGGCAATGTCGGGAGATTCTTCACTTCCGTTCATCAACTGCGATGCAACGACGATCAAACCGGCAATTTCTTCTGCGCCAAGGGCTTCCAGTGCGTCAGAGGTGGCTACCGCGGCCAATTCTTCCACCGTCATCAGGGACGTGGGGATATTTTCCACCTCGGTCAGCCAGTTCAGCGTTTCCGTGTTTTGCGCCGCCTCGGCAACCACCTGAGCCAGCCACTCGCTAAGGGAGTTGGTCTGTGTCAAGAAATCAACGGTATAGCCGCCCTGTTGCGAACAAGGAACGACAACGGCCTCGGGCGTCGGCAGTTTGGTGGAAGGGATGCCCTCCAATCCACCGTTGAAGGGGAGGTGGAGAATGGCATCTGCCAGAGCATCGATATCTTCTTGCGACATATCGATAACAAAACGATCGTTCAAATCGGAAATCTTGTCTACCAGATGTTCCTTGGTCAGATCCTCGCGGGACAGCTCGGCCAGAGCCGTCGCATACGCATCGTGAATGGCCTCCTTGTCCTCATACATATTCAGCTCCTGCGCCAAAATGCGAACGCCGGCCGACAGCAACAGTCCCTTGATTTTGGGAGATGCGGCAGAGGAAGCCAAAAGACCTACGATATCCTCAACATTGGCACCCGTCTGCAATTTGCTGACCGCCAAAGCGGCAGACAATGCGGGGGTCAAGCCGCGAACATCCTCTACTATGGTCTCGGGCGTCGTATCCACAAAGATCATCAACACCGAGTCGATCACGATGGCGGTGATGCCCTCCTTCTCGGGCGCAGCCATCTCAAGAAATTCTTCTCCCTTCAGCCATGCGTTGGAAAGGCCGGACAGCGCCTCAGCACCCAACACACGCAGGGCCGTAGAGTTTTCAAGAACCGCGGGGATTTTCTCCTCGATGGCCTTGACTTGCTCCTCCGTCAGATCGGCGAAGTCAATATCCACCAAAGGAATGGCCACCTCGACGATATCGCAGACGTTTTCGATTTCAGCCGTCAGCGAAAACGTTTCGCCGCGCAAAGTGGACGAGGAGAGCAGGCGGAACAAGTCTTCACCGCCAAGCGAACGCGTCATTTTGAGAACAGGGGTATTGACAATCTTATCCAAGCTCTCGCGTTCTTCGGACGTCAGCTCGATCAGTTCCTTACCGTCGGTGTCTTTCAGATCCAAAATACCCGTGTCCATAATGTCATCAGCTACACCCGAAAGGCCGGCCAGAGGCGTCAGGAAAACAACCACCAGCACCAGGGCGCAAGCGACACCGATCATGGCGCCGATACCGGAGTTGCGATAGCACGCAACCTTGGAACGGCCATGCTCCATCGAGCGAACCACGCCGCCGACGATAGCACCGATAATCAGCCACACAATCAGATAAATAAAGACAAATACGATCGGCGAGATGACCATTTGAGCCAGCGAGCTTACTGCTTCCTTGGCGGAAGGAAGGGCGGCTAAAACAGCATCCAACGCAGAAATATCAAACAGTCCGAGCACAAAGTCTGTCAAAGCGCCGCCGACTGCTTTGGCGGCCAGCAATGCGACAGGAATGCAGACAAGCGACACCAACAGTTGCATACTGCTGCGAAGAAGCGGACGAAACATACATCTCAGGATGCAAATGCCTAAAAACAGCAGAGCGATCGTGACTAAAACAGCGCCAACAATCAATGCCATAGTAGATGTTAACATAATCATCTCTCCTTTTTGGTAAAAAAGCTCACCTTTGGCAAACTTCTTCATATTATATTCATAGCATACTACTTTTCCCTTCAATTGTCAACACCTCAGAGGAGAAAAATCCCGCGATCAATCTTTTTTTGAAAAAGCCTTGACAAAAAAGCCCTTGCGTGCTATAATTTCAACGCGTATTTGTGGTTGCGAAACATAGAGCCGTCGCTCGCGCCGCCATAAAATGAAATATCGAGGTGTGGCTCAGCTTGGTAGAGCGCTACGTTCGGGACGTAGAAGTCGCAAGTTCGAATCTTGTCACCTCGACCATAAAACAAAGGGCAGGGTCTATCCCTGCCCTTTGTTTTATTGCTTGACGCTTACTGATTCAGAGCTTCGCAAATGCCGCCCTCGTGCGGCATTTGCTTGTTTTGCGCTAATCTGCAGTTTGATATTTTGCCTCCTCCTCGCGCAAAACGAGTTCTGAATCTTGTCACCTCGACCAAAAAACAAGAACGAGAGTCGTTAGACTCTCGTTCTTGTTTTTTTGTTGTGTGTGGCATTTTCGCCTTGGTTGTTGCTTGCAACAACGCAAGTTCGCATACCCCGCCCGAAGATCCGGGAGCTTGCTCACCAGGCGCAGGGCGTGGGTATCACGAAGCGAAGCGGAGTTACCTTGGCGCGCCAAACGCAAACTTCGCGGATTTTTGTCCGCTATATTTTTGAACTTGCACGGCTGATTTTATCTATAACCAAATGTTATGTTAAAAAATGACAAGCCGTGTTTTTCGTGCCTTTCGCCGGAAATCATCGTTTTTTGATGATTTCGCCGTGTTTTTCAAAAAAAGCGGACCGATTTTATAAAAATAAATATCATAAAGTATTGCTTTTTCTAAAAAACACGATATACTTAGTAATGAAAGCAAAGAAAGGGGGCGCGTAACCGTGTGGACAAAAAAGAGCGTTGTGCTTATTGTGATGATCTTTATATGTCTGAGCCTTTCCATTGGATATGCTGCTATTACAGACAGCCTTTCCGTCACCGGAAGTGCAGACGTTACGCCCGCTCTTCCTGATATATATATCACCAACGTGACGCCCGGGCAATCTGCAGGGGTAACGGTGAATCACACCGAGGGAACGATTCTGTTTACCTCGGTCGACGGAAGCGGAACAGCGACCTTTACCATTGATGTGATCAATATTTCAGATAAGATTTATATCTTTGAGCGTGTCATTGAAAGCGCCGAAACAGGCTTTGAGGGAGCCTACACGGGAACAGATATCAAATATGAGCTGAGCAACCTTTCTCCACTCGACGAGGTCTCTCCCGGCGGAGGAACGCGATCTTTTCAGGTGACCATCACCGTTCCCCGAGGCGTTACTACACCAAATTACATTTTGCTGTTTAACTTTGTCGAGAAAACCGGCACGGAAATTCTCCCCGGCAACGATGAATATGACATCACGTTCCAATACAACAACGGTCAACCCAATATGACGGTTTCCGTTCATGCAAATGAGCTTGTTCCCAGACCAGAAACGCCCACCAAAACCGGTTACGCGTTCACGGGCTGGTACACAGATGCCGCTCTGACCAATGCTTGGAACTTTGAAATTGACAAAGTATCCGGGCCCATGACGCTCTACGCCGGGTGGGAACAGATAGCTCCGACAGAATATGTCGTAACCTTTAGCCCCAATAACGGCACAGCAAGTTATATCCTTGTCATTCCGGCGGGTTCTCAAATCCCGCCTCAGCCAAGCCCCGTCCGCGAAGGATTCTCATTTATCGGTTGGTATCGGGATGGTGCTTGCACACAGCCGTGGAACTTTGACACCGACAAAGTAAACTCCAACATAATCCTTTACGGTGGATGGGAACTATACGTTCCTCCCGTTCCCCCGGATTGTAATATTACGTTCAAACCGGGCAACGGAGATCCCGACACAACCATCGTTGTTCTGACCGGTGAATTTATCCCAAGACCCACCTCTCCCGTCAGAGATGGCTACACGTTTATCGGCTGGTACACCGATGCGTCTTATACCACGGCCTGGAACTTCGAAGTCAACCGAGTCGAGGGACACACGGTGCTCTATGGCGGATGGGAAATGACAGAAATTCCGGAAACCGTGCAATACACCATCACGTTCCAACCCAACAACGGCACCGCCGGCAGCTCCGTGACGGTAGAGCAAGGATTGCTGATTCCAAGACCCGAGCTCCCCGTCAGGGACGGCTATACGTTCATCGGTTGGTACACCGATCAAGCTTGCACCATGGGATGGAACTTTGATACCGACAAGCCCACGTTCGACATGACCCTTTACGGCGGATGGGAAAAAGTGACAACCCCCTCCCCGGGAGATGATTATCACAATGACTTCATGGGCCTTGTTGAAGCGTTGCTTTCGGACAGCAATAACTGTCTCAATGACAATGATCTGATTTTTGATTCCGTTATGGAATCCTTGACGTCAAAAAAACGCCCGAAAGAAGACGCGCCAATTTTGCACTGCAGTGTCAACAGCGTGTCCGGTGGTACGATGTCCGCCATCGCGACCTATGCCAACGCCAAGCTGACCAAAAATCTCCACTTCATTTTTGAAGTAGACCCCGATCCTGCGTATCAAGACACTCGCCTCAGGCTCTATATGTACTACGGCAATGAATGCGAAGATGCACAAATCGGCGATGACATTATGGTATACCTGCAAATTGTCAGCCGTGGAGCAGACGGCGTTTGGTTTGCGGACGGAACGTATATCGGCATAGCGACCGTCGGCAACTACTTTGGCGGCGGTAATTCGGGTAAGGATGTCAAAACCATCAGCCCCTATACCTGGAGATCGAGCCATACCATAGAAGAATAAACCGTCGTCATGCCCGGCGATGGCAAAACCCGGCGGGGGATCCGAGGATTCTCCGCCGGGTTTTTATATTGGGGGTGGTATTTTCGATGTTGGTTTGCAAAGCAAACGCAAGTTCGCATTCCCCGCCCGAAGGTCGGGGGGCTTACTTACCAGGCGCAGGGCGTGGGGATCACGAAGCGCAGCGAAGTTACCTTGTCACCTCGACCAAACAAAAGCAGGGCATTTGTCTGATGACAACTGCCCTGCTTTTATTGATCCAGCCCGAAGATATCCTAGGCACCATATCCATGCCTCAACCGCATGATGGAAAGCATTTGCGGTTGAGACTTTTTGTTTATGAAATCGTAGGGCAGTGGCTTGCTGCCGCCGTAATAAAAGAGATTTAGGAACGCAAGGCGGCGGGAGACAAGCCCCCGAAGTCGGAGGCCAAGC
>JAZQUX010000221.1:0-13615 GCA_045631585.1 Eubacteriales bacterium | reverse complement strand
TCCGTGAGATATCAATCTTATGATAACCCTTACGCGGATTCGAACTTCGGCGTGCTCCTTTCATTTGCCAAAGAAGTTAGGCACGTCGGTCGCCAAAAACGCGGCTTTTTCGTATATTAGGATATATAAATATATACAAATTGTTAAATTCTAAAAAAAGTATGGAATTTTTCTGAATAATATGGTATAATAGATGCGGTATGCTTGTTTCATGCCGCATTTTTGCTTTTTATCTATCCGCCATGGCGGATATGTTTGAAATACAAATCAATTTTTCCCACCGAAAGGATTGTTATCATGTCACAGTACATAGAGAAAACCGAAAAAATTGCCCTGCCGCTCATTTCCTTGCGCGATACGGTGGCCTTCCCCGGCGCCTTGCTCAATTTCGAACTGACGGACGACATTGACGTTCGCGCCGCCCAGGCCGCATCGGCCACCAACGGGTTGCTTTTCCTTGTCACCGAAAAGCCCCGTCCCTTAGCAGAACAGTTGGTCAATCTCATTTTCCATGACGAGGAATTGGGAGATGAACCGCTGGATCAGACCCCTCCTTCCCTTTATTCCGTCGGTACCGTTGTTCGCATCAAACAGATGGTGCAAACGCCCGACAAACAGTTCCGTGTCATTTTTGAAGGTTGCACGCGTGCCACCTTGTTGGCCGCAAATTTTGAGGGAGAGTTTGCCAGAGCCGAAGTCCTCTCCAAAACCATTATGCTGGGTGATGTCAACGAACTTCGCGCTCATGCTTATCTACACGCGCAAATGGAGGCATTGAGAAGCCTTGCCAAGTATCTCCCCTCCGGTTCGGAGGATATGCTCAAAACTGCCGGTGAGATCCGCGATCCCGGTCAGTTGTCCGATTTTATCGCGGCCAACATTCTGATTAAAACCGAGGACAAGCAGCAGGTGCTTGAGTGCTTTGAGCCGTATCAGCGCGCAGATTTGTTGTTGTCGCTGGTTGAAAGCGAGAGCGAACTTTTGGCTTGTGCTTCGGACATTCAGCGCAAGGTTCATGCCCGCATGTCCCGCAATCAAAAAGAATTTTATCTGCGCGAGCAGATTCGTGTGATTCAGGACGAGCTGGGAGATGGCGCCGCCGCCGAAACCGAGCGCTATGAGCGCCGCATTCGCGCTATGCATCTGCCCGAAGAAATCGAGCAAAAGTTACTCAAAGAGAATGACCGCTTGGTCAAAACGCCCTTTGGTTCTTCCGAGGCCGGCGTGATCACCACATATCTAGACACCGTGCTCGAGCTGCCTTGGCACAAAACGACCAAGGAGCGTCTGGACGTCAAAGCAGCTAAAAAAATTCTGGATGAAGACCATGACGGATTGGAAAAAGTCAAAGACCGTATTCTCGAATACCTGGCCGTCAAGCAGCTGCATCCCGAACTGAAAAATCAGGTCATCTGCCTTGTTGGTGCGCCCGGTGTCGGTAAGACTTCCATTGCTTCTTCCATTGCCCGCGCCATGAAGCGCAAGTATGTCCGCGTTTCTTTGGGTGGTATCCGCGACGAAGCTGACATCCGCGGTCACCGTAAGACCTATCTTGGCTCCATGCCCGGCCGCATCATGGCCGCGCTATCGCAGGCAAAATCGTCCAATCCTCTAATCCTGCTCGACGAGATTGATAAGCTGGGACAAAGCTATCAAGGCGATCCCGCGGCCGCACTCTTGGAGGTATTGGACAGCGAGCAAAACAAGAGCTTCCGTGATCATTATTTGGAAATTCCTTATGATCTGTCCGATTGTTTGTTCATCGCGACGGCCAATACGCTGGACACCATTCCCCGCCCTCTCATCGACCGTATGGAGGTCATTGAGATGGCAAGCTACACCAAACGAGAGAAAATCAACATTGCCAAGAACCATCTGTTGCCCAAGCAACTCAAGCTACACGGGTTGAATCGCGCCAAATTCCGTTTGTCTGACGAGGCCGTAGTGGAGTTGATTGACTATTACACTCACGAGGCTGGCGTCCGTAATTTGGAACGCACTCTCGCTTCTTTGATTCGTAAGGCCGCGCGTAAGATGGTTGACGAAAATAAAAAGAGCATCCGCATCGACGCTCATCACATCAAGGATTTTCTCGGCTGTAGAAAACTGTTGCCGGAGAAAATTGATGAGACGGATGAGGTCGGCACTGTCAATGGTTTGGCCTACACCGAGCTGGGTGGAGATATGCTCAAGGTCGAAGTTGCCGTACTGGACGGCACGGGAAAGCTGGAATTGACCGGATCTTTGGGCGATGTCATGCAGGAATCGGCCAAGGCTGCGCTGTCGTACACCCGCATGATCGCAAGTGAGTACGGCATTGCCCCCGACTTCTACCAAAAGAAAGATATTCACATCCACGTCCCCGAAGGTGCCGTTCCCAAGGATGGTCCCAGCGCAGGTGTTACCATGCTGACCGCCCTTGTCAGCGCCCTGACGGGTCGCCCCGTTCGCCACGATGTCGCTATGACGGGAGAAATCACGTTGCGCGGTCGCGTGCTGGCCATTGGAGGCTTGCGCGAGAAGACCATGGCGGCTTACAGTGCCGGCGTCAAGACAGTACTCATCCCCATCGACAACGAACGTGATCTGGAAAACATAGACCCCATGGCACGCGAAAACTTGACCTTTATCCCTTGCCGCGTTGCCGCCGACGTGCTCAAAAACGCGCTTGTTTGATACCTCTTTTATCAGAAAGGAGTTCTTATGGCTCTGAACATTCAAAACACCAATCTGCGCATCAGCGCCGGTTTTCTTCGCCAGTTCCCCGGCGATCCCATTCCGCAAATTGCTTTTTCCGGCCGTTCCAACGTAGGAAAAAGCTCACTGATCAACACGCTTCTCGGACGGAAAAGTCTGACTCGTGTCAGTAAAATGCCGGGTAAAACCATCACCATCAATTTCTACGATGTAGACAAGAAAATGTTTTTCGTTGACCTGCCCGGATACGGCTTTGCCCGTCGCGCTCCGCAAGAGGCGGCTCAGTGGCGAGAGCTGACCGATTCTTATTTCACTCAAAACCCCAACATCGACCGTCTGTCGTTGGTCATGCAGTTGATTGACAGTCGCATCGGTCCCACCGAGGACGACGTGATGATGCTGGATTTTCTGCGCGCATCCAACATTCCTTTTGTTGTTGTCGCCACCAAATGCGACAAGCTCAACGCAACCGAGCGGCGGGCGGCTGAATCTGCGTTTGCCTCACACCCCGCTATCGGGACAGATACTCCGATTTTGTTCTTCTCTTCTCTCAAAGGCGACGGCAAGGCCGCCGTATGGCAGCAGATCGCCGCGCACACGGGAATTCGCTGTCCATGAACACATACCTAACCGAAAAAACCTTTGGTGAGTTTGATCCGTCGGTTGAATATTATCACCGCGAGGGGGCGTATCTTGTCATTGTACGGGACAACATGGTAGCCGCCATTGAGCATCGCTTGGGCTATTTGTTGCCCGGCGGAGGGATAGAAGGAGACGAGACGCATGAGGACTGTCTGCTTCGGGAATGCTTGGAAGAAATCGGCTACGACGTTCGCGTCGATGAGCTGATCACGTCCGCAGACGCATGGGATACCCATCCCAAAGTCGGCCCCTTTCATCCCATTCAATACTATTACAGCGGCGAATTGTTGGATCAGTACGCCGACTGCGGTCTGGATGGGACGAAGCTGTGCTGGATTCCTGTTTCTCGCATCGACGAGTTGTTGGGCGTCCCCATGCAACGCTACGCTGTCCGCGCCTACATTGACCGCCAAACAAGTGCGGCCGCCCTGTCCTTTATTGACGGTCGTCATCACATTCTTGACGGTCCGCTGTCCTCTTAAAGGCAGCACATTTTAATCGTCCGCAAGGAGTTTACCGTTATGTTCTCTTCACTAATCGAAAATTTACCTATCATACTGCTCGGCCTGCCCGCCGTTCTTTTGGCGCTCTCGTTCCACGAGATGTGTCATGCCTTTGCGGCAAACAAGCTGGGAGATCCCACGGCGCGTTCGCTCGGACGAATGACGCTCAACCCCTTCAAGCATATCGATCCCATTGGATTTATTTGTATGCTTCTGTTTCACTTTGGTTGGGCCAATCCCGTACCGATCAACACCCGTTATTTCAAAAAGCCACGCCGTGACATGGCGCTCTCGTCCGCAGCCGGTCCTCTATCCAATCTGCTTTTAGGCATCATCAGTGCTTTGGTTTTGCGTCTGGCTCTTTTCGGTGTCGGCAAGTTTTGCGAGAATGATCTCAGAGCCGTGCTTGCTGCCCTTTTCACCAACAGCGCTCCGCAGGTTTCCACGCTCTTCTTTGTTTTGGCTGTCCTTGTGATGATGCTGTACTTGAGCGTAATCATCAATTTCAATTACGCCATTTTCAATCTGATCCCCGTTCCCCCTTTGGACGGTTCTCGTATTTTTTACGTGTTCCTTCCGACCAAGTGGTACTTTGCCATCATGAAGTACGAGCGAATCATCATGATCGCTATGTTGGTTCTGCTCTGGGCCGGCCTCCTTTCGGGCCCGCTATCTTGGATCGTCGGCGGTATGACGAACGGTCTGTTCTACCTGTTTGGCATGGGCGGAGAGACAGAGGCAAACACTACGATGTACATTGTTTACACCTATATTGAAACCTGGTTTTTCCCGCACTGATATTATTGCATGAAAGGAAGCACATGGAAGCATTGAATTTTAAGTTGGAGCAGTTTGATTTTGACGGTCCTATGGATCTGATTTTCAAGCTCATCCAAAAAGATAAAATTGATATTTGCAATCTTCCCATCGCATCGCTTTGCGATCAATACCTTGCCACCATCGCCGAGATGGAAAATATGGACATGGACGTTGCCGCAGAGTTTTTGGTTATGGCGAGCGAATTGATGCTCATCAAAAGCAAAATGATGTTGCCGCAGGAAGAAAAGGAAGAAGAAGATCCTCGCGCAGATCTGGCCGAATTGTTGCTTCGTTATCAGCAAGCCAAGGCGGTGGCTCCCAAACTCCAAAAGCTGCATGAAGTCCACCGAAACCGTATGGTCAAAGATACCGATGAAATTTCCATCGACAAAACCTACGTTGCCGATCAGCAAATTACGTCGCTTTGTACCGCGATTCGTCGTATCGCCTCTTATCAGGAAAATATGCGTCAGTCTCACCACGCAACGTTCACCCCGATGATCAGTACCCCCATCGTTCCGGTCGAGTTAAAAATTGTCGGCATTCTCAATCACATGGGACGCAAAAAGTTGCAAAACAAAGACGTATCTTTGGACGAGCTACTGAACGATTCCACCTCCCTGCCCGACATGATCGCCATATTTTTGGGCGTCTTGGAGCTGGTAAAGATGCGTCAGATTGTGATTGTAAACGATCCCGATGAATTCACATCTTTGCACGGAACTTCCACTCGTTTTGTCATCAACGACAATCCTCCTCCGCCTCCCGAAGCCATCGGCGCACCGGAAGACAGCGTCGAGGGCGAGCAGCTTCACATCGATAACGATCCAGCTTGAAAGGAAAGCACTCATGAGTCAAGAACAAGTTACCAATCAGAAAGAAAATAAAAACACGGAGTCGTTGCCCGTCTTGGAGAGCGTCGCTGAATTAGAAGCCGCACTGGAAGCGATCCTGTTCGCGGCCGGTTATCCCATGCCTTACACTAAGCTGTCGGAGGTACTGGGGCTTCCCGTCCCCGATATTCAGCGCCTTTTGGAGCACATGCAACCTGCATTTAACGCCGAAGACAGCCATCGCGGCATTCAGCTTCTCCTGTTGCCCGAGACGGCTCAACTTTGCACCAAAGAGCGCTTTGCGCCCTACATCAGAGAAGCGCTGGGCGTGCGACGCGGCGGCAACTTGTCTGCGTCCTCCATGGAGGTACTGGCCGTTGTTGCTTACAACCAGCCAGTGACCCGCTCTTTTATAGACAGTGTACGCGGCGTCGACAGCTCTTACGCCGTCAATTCCTTGCTCGACAAGGGATTGATCGAGGCTGTAGGACGTTTGGAGGTTGTTGGCCGTCCGATGCTCTACGCAACCACCGACAAGTTTTTGCGCGTATTTGGCATCAATTCGCTGGCTGAACTGCCTGCCACGGAAGCATTGGCGGTAGCCGCACAGGTGGAAAGCGAAAAATCCGCAGAAGCCGCAGAAGAAACGAATATGGAACAAGCCTGACGCTTCTCTCGCATGAGAGAAGGCTCACAGGTCAATACTGAACAAAAGGCAACGAAAAGGAGGGGTGCGCTATCTGGCTTTTATACATTCTGTTGGGATTGCTTGCCCTGATACTGTTCATTTTATTCCTTCCATTATCGATAACAGTTCGCTTGGAAGACACCGGTAAGCTATCCATCAGCCTCCGCGTTCTCGGCATTCGGGTATTCCATACTCCAAAGCCTGAAAAACCTGTCCGCTTGAGGGATTACTCTCCCAAAGCAATGAAGCGAAGAGCTCAAAAGCAAGCCAAAAAAGAGGCTAAAAAGAAGCCTCTGCTCGCCGAGTCTCACAAAAAAGTTGCGGATACAAAAACCTCTCTGTCCGATAAAATCTCTTTTGTCACAGAACTCGCCAAAACGATCTTGAGCCGCACACTCTCTCACGCTCGCGTCAAAATATATCGCTTGGCCATCACCGTCGCTTCCTCCGACGCAGCCAAAACAGCCCTCTTATATGGCGCAGTTTCCCCCGCCGTTGCTTTTCTTTTAGAAACTTTAGAACAATTTTCGAACCTGAAAATCGCATCCGATGCCCCCATTGGTGTGCAGGCAGATTTCACAGACGATCGTTGCCACGCGGACCTTCACGTGCGCTTCCGCCTGCTTGTCGTGCATCTGATCGACGTCGCACTCCGCTCCCTGCTCCAGGCCACTCGTTCCTCCCGTCATCCTAAGCCCAAAGCTTAAAAGATATTAAGAACTACTTTGAAAGGAAAATTTCCTCATGGCAAACGAAAACAAGCTGCAAGACATTATTCAAACTTCCCTGGAAAATCTGCGTTCCATGGTAGATGCTAACACCGTCATTGGTCAGCCCATTCACACTGAGTCAGGAACCACCATTATTCCCATTTCGAAAATTTCCGTCGGATACGTCAGCGGCGGTCTGGATTATAACGGCAAAACGCCCGCGACAAAGCAGAATTTCGGCGGTGGCGGCGGCACCGGTCTTTCCATCTCTCCCGTTGGCTTTTTGACCGTCAAGGCAGACGGTAACGTACAGATGGTCAGCTTGGACACTCCTGCAGCTCCTTCCGGTACCATTGAACAGGTGGCAGACGTCATCGAGCGCGCCCCTGACATTTTGGCAAAGCTCAAGTCCATTTTTACCAAAGGAAACAAATCCAAGAAAAAGGAATGCGCTGACGAGGCTCCCGCCACCGACAACGAAACCATCGAAATAGAAATCACCAAGGATTGATCTCATTCTGCATACCCCTCCCCTCTTTCCCATATATTGAGATATATCGTGAAAGAAGAGGTTGTATGCGATGCGCTCAATTCATCACCATCGCCCGGCTTGGGGCGTACTGTGCCTATTGCTCGGCTTGGCCGTTTTGGTCTTTTCCCTTGCCCCGCTTGTCAAAGATTCCTCCTCTGTCCCGACAGGACAAACTGCGCCGACGGATATTTCTTTGTTTTACAGTGGAGCAAAATCCCCCGCATCTCCCGTCGATTTGAATATCGGGGGGCTTTCGGCGCAGAGTGCTGTGCTGATGGATGCGGCAAGCGGCCAGATTCTCTACGCCCATCATGCAGACACGCCTCTCCCGATGGCCAGCACCACCAAGATCATGACGGCGCTATGCGCCTTGGAATTGGCCAACATCCGCGATGTCATCACCGTGGACAGCGCCGCCGTCGGTGTTGAAGGCTCGTCTGTATACTTAAAAGAAGGCGAAGAAATGTCACTGCTTGACTTGCTGTACGCTCTCTTGTTGGCCTCTGCCAATGATGCGGCCGCTGCCATCGCCATTGGAACGGCAGGAAGCATCGAAGATTTTGCGGACTACATGAACGATAAGGCAGCAGAGCTCCATCTCATTCACACCTCCTTTGAAAATCCCCACGGGCTGGATTCTCAATATCATTATACGACAGCTCATGATCTCGCCATTATTGCCAAAGAGGCCTTGAGCCATCCTTTGTTGCGTACCATTGTCTCCACAAAGCAAATTCGATTGGCCCAAACAAATCTAAGCGAGGGACGTACACTGGTCAATCACAACAAGTTGCTTCGTATGTATGATGGAGCCATCGGCGTCAAGACGGGCTATACCAAACGAAGTGGGCGCTGTCTTGTTAGTGCAGCCGAACGAGATGGACTGACGCTTATCGCGGTCACGCTCAATGCTCCCGACGATTGGCAAGACCACATTCGTCTCTTAGATGCCGGATTTTCCGCTTACCAAAGTAAACTTTTGTGTGACAGCGACTCCTTTCGAGAGCTTGTTCCCGTCATTGGCGGAAAAGAAGACTACGTGGTGGTTCAAAATGCAAGCACCGTACGATTGACGATGCCGTACCATGATATCGAGATTCACACGCGCATCGAGCTTCCCCGCTTTCTCTATCCAACGGTCAGCAAAGGGGACGTCATTGGACAACTAATCTTTTGGACCGATGCAAACAGAGATGGGCAAGAGGAGACGCTAGCAACTGTTGATCTGTGCGCTGTTTATACCGTTTTCCCGGAGAAAAAGCCAAATATTTGGCAACGATGGTTCGGAAAATAAATAACCATTGACATATCATAATTATAAATGAAGGAAAATAAAATTGTGGAAACAAATGAACTGATGGAGGAGCAAAAGCTCATCCGACTTCAAAAGTATTTTACCGATTGCGGCGTTCTTTCTCGTCGCGCCGCTGAGGCGGAGATTGAAGCGGGACGTGTGCGCGTCAACGGACAGGTCGCAACGCTCGGTCAAAAGATTGATCCCGAGACGGATGAGGTGACATGGAAAGGACAGACTGTCCGTATGCCTCGACACGCCGAGCACACAACGATCATGCTACACAAACCCGCAGGATTTGTCACAACCACTGCAGACGAGCAAGGCCGCCCTTGTGTGACGGATTTATTGAGCGATCTCAACGTTCGTGTCTACCCTGTGGGTCGCTTAGATATGAATTCAACCGGACTTTTGCTTTTGACCAACGATGGAGAATTGGCTAACCTGCTGACGCATCCCAGTCACCACGTTCCCAAGGTTTATCATGTAGCGGTTGGCGGAGAGATCAGTGATTCCCAAATTCGCAAGCTATCCTCCCCTATGATCATCGACGGTTATCGCATTCGTCCCGTCAAAGTCAACTGCTTGCGGGCGTATGAGCACATGAGCGAGCTGGAAATGACATTGCATGAAGGACGAAACCGCCAAATCAGAAAAATGTGCGAGGCAACCGATCTTCACGTGCTTTCGCTCAAACGAATTTCCATGGGTCCCTTGATGCTGGGGCACCTGCCTGAGGGCAAGTTCCGCCACCTGTCCCCTGCGGAAGTGGAATCCTTGCGCCGCGCCGCCCTGACAGCCGGTGAAGAAAACAGAAATGCTCCTAAAAAGCCGAGCAAGCGACCGTATGATAAGGCAAGGAGGGATAAATAAATCATGCTCAAGGTATTTCCCATTCAACAAAAAAGTGAACAAGAGGAACTCTGCCGTCGTTGCAGCATTCCCTTTATATCCGATCTTTTGGCGTATCAAGCGACGGTAGATGACGTTTTTGTAGGCGTTTGCCAGTTCAAGCTCTCCCCCGACGGTGGCATCATTTATCATTTGGCGCCGGCCAAGGACCGCCCGATTGATAACGAAGCCTTGTTCGTCATGGGGCGCGCGGCGCTGAATTTCATTGACCTGTGTGGCATCCATGAGGCGTATTACGAAGGAGATGAGAACATCCCCGGCGCCCAACTGTTGCATGCCGTTGGCTTTCGCAAAAATGAACAGGGACGTCTGTACATGGATTTGACCGACTTTTTCATTGCTCCCTGCCAACACCATCACAACTAATCAAAGAAGCCGCTCGATGCAATCCTCTTTGCACGGCGGCTCCTTTTTTATTGCAAAAAAGATTTGACATTTACATTTCCCCTCTCATTTCCACATTTTTGGTAATTTTTACCATTTTATATCCGATAATTTTGTTAACTATTTTTTGCCGAAAACTATTGCCATTTTTTACCATTTATGGTAAAATTATATCGTCAAAATACAAAACGGAGGACAGATCATGGAGTTCACAACTAAAATTTTAATTGCCGACGAAAGTCAATCCTTGCGAGCAACACTGAAGGAAGGTCTGACGCGAGCAGGCTACCGCCACATCGAAGAAGCGACCAACGGTGAAGAAGCGTTACAAAAGATCAGCAGAAACCATCCCGACATCGTACTTATTGATATTTGGCTGTCCAAGCTGGACGGCATCGGCGTGCTACGCTCAGCGAGCAGCATGGATTTTTCACCCGAAACATCCCCCGCCTTTATCGTCTTTTCCTCGGCACCAAGCGAGGCAACCTTTATCCAAGCGATCAACGCCGGGGCTAAGCTGTGTTTGCTCAAGCCCATCCATATTGGGAGTCTTTGCGAGCATATTGAGGAAATTGTCACAGCGCGAATCGAAGCATCCGTCCAATCTTCGAGCCCAAGCGAATTGGAGGTAACGGATAAAAAGACGCCGGATATTGAAACTCAGGTCACAAAGATTATCCATCAGATCGGCGTTCCCGCCCACATCAAGGGTTATCAGTACCTGCGAACAGCGATTTTGATGACCGTCCGCGATTCGGATGTCATTAACTCCGTCACCAAGGTGCTCTACCCCACCGTGGCCAAAAAGTACGCTACCACAACCTCCCGCGTGGAGCGTGCCATCCGCCACGCCATCGAGGTCGCGTGGGACAGAGGCGACGTGGATACCCTCAACTCCTATTTTGGTTATACCATTCAGAATAATAGGGGAAAGCCCACAAATTCTGAATTTATCGCCATGATAGCGGATAATTTGAGGTTGAAGTATAAGCTGTATTAAGACCAAAGTCCGCGCGAAATCCGTGTGGATCTCAAAAAGAGGACACCCGTGGGTGTCCTCTTTTTGTAGCTCATTCTAAAATATTTTGAATATATTGATTTAACAGAAACGCCGGAATCGCCCCGGAATAGGTACGAGCAATTTTTCCGTCGCGGCCAATGAACAAAGACAGCGGGATAGAGTCCACACCGCACACCGTTTCAGCGCTTCGGCTTATATCATAATACACGGGAAAATCATAGTCATTCTCCTTCATAAATGCCTGAACATCCTCCACCGTTTCCCCACGCCAGCTGGCAACTTCTATAAAGAGAAATTCAACCTCGTCGCCGTATTCTTCGTATGCCGATTGGAATTCGGGCAATTCGGCCTTACAAGGCGGGCACCAGATAGCCCAGAAATTGATAACCACCGGCTTACCTGCAAAGTCACTCAGTAAGACCTCATTTCCATTGGCATCCTGTATCACAAAATCGATTTCCATATCCACCAATTCCTGCCGCTTGCAGGTAGAGAGGACAAAGTTGACGGTCAAGGCCAACACGATGGCAAGCGCAAGGGTCAACACCCAGGATATTACGTTTTTCAATTTAGGAGAAGGGCGTTTCATACGAGCTCCTTTCGGCATTGTAATTGGTTCTCATAGTATAACACAAAAGACGAGAAAAAGCAAGAGGGCAAAAAAGGGCACCTGTACGGTGTCCTTTTCCATCCAAGTCGCCTCAATCCAAAAAGGCGGCGATTTGCTCGGCAAACAGGTGGCCAAGTTTGATCTCACTCATGGAGTCATAGTGCGCCATATCCGGGCTAGCCTCGGGCTCCCCCGCACAGGTAAGACCGGCGGCGATAGTGTCCACCACTACGTTCAAAGGCGAGCGCTGTGCATTCTCCGCTTTGCCCCGATTGACGCCCTCGTAGTAGACCCAATACGAGGGATTCTCGGCAATATAGGCATCGATAAACGCCATGCCGTCCGGAGCTGTGTAGTTCGCAAATTCCTTGCGGATATCTTTGATAAAACGGCTCAAATTTTCTCCGTAGCCATCGGAGGATTCAGTCATAAACGAATCCGATTCGCCCTGCATCCAGCACATACCCGCAATCGTGACGTCATAGTTCTTGGAGATCAAATACTCTATACTTGTCTCGACAAAGGCCACAAATTGCTTGTAGAGCGTGCCCGTTTTCCCTTTGCTTGAGGGCGAGAGCCACTGAGAATACAGATTGGAACCACCCCACGCGCATTTGATGATGAAAAAGGTGCGATCCGGGTAACATTCATGGAGCTTCTCCGCCAGCCCCAGCTCCGGGCCGAAGCCGCCCTCCAGCTCCCCCTGCAAGGTAGCACACGGCACAAAGCCCTGCGACCGATGTTCACCGGCCAAGTAATTGATATATACGTTGTCGTATCCGCTTTGGTATTCCGCGTATTTCTCGGGCGAGACATTGCGCTCCAAATATTCATCCAAGCTACATCCCGAGGCGTTGGATTGGCCACCAAGAAGAATGACGGTCGCTTTCTTGCCTCCCCCATCGAGCAGCGTGTCTTGGACATGGAAGGTGATGCGGTTATCAAGATAAGTTTTGATCCCGAAGAAACAGGCAAGGCCGATCAGAATAGCGCCCAGCACCCAAGACAACCGTATTATGATTTTCCTTTTTGTCATAATATCATTTCCTCTTTTCTATCGTGTGGTTTATGCGTTATCGCGAAAAAAGACACCCACAGGATGTCTTTGGTTGGAGAGATTCGAACTCCGCCCTCGCGCAAAGCGCGAGCGCAAAAAGAATTTGGCAAGCCAAATTCTTTCACGAAATTTTTCCGGCTTTCCTTCTCCGCCAGTGAAAAAGGTGTGTAAAGGTAGGTAAGAACAGTGAAAAGGTGTGTGATTTTGCGCAGTTAACTACTCGACAAAAATTGGAGATTGTCTCGCTGTATCAGTCCTCTGTCTTTATCCTCCAAAACAGTTTTTCAGCAATTACATAAGTGCTGTGGTTTCCGTTAGTGGAAATCGGTTTTTCTTCCCTATAATTTAAGGGATTAAAACCATCCCAATCCGCCCACACTATCAGATTGTCATCACGAGTTTTACCAAGTAGGTCACTATGAAAATTCAAATATGCACCCAAAATGTCGCAGAAATAATTATCCTCCCAGCCAACAATATTACATTTTCTTACTCCTGTAAAACGCAGTTCAATAGGTTTATTACACTGACTATGTAATATTATTTCAATGCTATGCTCAAGCAATCCGCCATTTACCATAGCACCCTCATCATCAACAAATGCTCCGCTATGATAATTTATTGATACTATACAGCTATCGTGAAAGCCGCTATATTCGTTCATCAAGTCTTCTATATCAATTTCATTTTTTATTTCATTCCACATATAGTACCAAAACTCCTTCCTTTATTCCCGCAATAGTTCTTCGTCAAATTCAAGTTTATCGATTAGTTGTATTATACCATAAAAACGGCAAAAAGTAAATAGGACGGCGGAATTTTTACAAATTGAACCGCCTACAAAAAACAGTACCCACCTGAGTGAGTGCTGTTTGTATCGAAATAATCCCAAATGGGTGATTATCTCTTGCAG
>JAZQUX010000220.1:0-7939 GCA_045631585.1 Eubacteriales bacterium | reverse complement strand
CAGCAACTCCTTGGCTCACAGAACGACATGGCTACGATCCGACTTGATGTATGCCTGTACGCAATCTGCGTAGATGATTGCGTGAAGAATTTCCTTGAACCAATGAGGAACGATACGCCGCCCGTTGGACGGTTTGCGGAGGGTTGTTATGCTCATGGCTGGCGCTCCGCATTATAATTCAGTTCCCGCGGCAATCGCCTTGTTCAGCCGGGCGGTGAACGCCCGCGCTCTGCTTCGCACGGCTTCCCCTGCACGAAGGTCGCTCCAGAATAGAAACAGTATGTTGCGGAAGACTTCTTCGCCGAGGATGCCGAGTCGTTTCCGCCAGATGTTGCGCGAGAGAAGCGACGCGGAACCGGTTACCGCTGCGGCGATGTCGAGCGCGGTGACGGAAGGGTCGAAAAAGTCGTTATAAGCCATCGCCTTAAAGCATGGAATCGCAAGTTTTTGGGGGTTCATTATGACTCCTTTTGTATGGTTATCCACAAAGAGCCACCCAAGGTCCACCCAAAACAAGGCGATAAGTGCGGTTTACCCCGATAAAATAAGGGCGAAACGCATTTTTACCACCCGCACACCCCGCAAAAAGATAAAGTGAACGAAAAAGTGTAGGTTTCCGTTCAGTAAAAAAGAGAGAATGAAAGCCGTGACCAAGAAAGATGCACTCAATGGAAAGCCGTATGCGGGAAATCCGCACATACGGTTTGACGAGGATGAAGTCGTATTGGTAACGCCGAGGCGTGGGTCTCTACTCTACAGTCGTAAAATGATAAAGGCTGCAAGTGCGGTTTTATTGATTGCGGCGGCTGCGCTTTGGAGCAATGAGGCCGTTTCGGCAGATTTTGACGTTGATTTGCGCACTGCCCGTATTGAGGCATCAACGCCGTTGAATGAAAGTGTCCGCATTGCTGTTGAAGAACTTGAAAAGCATTTGAGTTTGATAGCTTCGAGCCGTTCCGTGGATGCGGTTTCAGGTTCGGTATTCATCATCGGCAGGCCTGCTCCAGGTTCAGAACAAGTGAAGGCGCATGAATCGCACGTTCGTGCTGTAGATGGACGCATATACTTCTGGGGTGATGATTCGTCTGCGAAAGGGCGGCAGAGGTGGGGAAGCCTTTTTGCCGTATACTGTTTTCTTGAAAAGCACCTTGGTGTTAAATGGGTTGAGCCGGGAGATAGAGGAATCGTAATAAAGAAACGCGATTCTGTAACAATTCCCGATGGATTGATCTGTCGTTTTGTGCCGCCTTTTGATATGGCCATTCTCCGCACATACGGAGGGAGCCCGGGTTCGTGGCTTAAGCGGAATAAAGATGTTCCAAAAGCGTTACGCATTGACGAGGCTCGGGCAAAACAGCTTGGAACAGATCGGGTTCGCTGGAATTTGCGCATGCGTATCGAATCTCGTAAGCGTTTTAATTATGGACATGCATTCATTGATTGGAATGAACGTTTTGCCGAGACACGGCCAGAATTTCTGGCATTGGACAAAAAAGGCAGGCGCGGCTACCCGGGAGAGACTGCTAAAAAGTCAAGAAAAGCGAAATATATCAAACTTTGCGTATCCAATCCTGCTGTAGCAGATCAAGTCATTGAAGATTGGTGCAAGGGCGGAACGAATGAATATTTGAACGTGTGCCCGAATGATGCTCATGGTTATTGCCTGTGCGATAATTGCCGTGAGAGGGACGCTGATTTGCCGGGCGAAGATTTTAACGTTCACAAAACGGACCGGTATGTACGTTTCTGGAACAGAATAGCGGAGCTATCTACAGCGATCCGCCCGGATGTTAAATTGATAGTGTACCTTTATGCGGCATATCGGCATCCCCCGCGCAAAGTGAACATTTTGTATCCTGACAACATGCTCGCTGGAATCGTGCCTATCACTACTGAGGATTCTTTGGCGATGATAGACACTTGGCGCGATAAGGGACTCAAGCATTATTTTGTGCGCCCCAATTATCTGTGCAGTTCAATTGCGACTATGCGTGGGCTTGAGCGTTATTTTTGCGAGGAATTCAAGGCCAATGTAAAGCGCGGGATGATTGGTGCCGATGAAGACAATGCTCCAAGAGCCACTACGCAGTTCGAAACATATGTCATCGCAAGGCTAATGTCGGATCCGGAACTTTCCTTCGAGACGATTGAAGAGGAGTATCTGTCGCAGTACGGAAGCGCCGCGCCGGAAATGAAGGAGGTTTTTGCGCGCACAAGAATGCGTGGCGAGAAGGGACGAGATGATACAATTGAACGGAATAAAAGAAAGCGTGATGCGGACGCATCTGCCGTCGTAGACGAGTCGAATCTTTATTCAACAGGCTATGCGTCCCATACGGAAGCCGATTATGACGGAGATCTGGAAATAATCGGACGTGCGCTTGCCAAGTCCGATCTTACGGAATTGGAACGTTGGCGAGTGAACCGCGTCAGGGCAATTGTCGAAAATGCCAAATTGACAAGACGCTTTATCTTGTCACGAGATTCTATGGAACTGTCCAAGTTTGCCGAACTTGGCAAGGAACTTATATTGAAGCGCATCGAACTTAAAGATGCGATAGATGAGAATTGGGGCCGTGTTTTCAGGGCATTCCCGGCAGAAGTTCGTTGGTGGATGCCAATCAGGGGCCAGTTCTTGAAAAAGTTCTGGGGAACGGATTTCGATTTCAAATAAGAAAAAGAAGAAAGGTTTTGATAAGATGAACAGTAAAGCTATTTTGCTTGTGTCAATGGCCATTTCGGCTTTTGCGCTAAATGCGGAAAATGTTTACGACGAAACGACGGGGTTTGTGTATTTGACGAAGAGCGACAATGATAAAGATATTGCAACTTCAGGATCGCTTAAATTTGCAGGAAACTGGTCGGACGGGCTTGCCCCTCACAATGATCCGCCAACGAATTATTATGTAGCGGCTGGATTGACGCTTCGCGGTCCATCTGAGGATATCAATTTCCCTTCCCCGCTTTTTGTTGCAGGAACTGTTAAATGCTATGGTACCGCGACAAAAAACAGCGAATTTGCCGATTTGAGAATTTTGCCGGGTGGTGAATTGGTTTATGATAATCTTGTCAATATCAAAGGAAAAATCACATTCGTTTCCAAAGATGCGGAAAATCCTTCCGCGATTAGATACACACGGAGCTCTAATGCCGCCATCAAGTTGAATGCCGAAGTCGTCGGCGAGAAAGAAAGCAAGGTCAAAGTCTATTCAAATACATCGCGGATATCAGGCCTTCAATTGAATGCCGGTTCCGATTGGAGCAGGTTTGAAGGAACGGTTGTTCTTGGCGACGGGTTTGGACTTGATGCAAATAAGGTTGGCATGGTTACGCCCGGAAGCTTTGTTTTTGGACGAAATGCATTGATCAATATTCCGGCAAGCCGAGATAGTTCCTTCGGGAATCTTTCGTTTGCGGGAGATGCTGTCGTAACGAATTCGTCAAAAGTGGATGTGGCAGGAGTTTTGGATGTCGGTACCAATGCCAAATGGTGTTATAAAGGTAGTGCGTCGCGTATTTCGACGGTCGGTACTTTTGTTGTTGGCGACGGGGCGGATTTTCATTTTACGGGAATAAACGGCGCATACGCTTTGAACATAACCAACCGGTTTGTCGTCGGCAATGATGTAGCAATGTCGTTTGATCTTGATGCTGTGCGTGGAGGTGATCCAGCCGAATATCCGGTCTTTAGGATTTCTCCGGAGGCGGTTGCTGCGGGCTTGCCGGATTTTATATCAATATCGGCAAGCATGAAAATGTTTTCAGAGGTCCCACCTGATGCTTTCTTGATTGTCAAGGACGATTCTGAAGTGGTGGGGGGTAAAATAGTTTATCTTACGCATAAACCTATTGTTACATACAAAAGTAGCGACACAACATTAGATAGTCAAGCAGATCAGTCGAATATTTGGTCTGACGGCGAGTTTCCTGAAGCCGGCAAGTACTATTATTTAAGTGATTCCAAGAGCATCAGATTTAAAGCTCCAACAGCTGAAAATCCTGGCTATGTTACGTCTTTCCCAGGTGATAGGCTTATTGCTGCAGATAATTGTATTGTCTATCTTTACACTTCTGTTTATATTCCGTCGCTTTGTTTGTATCAGAGAGGTACGATTTATCCACGAGAGACTTGTACTCTTGCCGGAAAAGTAACAGTACATGGTACCAGTAGCAAGAAACCTTTTATAAGGATGCTTGGAGATATCAATTTCAAACTTGACTCTGATATAGATGGTGATGAGGATATAACAGTTCAAAGTTACAACCCGAGCGGGAAAGGCAGTACGCTATATCTTGGAGGAAATAACGGAAATTGGACTGGCGGCATTACTACAGCGTGGACGAAGGACAGCAGTTCGCCTGATGCCAGCGAGACTTCACATACGCGCATTGTTGTCGGCAAGGGAGTACATCTTGGCGGCTCTCTTGGTGCATTCAGATATGATTCGCTCAAATTGCATAATTATTCGGAGCTGGGTATCACCAATACGACCGAGTTTGCGGAAGATACGCGCGGCATATTCATATTGGATAACGGTTGCTTGAATGTCGCGAGCGGCATGACCGCCAAGTTTGCCGCGCCGGTTACGCTCAACGGCATATTGCGAAAAACCGGTGATGGCGTTCTTTCGTTTGGTGGTGTTCTGCGTTTCGGAGAAAATAGCGATCTTTCCGATGCAACTGCGCCAGAGACCGGGCGAAATGTGATCATGGTGAAATCCGGTTCGGTCAAGATCGAAAACGCAAAGGCAATCGATGGCGCGGCAGTTCAATTTGCCGACAATTCATCTCTCGTTCTTGATGTGCGGCCACAAGATGTGGAAATGCAGACAAAGGGCTTTGTGTTTACGAGAGCCAATTCTTCGGTTGCATCCGAGGGAAAAATCAAAGTGTTGTTCAAGGGCGGTGATATTGTCGATTACGAGCGAGGGATTTCGGTTCCTGTCTGTACGGTAGATTCCGCTGTAGTCGAATCGCTCTGCAAGAAACTTGCCGTCCGCATCGATCTCGGAGATTCCGTCCGAAACGGAACGCTGTCGGTGACCGACAATGGAGATGGTACGGCAACTCTTGTGGCGGGCTTTTCGATGAAGGGGCTCAAAATAATTGTTCGCTGAGGAAGCTTTGGATGAACGCAAGGTTTTCATTGTCGGTTTTTAATGTGGCTGCAATATGTGTAGCATTAGCCCACGCATCGTATTGCACCGAAAGTGAGAAGATTAAAGCTTGTCCAAAATGGATTTCCGTGATGCCGCTCAATGACGGCGTCGCCGAACAGCTTGTGGCCGACTCCGCCGATCTTGGGAATACCACTTTTGTGGACGGGATCGCATGGTCATGTTCGGTTAATCCGGAGGGTAATCCCGTTGTGGACAGGGCGGCCGTTTACGCAAAGCGCTATTTGGCTACGGTTCCATTGCTCAGGGCGAAATCGCCGGTGGCGCAGGGGATTCTTTTGCAATCTACAATGGGACACGTCAATCCTCCGGGAACGCCGACGCCGTGGCAGCTGGTGGTTAAACCTGATGGCAGCAGCATCTACAGAATGTGTCCGCTGGACGAGCGGTTCCTTGCCTACATAGCGAAGACATGCCGCACGTTTTCAGAACTCAAGCCGGACTTTTTCATGATTGATGACGATACTCGTCTTGTGTGGAATGGCAAACCGGGGTGCTACTGTCCGCTTCACCTTGCGGAATTCGCCAAACGCACGGGGCGTAGCTGGACGCGCGAAGAGGTTGTGGCGCTTCTCGACAAGGTGAAGGAAGAACGTACCGCGGATGAAATACGGCATGCCGGAATTTGGGAGGCGTTCTATTCCGAGTGCATGTCACGGTTTTTCAAAGTCATACGCGACAATTTCGATTCCGGCATTCCTGGGATGTTGTGTACTTGTCCAAGCTCGGCGCATTTGCGCCTTGCGGGAGATTTTCACGGATTCTTGCTGCGCCAGGACAGACTCCAATCCTCAGAGGCTCTGGGGCTCCATATCACGGCAGGGATTTGCTCCATGTGGTGAACATGAGAGGCTATTATGCCATGCAACGTGAACGTGTCGGCAAGGATATCGTGTTTCTTCAAGAGTCGGATACTTGTCCTCACACGCTTTGGGCGACTAGTGCAACGCGAACGATGAATCATCTCGTAATGCTTGCGCTTGACGGATGCAAAGGTGCAAAGATATGGATTACCAGAACATCGAACTACCATGAAAAGAAATCGGCAGAGGCCTACCGCAAGATGTTCAGGGAAAACAAAGGCCTGATGGAATGGGCGGCAAAAGTGGATTTCAGGCAGGAAGGCGTTGTTGTGCCTTCTTGTGGGCCGGTGACGCTCGATTTTGGATCCCGCTATTTTGGATTGATGGGTATTCCATATTATTATGGAAGGGCAAGCAAGGGCGAAGTTACAGCACTTACGGTCGAGACGGTAGAGAAGCTCGCAAGAGAAGAACTTGATGAAATTCTCGCGGGAGCGGTCATTGTTGATGCCTCGGCGGCAATTTGGCTTTCAAAGAACGGTTATTCCGATGAGATCGGTGTCGACGCAAAGGAATGGAAGCGCAAGACTGTTCAGTTTCACGAGTTCGAAAGCGGCAGACGTACCTATCAGGGGCGGAATGTAGGATTTGCGGATTTGACGGAAATAAAGAGTGGTGCAAAAATCGTATCGAGACTTCTTAACCGTCCTAACCTTGCGGCGGAACCGGTGTTTGAAGCACCGGGCAGCGTTCTGTTCGCTAATGCGAAGGGCGGTAAGGTGTTGTCGATTGCAAATCCTTTACCGGTTCAGGAACCAAGATATTACGATGCGGTCATGATGTCGGAAGATTACAAGGCAGAGATGATAGAATGGCTGAAAAAACATTCGGGAAGGATTCTGGGCGGCGTTTACTATCTCGGGATTGGACCTGTCACGTGTCTTGCGGGGCGGACGACGGAAGGGGAAAATATCGTGGTGCTTAACGCAATCGACCTTGATGGTGACGAAACGCCCGAATTGAGGTTTGAAAAAACTCCATCAGCGGTGGAGCGCCTTCAAGGCGACGGTACGTGGGAAAAAGTCGGTTTTGAAAAGACGGGAGAGGGAGCTGTCCGTATTCACAGCAGGGTTTGCGTCCAACAGGCTGCAATTTTTAGATACAGGTGATTCTCCGTGGTGTGAGGTGTCAGGATCCGGTTTTTTATGCATGAAAGCATCGTTAAAGTAGCGTTAATGGCATCGTCTCTTGTTGCGATGGTGGCATGTAACGCCAGCGTGCCTGTCGTTACGTTGACATTCGATGATAATCCCAAGGGGCATTTCACTGTAGCCGCACCTGTGCTTGAGCGGTACGGATATCGTGGAACTTTCAATGTGATTACACATAATGTTGGTGCTGACAACAAGATGTCTTGGGATGATATCCGGGAATTGCGCCTCAGGGGACATGAAATAACATCTCATACTGTTTCGCATGTTGACCTTGTTAAGTTGCTTTCGGAAAAGGGATCGGCGGCTGTTGTTGCCGAACTTGAGGGATCTCGCGATGCGATTCGCCGCGAGACAGGAGCGGCGCCTCGTTTTCTGTGTCATCCATTCGTCAGGAGTAATTCCGCCGTTGAAGCTTTAGTGCGCAAGGCGGGTTTGGCACCGATGCTGAAGTGCCGCCGCAACTTTGGAACCGGAACGACGCCTACGTCGTTCGCAGCCGCGCTTGACGAGCTGATAGCCAAGGGCGGTGGTGCGCTTGATCTGTTGTTTCATGGCATAACGAAAGAAACCGGAGGATGGCGTCCGTTGGCTTCTGTTGCGGATTTTGAAGGCTGCATTGCCGCATTGGCGGAGCGAGAGAAGAAAGGATTGATCCGGGTTGTGGATTACGCGACTTTCGCAGGATTGGGACGGGGGACGCTTTGCCTTACGTTTGACGACCGCAACTGGGAGCGCTGGACGGCGG
>JAZQUX010000219.1:0-5043 GCA_045631585.1 Eubacteriales bacterium | reverse complement strand
TGATTATTCTGGTTTCACTCTCGCCGCTTGCGATGTCGATATATCTTACGAAAAGCGATACCTTATTATCCTCGTTGAGGTTCGTCCAGATAAGATCGGTGAGCGCGTCGATATCCATATCGGGAAGCTCGAGAGTTTTCGGCTCGCCCTCAAACGAAGGAAGCGGATCTCCGTCTCCGTTATAGGTGTGGATAAACTTTGCCTTACCTGCTATAGGGTTAGAATAAGCGTATGTAAATCTCTCGCAAGAGCTGTCGTCGCCCTCTGCGCTCTTCAAGATAGACATAGCGTAGTTCATCTCACCATTCTCGTGGTGGATGATGCCGGAAATGCGCGGGGTGAAGTTGGGCGCATCGTCCTCAAACTCACGGGTACGCAGAGCCTGCTCAAAGGTCATCTGCTTGTCCATCAGATCGTAGATGGTATCGGTCTGGTCGCCGTTGGTGACGATGGTCTTGTTGCCCAGCACGCGGACGGGATAGTAGATGATCAGATGGGGGTCAACCATCTTGGACTCGTCAAATGCCTTGGTTCTCATGGCGTCGCCCTCGGCAACGAATACGCGATTGCGGCTGTTGACGCTGCGGCCCATGATAAAGTAAGCAGTGACGGCCTTCTTTCCGTCGGCGCTCTTGCCGTTGATAATGCCGCGGCCGTGGTAGGCCAGAGAATTGAGTTCTTCTTGAATGGTGGAAATTTTCATGGTGATGCTCCTTGTTTGTTATGTGGTAGGGCGGGGGCTTGCTCCCGCCGATTCATAGGAATCAAAATGTTTATTATCGGCGGCACCAAGGCACCGCCCTACGGAAGAAATTTAAGCCATGCTTGCCGCGACCTTTTCGACGGCTTCGGGCAGAATGATCCACTCGGCCTGTTCCATGACACGGCGTTGCAGGGTTTCGGGCGTGTCGCCCTCTTCAATGTAGACGGCTCTCTGGGCAATGATCTTGCCGCCGTCGGGGATCTCGTTGACAAAATGCACCGTCGCGCCCGTGACCTTGACGCCCATCTCGAGCGCCGCTTGGTGGGGGGCAAGACCGTACATTCCCTTGCCGCAGAAGGAAGGGATGAGGGCAGGGTGGACGTTGATGATTCTCTCGGGCCACTTGGAGGTGAAATTCGCGGACAGAATGTTCATAAAGCCGGCCAGCACAATCAGATCGATCCCGTGCGTTTCCAGCTCGCGCTCGATGGCGGCTTCAAATGCCTCTTGCGAGCCAAGCTCGCGTTTCCACGCGACCGCCGTGGCGATGCCATGGTTTTTGGCGCGCTCCAGGGCGTAAGCGGTGGGATTGGAGGCGATGACCAAAACAATCTTGCCGCTGTGCAGGATGCCGCTTTCTTGCGCGTCGATCAGGGCTTGCAGGTTCGTGCCGCCGCCGGATACGAAGACGGCGATTTTTTTGGGAGTTGACATGGTGTTGTCTCCTTTTTTGTTGGGAAAAACTTCTTGAAAGAAGTTTTTCCCAAACCCTTTTCAAGAACTTTCAATGGGGGAATTTTCATGGCAAAACCGGCTGTTCACCTGCTGACGCAGAGGTACTGCCGCAAGCTCGTGGGCCCCTTCCCACTCGCTCTGCCGGAATGTTTGTTTTATCGTGGAGAAGAAGGGGGAGGGGCCCCACTTCTTGCGGGAGCTATTCTTTGGGATGGCGCACGCCCTTTCCCATACATGGTTAGGAGAAGTTGTCCCGGCTACGCTCCTGTTTCTTCTTTAAAAGTTTTTGGGGGTGCCGGGACTTTTTTCAAAAAGTCCCCGCGTCGTACCCCTCGTACTCTTACTCCAGAATGACTCCCTCGTCGCCGGCAATGATCTCGCCGATTACGTAAGCATCCTCGCCGTTGGCCTTGAGGATTTCGAGCGCGGTCTCGACCTCGCTCGCGGGAACGACAACGCTCATACCGACGCCCATATTGTAGGTGTTGAACATATCGCGCTCGGGGATGTTGCCCCACTTGGCGATCATATCGAAGATGGGCAGAACCTTAACGGCGCTCTTGTCGATCTTAGCGGTCAGACCCTTGGGAATGGATCTCGGAATGTTCTCGTAGAAGCCGCCGCCCGTGATGTGGGAGATGCCCTTGACGTCGACCTTTTCCAAGAGAGCCAAGATGGACTTGACGTAAATGCGGGTGGGAACGATCAACGCCTCGGCGATGGTTTTGCCGCCCAGCTCCTCGCGCTTGACGTACAATTCGGGATTGTTGTTATCAATGTCAAACACCTTGCGGCAGAGCGAGAATCCGTTGGAGTGGATGCCCGTGGAAGGGAGCGCGATGACTACATCACCCTCGGTCATGCGGGTGTTGTCCAAAATCTTCTTTTTATCGACGATGCCGACGGCAAAGCCTGCCAGATCGTAATCCTCGACGGGCATCATGCCGGGGTGCTCGGCGGTCTCACCACCGATCAGCGCCGCGCCCGACTGGACGCAACCCTCTGCCACGCCGCCGACGATCTCGGCGATCTTCTCGGGGATGTTCTTACCGCAGGCGATATAGTCCAGGAAGAACAAGGGGCGCGCGCCACAGCAGATGATGTCATTGACGCACATGGCCACGGCGTCGATGCCGATGGTGTCGTGCTTGTCCATCAGAATGGCCAATTTGACCTTGGTGCCGCAGCCGTCGGTACCGGAGACGAGCACGGGCTCTTCCATGCCGGCGATGGGCAGACCAAAGCAACCGCCAAAGCCGCCGACGTCATCGAGGCAGCCTTCGTTTTTGGTGCGGTTGATGTGTTTTTTCATGAGTTCGACGGCGCGGTAGCCGGCGGTGATATCGACGCCTGCAGCGGCGTAGGATTCGGATTTAGAATTGGAATGCATGGTGGTGGTTCCTTTCGGGTTGATTTTTTGGGTGTAGTTTTAATTTTTAACAACCGTTTCTTTTGACGATCATACTGCGAGCCTTCGGCTCGCGCTGATCTGTGCGGTGTTTTTATTGACACTTCTTGCTACGCGGCAAGAACTGTCCAAGAAACGCGCCAAGACGTTCCCTCTTGGATCTCCCTCTCTTTTCCGCTCTGCAAAGAAGGCTTGGGAGAAAAACATAAAAGTTTTAAGTGCATCGCTCGCCGTGTGGATACCACGAGCGGCAGGCGTAAAAAGCAAAACATTTTGCTGAAATAGGGTGCGTAAAACGAGAGCGAAAACTTTTTGCAGAAGCTATTTGCGTGCCACTCCCGTGTTTGCAAGTTTCTTTAACTTGCAAACGCAAAAGCTGAAGTTGCTTGCTTTCGCGAAAAAATGAGTGAAGCGATAGCGGAACGGTTTTCGCGCTGCGGGGTTCTAAGGGGCTTGCCCCTTAGTGCCTTTTCTTCGCCTATTCTTTGCGGCAAGGCAAAGAATGGGCATAAACCGCACAGCGCGGCGCGCAGCAGTACGCGCGTGGGCAGGAGAAGATGTAAAAAATTTATTCCTTCCCCGTCCAACAATAGGTACACAGACAATCACGGTCAATGCCGATGGCATCGAGGATGCCGTCGAGGGACTGGAATTCGAGCGAATCGAAGCGGAAGCGTTTACAGAGCGCCTCACGCAGCTTGCGGCCGCGTTCGGTGGAGGAATCGCTGTACTCGTCGAGATGTTCAAATCCCTCTTTGCCCTCCAGTTCCATAATCACGCGGCGGGTAATGAGATCCATCTCGCTGTTAGAGCGAGTAAAATTCAGATATTTACAGCTGTACATGATGGGCGGGCAGGCGATTCTCATGTGAACCTCGCGGGCGCCGTTTTCGTACAGAAATTCAACAGTTTCACGAAGCTGTGTGCCGCGAACGATGGAATCGTCCACAAACAACAGCTTTTTGTCCTTGATCAGCTCCTTGATGGGAATCTGCTTCATCTTGGCTACACGGTTTCGATCCACCTGCTTGGCGGGTGTGAAGCTGCGTGACCAAGTGGGCGTGTACTTGATGTAGGGACGGGCAAACGGAATGCCGCTTGCGTTGGCGTAACCGATGGCGTGGGGGGTGCCTGAGTCGGGGAAGCCGCTGACGTAATCAATCTCGGGCATATTTCCCGATTTTTTATCGTTTTCAGCCAAAATGCCGCCGTCGCGGTAGCGCATGGCTTCGACGTTGACGCCCTCATAGTTGGAGGACGAGTAGCCGTAATACGTCCAGAGGAAGGAGCAGATGCACATTTTCTTGCCCGGCTCCTGCAAAATTTCCATCGAGTCTTTGGTGATACGAACGATCTCACCCGGACCCAATTCGTGTTCTAACAGATAGTCCAGCTTTTGCAAAGCGAAGGACTCAAAGGACACGCAATAGCCGCCATCGTTTTTGCCGATGAGAACGGGAATGCGTCCCAGCTTGTCGCGAGCGGCAATGATGGAGCCGTCGTCGCACAAAATCAGAATGGACAAGCTGCCCACAATCATATCCTGCACAAATTTGATGCCCTCAACAAAGCTGGATTTGCGGCTGATGAGAGCGGCCGCCAGATCGGTCGTGTTGACGGCACCACCCGTCATGGCGTTAAAGTGTCCCGCGCTTGCCGTGAAGTAGCGGTCGATCAGTTCGTCGGCGTTGCTGATCAATCCGACAGTGCAAATGGCGAACTTGCCCAAGGCCGAGCGAATCAGGAGCGGCTGCGGGTCGCTGTCGCTGATGCATCCGATGGCCGACGTTCCCGTCATCTCATCAAAAATGCCCGAGAACTTGGTGCGGAAGGGTGAGTTTTCAATGTTATGAATGTCGCGCTGCAAGCCCTTGATGGGATCGTAAGCTGCCATGCCGCCGCGGCGGGTGCCGAGGTGGGAATGGTAGTCCGTTCCGAAGAAGACGTCCTCAATGGCGTCATGGTTGCAGGCCGCGCCAAAAAATCCTCCCATGGTGCCTCCTTATGCCTGACGAGCGGCAAACTCAGCCGAGATGCGAGCGTCCTTTTGAAGGACGGCCTGACTGTCGGCGACTCTCTTGGCGTCCAGCTTCGCGGCTAACTCTTTGTCCTCTACAGCGAGGATTTGGGCGCAAAGCAAAGCGGCATTGACACCACCCCCGATGGCAACCGTAGCGACAGGGATGCCGGAGGGCAT
>JAZQUX010000218.1:0-3431 GCA_045631585.1 Eubacteriales bacterium | reverse complement strand
GCTTGCACCTCCAACAGAGCGATTGCCTTGTCCTCCATAAGTCTCACCAACCGTCAAACTTATTTTACAGAGGGCAGAACCTTCTCCACGTCGCCGTGGGGTCTGGGGATGACGTGAGTAGCAACGACCTCACCCAGGTTTGCAGCAGCAGCGCCGCCTGCTTCAACAGCAGCCTTAACAGCACCGACGTCGCCACGAACCATGACGCTTACCAGGCCGGAACCGATCTTTTCAGAACCGATCAGGACAACGTTTGCAGCCTTGCACATAGCATCTGCAGCTTCGATTGCGGCAACCAGACCGCGGGTTTCAACCATACCAAGAGCTTCCAACATGAGAGTAATCTCCTTTTCTTTTTGTTAGTTTGTTTTTTTATTTTTATTTTTTATTCTTACGTTTGTGGGCATTTGCCCTGAGCTCAAATTGTCGAGCTCTTTCCCAGTGCGTTGAGTCTTGCAAACCATTCGATCTGCTCGTCCTGACGCGGGATGATGCGGGATGCGATAAACATACCGCGTTTTTCGGCTTCATTCTTGCCGGCTTCGACAGCCATTTCCACGGCTGCAACGTTGCCCTCGAACTTTACCACCATCACCAACGGAACTTCACACTTATCGGCGTTGGCCGGCTTGTTCTTATCGATGGCGACCAGCTCAACGTCCGCGGTCTTGAGCCCCTTATCGGCGACAACAACCGAGGTAACAAAGCCGTAGCATTCGATCATTCCAAGAGCCATATCCTACCTCCCGGCGATCAGTCTGCGATGTAGCAGATCTTGATACCTGCCTGAGATACGTTGACTTCCATGGCCTCGTTCAGACGTTCCAACGGGAAGGAGTGAGTGATCAAATCCTCGATCGGAATGTTCATCTCCTTTGCCTGACGCAAGAAGGCAACGGTCGTGGGATAATCCTCTGCGGTGTAGTCCCAAGAACCAACGATGGTGATCTCCTTGTTACACATAGCGAAGTGGGGGTTGATGGAGTATTCTCCGTTGTTGACGAAGAAACCAACCTCACAAAGTCCACCGCCACGACGAATGTAGTCGTAGATGGATGCGGCTGCAGCGGGAGCACCGGTGCACTGGAAGGCGAAGTCTACGCCCTGATCATCGGAGATGTCCTTGATGATCTGAACACGAGCGGCGGCATCGGGAACTTCCTTGAAGTTGATGGTGGTCTTAACACCCAGCTTCTTTGCCATTTCCAGTCTCTTTTCGGAGCCGTCGATGGCAACGATGTGGTTGATACCCGCAGCGCGGAGCACCGAGCACATCAAAAGACCAATGGGACCGGTACCAAGGACCAGAACCTTCGCGTTGAAGTTCAACAGGCCCGTGGACTGAGCGCGAGCGACAGCGTGTACGCAAACGCAAGCGGCCTCCAGGATCATTCTCTGCTTGACGTCCAGGCCGTTGACCTGGAAATACGTAGCGCCCTTTGCTCTGATGAGCAGGTGGGTTGCAAACCAACCGTTCAGGGGGTTCTCCTTGTTCTGAGGCATCAGACCGAAGATACCCTGCTTATCGCACAGGTTGGTATTGCCGGGATGCATACGGCAAACGTGGCATTCGCCGCAGGAAATTACCGAGGTAACGATCTTGTCACCGACCTTCAGGGGCTTACCGGCGGTATCGCACTTGACGTTCTTACCCAGCGCGATAACCTCACCCGTACCCTCGTGGCCGAGAATGACAGGGCACATACCGAAGGGGTCACCCTTCCACTCGTGTACGTCGGTTCCGCAGACACCCGCGCCTTCAACCTTGACCAGAATGTCATCGTCGCCGAGCTCGGGAATGTCAACTTCCTGAATTTCGATTTTTCTGGGAGCAGTCAGTACAGCAACCTTTGCTTTGCCATTGGCGGGTGCACCCGAGCAAGCGGGAGCGGCCTTGGTGCCGGCGAGGACCTGACGGACGATGCTCTCAATTTGAGAAGCGGTCAATTCCATAATTCTCTTTCCTTTCGTGGGTTTATATCTTCAATTTTTGATATACCGTGTCAGCATCCTACATTATTAGATAATGTGGAATTTGTCCACCATAACACAGCGGCGGCGGCGGGTAAAGCTGCGTGCGCTGGTGATACCCTCGCCCGTGGGGCCTGCGATGGTGAAGGTCGTGTGACCCTCGGCGCCAAAGCCGATACCTGCGTAGGAGGGCGCGTTCTTAACAAAGATGGTGGTTTCAACCGCCTTCGCAAAGCGGGACAGGTGGTCGATGTTCTTGGAGTGCATGTGAGCGGTGTGGCGGTTGCCGTGCTCCGCCTTGCAAGCCAAGTCGATGGCTTCATCGATATTCTTGACGCGGACGATACCAAGGATCGGCATCATCAGCTCTTCCTGAACGAACAAGTGCTCGAAGGGAACCTCCGCGATGATGCAACGGATGTCGTCGCCCACGTTGATGCCCATCTTAGCCAAAATAACCTTCGCGTCGCGGCCGACACAATCGCGGTTGACCACGTGCTTGACCTGACCCTTGTCGTTCTTAACTTCGTTCAGAACGATCTTCGCCAGCTCATTTGCCTGTGCGAGCGTCAGCTTGTAGCATCCGTTTCTCATCATGCCGGCGATCAGCTCGTCAGCGACGTTATCAAATACGAACACTTCCTTTTCTGCGATGCAAGGCAAGTTATTGTCAAAGGTACAGCCATCGATGATATCCTTGGCTGCCTTTGCGATATCTGCGGTATCATCCACGATAACGGGAGGATTGCCCGCACCGGCTCCGATGGCCTTCTTACCGGAGGAAAGAACTGCCTTGACGACGCCGGGACCGCCCGTGCAGACGAGCAGGCGGATCAGGGGCGATTTGTACATGATCTGCGCGGTCTCCAGCGTGGGCTTGACAACCGAGGCAACGAGCACTCGGGGTCCGCCGACCTTAGCCGACGCGCGGTTGATCAGGTCAACTGCGTAGTTGGAGGTAGCGATCGCGTTGGGGTGGGGGTTGAACACCACGCCGTTTCCTGCGGCGATCATACCGATACTGTTACAAATAACAGTTTCAGAGGGGTTGGTCGAGGGGGTGATGCTTCCGACAACGCCAAAAGGCGCCATCTCGGTCAGCGTCAGGCCATGATCTCCCGTGCAAACGGAAGGCTCGATATCCTCGGTACCGGGGGTCTTATCCGCAACCAGCAGGTGCTTGGCCTTCTTGTGGTCGGCGCGGCCCATTTTGGTCTCGGCAACACCCAAGCGTCCCATGACCTCAGCTTCCTCGCGCGTCATCTCGCGGATGACGGTGATCAGCTTTTCTCTCTCGGCCACGCTCATAGCGCGAACCGCCTTGTAGCCTTCGTTTGCTGCGGCAATCGCGTCGTTCATGTCAGCATATACGCCGATGAACTTGCGGCCGCCGTAAGACGTAGCATCCCAAGCGTCAGGAGAGGAGGCGGGGCCGTTGATTTGCTTGAGCACAGAAGCAA
>JAZQUX010000217.1:0-2555 GCA_045631585.1 Eubacteriales bacterium | reverse complement strand
CCCCTACCAAGAAAGCAACATATTTTGCTTCCCATATCTGCCGCTCGTGGTGGCAAGGCGGCGAGAGAAAAGGAAAACTAAATTTTCTACGTCTTTTCCTTTTGACGATCATACTGCGCGGCAAGCCGCGCGCTGATCTGTTCAGCACTTTATGTTCATTCTTTCTCATTCAAGAAAGAATGAACCAAGAAAGTGAACTTAAGGGCCTAATGCCCTTAAGAAACCCGCAAAACTTTTCACTTTGGCATATCTGCCGCTCGTGGTGGCTTTGCGGCGAGCGATGCAGTGAAAGCGTATATGTTTTTATCCCCAGCCTTCTTTGCAGAGCGGCAAAGGAGCAGTTTCCAAAGGCGGCAGCCTTTGGCGTGTTTTCTTGGTTCGTTCTTTGCCACGAGGCAAAGAATGAACATAAACGCTATCCGCGAACGCGCGAAGCTGTGTGAGCGTCCGGCTACGAAGTTGTAGAAAAATTAGTTTATCCACCGCACGTCCGGCTACGCAGTTGTAGAAAGTTTAGCTGGATTTTACACATCTTCTTCTTTTGCCCGCGCGCGCGTCCGTAGAAAAAGTTGTGAAAAATTAGATCTCACCCCGCGCCCGGCTACGAAGGTGTTGAAAAATTCCATTACCCAAACAACATCTCCGCCAACACCACGTTGCTCACGTCAAACCCTTGATCGGTAAACGCCAAACGCTCAGGCGTGTCAGTCAGCAAACCCGCCGCTACAAACCGCGCGGCAGATGCTTTGTAAATCTCATCAAAATTTTGCCCGAACCGATCCAAAAACGCTTGCTTGTCCACCCCGTCGGCGAGTCTGAGCCGTAGCATCACATACTCATCGCGGGCGGTTGTTTCGTCCATCGTCTCTTCGGGCTCGGTGATGTCCTGCCCCGCAAGATAAGCTCCCAAATCGCGGCTGTGCCCCGTGCGGATCCGTCCCATCAGCGAGTGAGCCGCCGGGCCAAAGCCCAGATAATCCTCCATGTTCCAGTAGCGCAGATTGTGTCGGGAGACCTTGCCGTCTTTGGCAAAATTGCTGATCTCATAGCGCTCATAGCCGGCAGATTGCAGGCGGGCAAGAAGCAGAGCGCTCATGTCGCACACCGTGTCCTCGTCGGGCAAGGGAAGCGCATCCCCCGCGTCAAAAAAGGGTGTGTCCGGTTCGACAATCAAGCTGTATGCCGAAATGTGCTCGGGAGAGAGCGCCAATATTTCATCCAGCGTGTGCGAAAAACTCTCAAGTGTCTGATGGGGAATACCAAACATGACGTCCAAGGAAATATTATCAAATCCGGCGCGGCGCGCAGCAAAATAGGTCTGTTTGGTGTCTTCAAACGTGTGAATGCGCCCGAGCGCCCTCAACTCGCCCTCGACAGCACTCTGCGCCCCGATACTCAATCGGTTGACACCCAACGAAAAGAGGGCGCGCAGCTTGTCCTCGTCCGCCGTCGCGGGATTGCACTCGGCCGTGATCTCGACGTTGTCGGACAGCGTGTAGCAGGTGCGGACGGTGCTCAGCACGCGCTCCATTTGAGGAGCCGTAAGCAAGGTCGGTGTGCCGCCGCCAATATAAACGGTATCCACCGTATGATGAACGCACGGCGCGGCGGATTGTTCTATCTCCTCACACAGACGGGTGACGTAGGCGTCCATCGTGTCGTCGCTCTGTCCTGCGAAGGAACAAAAGTCACAGTACAGGCACTTGCGGCGGCAGAAGGGGATGTGAATATACAACCCCAGCGATTTATTTTTCTTCATCATCCAGCTTAAGCACAGCCATGAATGCCTCGGGCGAGATTTGAATGCTGCCCAACTGGCGCATCTTCTTCTTGCCCTCCTTCTGCTTTTCCAGCAGCTTCTTTTTACGGGTAATATCACCGCCGTAGCACTTGGCAAGCACGTCTTTTCTCATGGCCTTGACGGTCTCTCGGGCGATAATCTTGGCACCGATGGCCGCCTGAATGGGCACTTCAAACAACTGGCGCGGAATGTTGTCTTTGAGCTTTTCCGCGATTTTGCGGGCTCTGGCATAGGCCTTGTCCTCGTGGACGATAAAGGACAGCGCATCCACCTTCTCACCGTTAAGCAAAAAGTCGAGCTTGACCAGCTTGGACTGCTCGTATCCCTTGACCTCGTAGTCCAAAGACGCATAGCCGCGGGAGCGGCTCTTGAGCGCATCGAAGAAGTCGTAGACAATCTCGCCCAGAGGCAGATCGTACAACAGCTCGACGCGGGTGGGGTCGAGATGCTTCATATCAATAAAGGTACCGCGGCGATCCTGACACAGATCCATCAGATTGCCCACGTAATCCAGCGGGGTGATGATGGAAGCGCGCACGATAGGCTCGTATGCCTGTGCGATTTCGTCCGAGGAGGGGTAGTTAGAGGGGTTGTCGATCATGATGGTCTCGCCATCGCGCGTGTCAATCTTGTAGATGACGCTGGGCGCGGTGGTGATCAGATCGAGATTGAATTCGCGCTCCAGTCGCTCTTCAATGATTTCCATGTGCAACAGACCCAAAAATCCGCAACGGAAGAAGTCGGAGGCCAAGCG